>JAVHVY010000436.1:0-12617 GCA_032160305.1 Actinoplanes sp.
CGGCGTTGTCGATCGCCGGGCTGCCGTCCGGGTTGACCAGGGTGTCTTCGAGGCCGACCCGGGTCGCCAGGCCGAGTCTGCCGGAGTGGGCGATCAGCGGCCAGCAGGCGTCCCCTTCGCCGTGCAGCAGGCGGGGGCCGCTGACCCGGGCCTCGTCGAGCTGAGCCAGGATCGCGTCGGCCGCGCCGATCGCGTCGAAGACGGCCGCGCCGACGATCTCGACCAGCACGCGCAGCACCGCAACCCCGGTCTCCGCCAGCACCCCCACGTCGGCCGGCGACCACACGCCCGCCTCCACGTCGATGCCCGCCGGGCCCAGAGCGGCGACCAGGTCCGCGAAGCCCGGCTCGCCGACGTTGGCCGACGCGAAGTCCGGTTTGGCCGCGGCGGGCAGCTCGGCCCACGAGGTGACCAGCTGGAGCCGCCGGGCGACGTCGCCGCCGGTGATCCACAGCCCGGTCGACACCCCGACGGGCGTGCCCGGGCAGGCTGCCCGGACCGCCGCCACCGCGGCGCCGATATCGAACGCGCCGAGCGACTCGACTCCGCCCGGGCCCCGGGGATGCATGTGCACCGCCTCCGCACCCGCGACGACAGCGGCCTGGGCCGCGGCCGCCAACTGCTCCGCCGTCACGGGAACGGCGGGGTGCTCGCCGTCCCGCCGGCCACCGTTGAGACATGCCTTGATTCGCCTGATCATCGACTCAGCGTGGCACAGTCGGGCCATCGTGCGCCGGTTGTCCACAATCGGCGTTCGTGCACAAGACCTTGGGGCGGCTCCGGGCGAAGGGTGCCGACCTCAATATAATCCCTGGCCACGACGGGTTTGAGCAGCGGGGATGCCGGGTCGGTGGGTAAGGCTCGCTCGTGGCGCGGGGCGCTGCCGGTGAAGGGTCAGGGTTGTGGGCCGTCCCAGTTCCAGCGGGGAGTCGGTAGCTCGCCGGGCGGAACCTCGGCGTCCGCGGGGGAGTAGGTCATCACCTCGTCCGTCGCCCATCTCAGGTAGGCGTGCAGCGACGCGCGCAGCTCCGGGTCCGTGGGCAGGCCGGCGCCGTCCATCGCGGCGTCGAAGCAGGCCACGAAGCGATCGCCGAGGTCATCGTCGGCGCCCTGGTTGGCGTGCAGGCGCAGCATATAGCCGTGGCCGCCGTGGGACTGCGAATACACCGGCGGGCCGCCGAGCACCTCGCCCCAGTAGTCGGCGAGCCGCTGCACGTGCTCCGGGTTGCCGGTGTGCGAGAACGGATGCTCGAGCACCGGGTCGGCGAGGCACCGGGCGTGGAAGTCGGCGGCGAGGGCGCTGAATGCCGGCGCCCCGCCGGCGGCCTCGAAGATCGAGTGGCGGTCCATGCCCACCACCCTGCCAGAATCCCGTCCCGGATCGGGCTGTGGCTGGACAATTCTGACCTCACGGTGGAGCCGGACCGTCAGCCGGATCTTGGCGTACGTCGTCTGACTCTTGTGTGCGCAAGGTGCGGGCCTAAGGTGTACCCGGGAGTAACAAGGAGGGCATCGATGGCCGAGCGTGTCGTCATCACCGGCATCGGCGCGGTCACGCCCCTCGGGCTGGATCGCGAGACCACCTGGCAGGCCCTGCTGGCCGGCCGGTCCGGGGTCGCGGCGATCACCGCCTTCGACGCCTCCGGACTCGGGACGCGGATCGCCGCGCAGGTCACCGGCTTCGATCCGGCGAACGTGCTCGAGGGCAAGCGGTTGCGCCGGTCGGCGCGGTTCACCCAGTTCGCCGTCGCCGCCGCCCGCGAAGCCGTGCTCGACGCGGGCCTGGTCATCGACGGGTCGAACAGCGCCCGGGTCGCGGTGGTGATCAACGCGGCCGTGGCCGGCTTCGACACGATCGAGAACGCCACCCGGTCGATCGTCGCGGGCCGACGGCTGAGCCCGTATTTCGTGGCGTCGTCGCTGACCAACATGCCGGCCTGTGAGGTCGCCATCGACCTGGGCGTGCACGGCCCGGTCACCGCCAGCGCCCTGGCCTGCGCGAGCGGCACGTACGCCCTGGTCGAGGCCCGCCGCCTGCTGGTCTGCGGCGAGGCGGACGTGGTGATCTGCGGTGGCACCGACGCGGCTGTCACCGAGAGCATCTTCACCGGGCTGTCCACGATGGGGGCGTTGTCCAAGCGCAACGACGATCCGGTCACCGCGAGCCGGCCGTTCGACGCGGAGCGGGACGGGTTCGTCTTCGGCGAAGGCTCGGTGATCATGGTGCTGGAGACCGCCGAGCACGCCGCGCGGCGCGGCGCCCGGACCTACGCGGCCGTCGCCGGTGGTGCGCTCACCGCCGACGCCTTCCATGTCAGCGCGCCGGAGCCGACGGGCGCCTACGCCGCGGCCGCGATCGAGCGGGCGCTGGCGAATTCCGGGGTGCTGGCCGAGCAGATCGACTACATCTGCGCGCACGGCACCAGCACCCGCGCCAACGACCGGACCGAGAGCGCGGCGATCCGGGCGGCGTTCGGCAAGGTCGCCGACCAGGTCGCGGTGAGCAGCCCGAAGTCGATGATGGGGCACCTGCTCGGGGCGGCCGGCGCGGCCGGCGCGATGGTCAGCGTGCTGGCCATCCGCGACGGCGTGGTGCCGCCGACGATCAACCTGACGACCGCCGACCCCGAGTGCGACCTCGACTACGTCCCGAACGTAGCCCGGCAGCTCCCGGTGCGGGCGGCGACCGCCAACGCCTTCGGCTTCGGCGGCCAGAACTGCGTGGTGGTCTTCGTCGCCGACGACTGACCGCGGTCAGCAGCCGCCCACGGCCAGGAGTCGACAAGCCGCCCACGGTCCAGAGCCGTCCACGGTCCAGAGCCGAATGCGGTCAGGAGCCGAATGCGGTCAGGAACTTGTCGCGGAACTGGTTCATCGGGAAGACCGGGGCCTGCGGGGACGGGTGCAAGCCGTCCTGCCAGCCCCAGGAGGCGATCTTGTCGAAAACCTTCGGGTCCTTGGCGACGATCGTTACCGGCACGTCGTGGGTGGCGTTCTGTCCGGACACGTTCGCCGATGCCTGGTGGTCGCCGAGGAAGACCAGGACCAGGTTGTCCTTGCCGTATTTCTGCACCCACGAGACCAGGCTGCCGACCGAGTAGGCGACGGACTTGGCGTACTCGGTGCGGATCCGGGCCTGGTCCTTCCAGACCTCGGCCGGGTTCAGGCCTGCCTTCTGCTGGGCGGTGTAGAGCGAGCCGTCGCCGATCGTGTCCCAGTCGACCAGCTGCGGTATCGGCGCCCACGGCGTATGGCTGCTGGTCAGGGTCACCTCGGCCATCAGCGGACCGCGCCCGACCTTGCCGTACTCGTCCTTCTGGAACTGGGCGAGCGTGTACTGGTCCGGCATCGTCGACCAGCTGAAGTGCGGGCCCTGGTAGCCCAGGTTGCGCAGGTCCCAGACGCGCTGGTAGCCGTAGAACGTGCCCTCGGGCCAGGTGTAGGTGTTGTCGGGCTCGACGGCGACGGTGTTCCAGCCGGCCTTGGCGAAGGAGCTGGTCAGGGTCTGCCGGGAGGTGCTGACGAGGCCGCGGTATCGCATCTGGGTGTCGATCTCCAGGCCGGACTGCAGGGTCGAGTGCGCCAGCCAGCTGTAGCCGCCGAAGGTCGGCGAGGTCAGGAAGCCGCTCTTGGCGGCGAAGCCGGCGGCGGCCAGTTGCCGCGCGCCGGTGGCCAGTGCCGGGTCGACCTGGGCGGCCTGCACCGGGTCCTCCAGCGCCGAGCGTCCGTAGCTCTCGACGAACGAGATGACGACGTCCTTGCCGGCCAGCCCGGTCAGCAGCTGGTTGCCCGGGACCGTGCGGAAGCTGTCCACGTCGATGGCCTTCACGAACGCCTTCTTGTCGGCGAGGCCCTCGCGTACCAGGATCACGCGGTCGTGCACGAAGTCGTCCTCGCTCGTCGAGGCGACCGGCAGGCCGGGCGTGATCTGGGCGCCGAGGGCGAACAGCGCCACCCAGGCGACCGCGGCGACGGCGCCGGCGCCGGTCGCGGCCCGGCGGTGCCGGCCGATCAGCGCGGCCAGCCGGCGCATCGCCAGGCCGGTCAGCACGAGCGCGCCGAGGGCCAGCAGCGTGGCCACGATCACGGCCCCGATCTGGCCGGCCGTACCGAAGGTGTCCTTGACGAAATTGAGCCCGTCGTCCAGCAGCGGCCAGTCGGCGACCAGGTCGAACTGCCGGTTGAGGAAGGTCCAGAAACCGACGTCGAGCATCTTCACGATGGTCAGCAGGCCGAGCAGGACGCCCAGCGACAATGCCACCCAGCCGCGCGGGCGGGCCGGTAGGACCAGGAAGAGGCCGGTCAGCACGATCGCCTCGACCGGCAGCCGCAGGAACGCGGCGTCGGTGAACAGCACCGGCTGGTTCGGCGCGAGCAGGGCGAAGAGCACGAGAGCGGCGGCCAGAACGGTTAGCGCCAGGCTCGCGACCCGGCGCTTGCGGCTCCCGGCACGCGGCTCGGCCGGGCTGTCGGCGGCCGGCTCGCCGGCGGGCTGGGGGCGGGACTTCGTGATGATCGACAAGACGCGGGTCCTTCTGTGCGGTGCCGTTGGCGGACAGACAGTATGAAACACGGCTCCCGGGGCCATCCGGTTCACCGGCCGGCGGTCGGCAGGCACACGTGCAGGCGGATGTCGGTGCCCTGCGGCCCGGTGTGCAGCCGGACCAGGTCGCACAGTTCGTTGACGATCAGCAGGCCGCGCCCGCCCGGCGCGTCGGCCGGCCGCGGGATCCGCCCGGCGAGCGGATCGGCCAGCCGGCCGGAGTCGCTCACCTGGCAGACGAGCACGTCCGCCTCGCACCACACCGCGATCCGGCCAGGGCCGCCGGTGTGCGCGACGGTGTTGGTGGTCAGTTCGTTGACGGCGACCGTGAGGTGGTAGATCCGATCGGGTCCGAGCCCCGCGGCGGCCGCGATTCCCGCCACGAAGCTTCGCACTTGCGACAATTCGTCAGCTTGGGCGTAGCCCCGGACGGCAGCGGCTGCCGGCGGTGCCGGCAACGGGACGTTCAGCGCATCGATCAAGGACAAGGGATCCGCGTACGCCGGACTGGCCCGTTCTCCCGCCCGGTCCTGCAGCATCGGGTGCGTCCCCGCCGCGTCGGCCACAACCGCCGGGTCCAGCCCGGCCACGTCGTACGGGCACAGCAGGCGGGCCGTGTGACTGGCCAAGGCCACGTTGACCAGGGCCTCGTGTACCGCGCAGGCGGGATACTCCCACGAGGTGCGGCCAGGCCACACCGGCTCGCCCAGCACCGCGATCGGCCGGCCGGGGTGCGCGGCGGCGAACGGCAGCAGCAGCCACGGCAGGATCCGTCCCGGATTGCGCCCGGCCACCGCCATGTCGGCGAACTCGACACTCCCGTCGCCGGGCAGCACCTCCCGCAGCTGCGCGAGCCGATCGGACGGCACCGCGACCAGCACCGCCGCGCCGGTGGCGTCGGCGGCGGCGGCGAAGGCGACCGCGGCCGCCAGGTACTGCTCCGTCCCGTCGTAGAGCAGAGCGCAGTGCCGCAGCCGGTCGACGAGCCCCGCTTCGGCCACTCGGCCCTCCTCCGGCGTCAACGGATGCAGGTTACGCCGTCGCGCCGGGTAGCTGAACCGGGTCGAGGTGCCTGTGGTGTCGAGGTGAACGCCAGGGACCCGCCGGGGTCGGGCAGATCACGCTTTCGTGCCAGCCGCGACGTCAGGCGCGGGGGCCGGGGCGAGCATGGCTGACGCCGTACGCTCGGCGGTCTGCTGGGCCCAGCGGCCGGTCGTCAGCAGGCCCAGCGTGAGGACCGCCAGGCCGCAGCCGAAGACGATCCACCAACCGGTCCGGCTGGCCGCGGCGAAGCCGGTGGCCACCGGGCCGGACACCCGGGAGACCACCACCGCACCGATCACCGCGACCCCGAGCGAACCGCCGACCTGCCGCGACGTCGACGCGATGGCCGCCGCCACCCCGGCCTGGCTGCGCGGCATGCCGGCGACGGCGGTGTTCGTGATCGGGGCGTTGACCAGGCCGAAGCCGAGGCCGAAGAGGACGAACGAGAAGACCAGCACCGGATCGGGAGTGTCCACCCGCAGCCGGGTCAGCGGCAGCATCGCCACCGCGATCGCGCCGCCGGCCACGACCAGGGGCAGCCGGGTGCCCCTGGCGCCGACCAGCCGGCCGGAGATCGGGGCGAAGATCCCCATCATCCCCGCCATCGGCAGCAGGTAGAGGCCGGCGTGCAGGGCCGACATGCCGCGTACCTCCTGCAGGAAGATCGTGGTCAGGAAGAGGAAGCCGGACAGGGCGCCGAACGCGCAGACGGCGATCACCGTCGCGCCGCTGAACAGGGCGCTGCGGAAGAACCGCAGGTCGAGCAGGGGTGCCTCGCGGCGCGGCTCGTAGCCGAGCAGGGCCGCGAGGGCGACTGCGCCGAGCACGAAGCAGCCGACGATCTCCGCCGAGCCCCATCCGGCGTCCGGACCCTCGATGATGCCGTAGATCACGGCGGCGAGCGTGATCAGGACCAGCACCTGCCCGACCGGATCGATGCGCCGCGGGTGCGGCGCCTTCGACTCGGGCACGAAGATCGCCGCCAGCACGAACGTGGCCAGCCCGACCGGTACGTTGATCCAGAAGATGGAGCGCCAGCCCAGCGAGCCGACCAGGACGCCGCCGAGCAGCGGTCCGAGCGCCATGCTGAGGCCGACGACGCCGCCCCAGACACCGATCGCGCGGGCCCGTTCGCGCGGCTCGGTGAAGGTGTTCGTGATGATCGACATGGCCACCGGGTTGAGCATCGACCCGCCGACCGCCTGGATCATCCGGAAGGCGATCAGCCAGCCCAGGCCTGGGGCGACGCTGCAGAGCAGCGAGCCGATGCTGAACAGCGCCAGGCCGGCCTGGAAGGTGCGGCGCCGGCCGATCCGGTCGGCCGTGCTGCCGGCCAGGATGAGCAGACTGGCCAGGACCAGGGTGTACGCGTCGATGGCCCACTGCAGCCCGGCGGTCGAGGCGCCCAGATCGGTACGCAGGGCGGGCAGCGCGATGTTCACGATCGTGACGTCCAGCGCCACGATGAACAGGCTAAGGCAGCAGATCGCGAGGATCAGTCGACGGCGGCGGGGGCTGAGCTCTGACACCGGGTCAGTTTTACCTCGATAACCCTGGCATGGTGCGGTTTCTGCGGGGTAGCAGTCGTCACATGGCAGAAGGTGTGCGTACGAAGGTGCCCGCGCGACCGGCCACCGCGCTGTCGGCGGCGGCACGGTGAGTGTCGTCTCCCGCACCCGGGCATGGTTCGCGGACACCCGGTCGGGGAAACTGGGCCGCATGAAGATCTGGCCGGGCAACCCCTATCCGCTGGGCGCGACCTACGACGGCGGCGGAACGAATTTCGCGTTGTTCTCCGAGGTCGCCGACCGCGTTGAGCTGTGCCTCTTCGACGACGCGGGCGCCGAGACCCGGATCGAGCTGCCCGAACGCGAGGCGCTGGTCTGGCACGGCTACCTGCCCCGGGTAGGCCCGGGCCAGCGCTACGGCTACCGGGTGCACGGCCGCTACGAGCCGTCCGAGGGGTTGCGCTGTAACCCGAACAAGCTGCTGCTCGACCCGTACGCGAAGGCCATCGACGGGAAGATCGAGTGGAACGAGGCGATGTTCTCGTACCGCTTCGGGGACCCGGCGTCGTTCAACGGGGACGACTCGGCGCCGTTCACGATGCGCTCGGTGGTGATCAACCCGTTCTTCGACTGGTCCAACGACCGGCCGCTGAAGGTGCCGTACCACGAGACGGTCATCTACGAGGCGCACGTCAAGGGGATGACCGAGCGGCATCCGGACGTGCCCGAGGACGTCCGCGGCACGTACTCGGGGCTGGCCCACCCGAAGATGATCGAGCACTTCAAGCAGCTGGGCGTGACCGCGGTCGAGCTGATGCCGGTGCACCAGTTCGTGCACGACGGCGGCCTGGTCGAACGCGGCCTGTCGAACTACTGGGGATACAACACCATCGGTTTCTTCGCCCCGCACAACGGCTACTCGTCCTTCAACGGGCCCGGCGACCAGGTGCAGGAGTTCAAGAGCATGGTCAAGGCCCTGCACCGGGCCGGCATCGAGGTCATCCTGGACGTGGTCTACAACCACACCGCCGAGGGCAACCACCTCGGGCCCACGCTGTCCTTCCGGGGCATCGACAATCCGGCGTACTACCGGCTGGTCGACGAGGACAAGCAGTACTACTACGACACCACCGGCACCGGCAACAGCCTGAACGTGCGGCACCACGAGTCGCTGCGGCTGATCATGGATTCGCTGCGCTACTGGGTCACCGACATGCACGTCGACGGCTTCCGTTTCGACCTGGCCGCCTCCCTGGCCCGCGAGTTCCACGAGGTGAACCGGCTGGCCGCGTTCTTCGACCTGGTCAATCAGGACCCGATCGTCAGCCAGGTGAAGCTGATCGCCGAGCCGTGGGACGTCGGTGACGGCGGCTACCAGGTCGGTGGCTTCCCGCCGCTGTGGACGGAGTGGAACGGTAAGTACCGTGACACGGTCCGTGACTTCTGGCGCGGCGAGCACGGCACCCTGGGCGAGATCGCCTCCCGCTTCACCGGCTCGTCCGACCTGTACGAGATCGACGGCCGCCGCCCCATCGCCTCGATCAACTTCGTCACCGCGCACGACGGCTTCACCCTCAACGACCTGGTGTCCTACAACGACAAGCACAACGACGCCAACGGCGAGGACAACCGCGACGGTGAGAGCCACAACCGGTCCTGGAACTGCGGCGTGGAAGGCCCGAGCGAGGACCCGGCGATCAACACCGTGCGCGAACGCCAGAAGCGCAACTTCCTGGCCACCCTGCTGCTGTCACAGGGCGTGCCGATGATCTCGCACGGCGACGAACTGAGCCGCACCCAGCACGGCAACAACAACGTCTACTGCCAGGACAGCGAGATCAGCTGGGTCGACTGGGCGGACGCCCGCAACCACGACGTGCAGACCCGCTTCACCGCGTCGCTGACCCGGCTGCGCGCCGAGCACCCGTTGTTTCGCCGGCGCCGCTTCTTCACCGGCGAGCCGGTCGGCGACCACAAGCTGCCGGACATCGCCTGGCTGCGGCTGGACGGCGCGCCGATGACCGATGGCGACTGGAACGCCCCGAGCGCCACCACGATGGCCGTCTTCCTCAACGGCGACGGCATCCCGGAGCGGGACGCGCTGGGCGAGCCGATCGTCGACGCCTCGTTCCTCGTGCTGTTCAACCCGCTCGGCGAGCCGGCGGCTTTCACCCTGCCCGACCGCAGCTACGGCCGGGGCTGGGAGACGGTCGTGGACACCGCCGACCCGTTGCTGGCCGCCCGCAAGCGGACCAGCAAGGCCGGCAGCACCCTTACCGCCGGCGCCCACACGATGGTGGTGCTCAAGCGGCGCTACTGACCAACGGGCGCCGCAGACTGACGGGATGGATGCCGCGGCGCTCCCGGTCGGGGCCCGCGCGGGGAGCGCTAATCTCGGCGGTGGGCGCCTTGATCATGGTCGTGTCCTGGTTGGACCGGGATTGGCCGGCCGGCCACTGCAATTCGCGATGCAGTTACGTTGAGTCAGTAGCGGTATGCAGCGAGTTTTACCATAACGCCCGCTTCGATTCCCCCGTTGATCGGGAGTAGTCTCGCACCGGCTCGGCAGTCCCCCATCGCCCGATCCCCGGGCGACCTTCCGGGCCACCGCCTCATCGTGCACAGCGAGCCGGGGATCCAGTCCCTCGGGGTAACGCCGCGGATCCTTGCGGCCCGGGCGCACTTCCCGCCCGAACCCGTCAGCTAACCCGGTCGGCGGCCGAGGGAAGAAAGGACACCGCACTACGTGAAACGGATTGAGGCGCGCGGCGTCGCAATTCTGCGCAGCCTGCTATGCGCCGTCGCCGGAGTGGGCATTCTCCTGAGCCCGACCGCTGCGCACGCCACACCGTCCCCGTCCAGCATCGAGTCCCAGATCGACAAGCAGTGGAACGATCTGGAACCGATCATCGAGCAGTACAACAATGTGCACAGCCAGTTGTTGAAGAACCGGACCAGGCAGAAGCGGCTCACCACTCGGCTGATCCCCCTGCAACTGCAGGTGGACCTGGCCATCTCGCAGGTCAGCAACATGGCCGGCGAGGTCTACATGCAGGGCGCGCCGAACGCCATGACCGCGATGGTGATGAGCGGCTCCCCGACCGGGCTGGCCGACAAGCTGACCTATCTCGATCAGCTTGCCCGCCACCAGCGCGAGTCGATCGCCGACGTCGCCGACCTGCGCGACAAGCTCACCTCCGACAAGCGTGACCTCGACACGCTGACCAAGGGGGTGGCGGCCCGCGACGCGCAGCTCGCACAGCAGAAGAAGGACATCCAGAAGAAGATCGACGGCCTGCAGAAGCTGCGGATCAGGGCGTACGGCTCGTCCGCCGCCAAGGGCGCGCTGCGGACCGGGCCGTGCCCGGTCACCTATGCGAACAACAAGGGCGGCCGGGCGGCGCGGAAAGCGTGCTCACTGATCGGCAAGCCCTACGTCTTCGGGTCGGATGGGCCGAACAGCTACGACTGCTCCGGCCTGACCAAAGCGGCCTGGGCCAGTGTGGGCGTACATCTGGAGCACTACACGAAGGACCAGTGGAGCGAGGGCAGGCCGGTCAGCGCCGGCGACCTGCAACCCGGTGACCTCGTCTTCTACTTCCCCCCGAGCCTGCACCACGTCGCCATCTTCATCGGCGGGGGAATGGTCGTGCACGCTCCGCACACGGATGACTTTGTGCGGATGGCCCCGATCGGCGGGGATCCGATCGCGGGCTACCGGCGACCGGGCTGATCCGGTCTCGGCACCGGAAAGGGCCGCCGGGACCTCGTGGGTCCCGGCGGCCCTTTCGCGTTCGATCCGTCAGCCCTCGACGCGGTGCGACGTCCAGAACGACGTCAGGTCGGTCGAGCCGGCGGCGGCCTGCGCGGCGGCCTTGAAGTCGGCGACCGTCGAGATGCCGTACCAGTGCGCCGCGGCGTACGACATGAGCAGGTTGGTCATCGCGGTCGTGCCGATCAGCCGGCGCAGGTCGTGCAGTGTGCACTTACCGTAGCCGTAGACGACCGTGCTGTAGCGGCTTGAGTGCGCGTCCCAGTACGCCATCGAGTTGGTCAGCTTCTCCGCCGACGACTGCCAGCTGATCCCGCAGCCCGACCCGGTCTTGTTGAAGTACAGGTCGGTGGCGTAGTCGGTGAAGCCCTCGTCCAGCCACGGCGAGTTGTACTCGTCGTCGCCGACGATGCCGTAGAACCACTGGTGGCCCAGCTCGTGTGCCAGCGCGGTGGTGTTGACCAGGTCGAGCACGAAGCCCGGGTACTCCATCCCGCCGAACCAGAAGCCGTTGTCGAGCACGACGTCGGCCTCACCGTACGGATAGGCACCGAAGCGGCTGGCGTGCGCGTCCAGGGCCGCGGTGGCGGTACTGAGCATCGAGGTGGCGCTCCGGCTGGAGATGCTCGACACCGAGTAGACGTTGACCTTCACGCCGCCCGCGGTCGTGCCGGAGATCTTCGTGAACGGTCCGGCCGCCCAGGCGAACTCCCGGACCTGCTTGCCGACGGCGTGGGTGACCGTGCGCCCGGCCGAGCCGGCGGTGTCGGTCGACGTTCCGGTCGCCGGCACGAGCACCGACGTGGGGTGGTCAAGCGTCACGTCGTAGTTGCTGGCCAGCGCGTAGAACGACTCGCCGTTGTTGGTGTACGGGTCCAGGTGCCAGCCCAGGCCGTCGCGGACCGCGAGCACGGGCAACGCGTTGCCGATGAAGTTGTAGCTGCCGTCGCGGCCGAAGCGGTCCACCCCGGTGGGGATGACGATCGACAGGTCGAAGCCGATCGTCGCCGTGCCACCCGCCGCGATCGGCGCCGGCGGGGTGATCTTCAGCGCGGTGCAGCCGACCTCGAGCGCGCCGGCGGTGCCGCCGGTGACCTGGCTGACCGTGATCGGCGTGGACGGGCAACTGCCGTGGTAGTTGTCCCAGAGCCGCAGGTAGACCTCTGTCAGCGGGGTCGCCGACGGGTTGCTGAACGACACGCTCTCGTGGCCTGTCCAACGCACGCCGGTGGCGTCGCTGGTCAGCGAGATCGTGTAGGCCGGGGTGGCCGGCGTCCGGATGGGGTCGGCGGCGGCCGCGGCGGCCGGGGTCGCCGGCACCGCCAGTCCGGCCACGACGAGAACGCCGGTCAACAGTCTGGAAAGCATCTGCCGTCCTAGCTGGTCGAAGGAAATGATATCGATCAGCATGATTCGTCCGCCGGGGTGCCGGCAACGGGGGATTCCCTTGCGGTCCGCGACGGTAGGCGACCAGACGGTGTCACGTTCACGGCACGGACGTCGTCGCGGCCGGGCCGCAAGGTGTGCGCGGCCCGGATGTCGCGGGCGCGCAGACCGACGAGTGCATCCGCTCGACCCTGCACGGCGCTATCGTGCGCGGCTACGACGCGACCCTGGTGGCCGACGCCCACACGACCGAGGATCTCTCCGCGTACGGCGCGCCGACCCCGGACAAGGTCATCGCCCACACCAACCTGTACTGGCAGAATCACCAGGCCCCGGGCCGCTTGGCCGGCACGGTCACCACCGC
>JAVHVY010000461.1:0-4313 GCA_032160305.1 Actinoplanes sp.
GTACCCGAGCTCGGTGTCGCCCACCCGGACCCGCCACTCGCCGACGCCCATCGCCCCCAGCTCGACCCGCCCGGAGCCGGTGATCCGGCCGTGCAGGACGACCGTGGCGACCGTGCCCGTGAAGTCGTCGTCCAGGCCGACCATCGTGGTCGCGTTCGCGGAGTGCCGGACCTCGAGGATCTCGCCGCCGGCGTCGAGAAGGGTGATCCGCACGCCGGTCTCGCCGGTCTTCGGGTCGACCAGGAAGCCGCCCCGGGCGGGCACCGGCCGGGTGCGGACCTCGACCCCGTCGACCGTGGTGACCGCGTCGCCGAGCAGCTCGCTCAGGCCCTGCGCGACGCTGACCTGGTACGGCGGATTGACCTGGGCCGAGCCGCCACCCATGTCGATCGTCTCCAGCGCATGCCGGCCGATCAGCGCGACCGTCTGCGCCCGGTCCAGCGGCAGGGTCGAGTCGTCGTTCTTGAGCACGGTGATGCCGCTCGCGGCGAGCCGGGTGAGCTGCTCCTTGCGGACGGCGTCGGCCGGGGTGGGCAGGTCGGCCGGGTAGCCGCGCGCCGCGCCCAGTGCGCCGGTGTGGTCGGCCAGCACCAGCAGGCGGCGCAGGTGGTCGTCGATCACGGCCTCGTCGACCTCGCCGGACCGCACGGCGGCGACCAGCGCGTCGCCCCACGGGCCCCTCGGGCCGGGCATCACCAGGTCGAGCCCGCCCGCGGCGGCCGGCCCGGCGGTCTTGGTGGCGAACCAGTCCGACATGATCAGGCCGGAATAGCCCCACTCGCCCTTGACCACCTCGTTGTTCACGTGGTTCTGCTCAGTGGCGGCCACACCGTTCACATCGTTGTAGGCGGCCATGATCGACCAGGCGTCGCCCTCGGCGACGGCGATCTCGAACGGCAGCAGGTAGAGCTCGCGCAAGGTGGCCTCGTCGACCACGCTGTCGACGGTGTTGCGGTCGGTCTCGGACTCGTTGGCGACCAGGTGCTTGAGGCAGGCGCCGACACCGCTGTCCTGCATGCCGCGCACGTAGGCGGCGGCCAGCTTGCCGGTCAGCAGCGGATCCTCCGAGTACGCCTCGAAGAGCCGGCCGCCGAGCACGGAGCGGTGCAGGTTGATGGTCGGGCCGAGGACGACGTGGATCCGCTGGGCCATCGCCTCCTCGGCGAGCAGCCGGCCCACCTCGTACGCGCTGTCCTCACTCCAGGCGCTGGCCAGCAGGGTCGCGTTGGGGAAGAGGGTGACCGTGCGGCCGCCGCTGAACTTCAGGCCCCGCACGCCGGTCGGCCCGTCGGACAGGCGCAGCTCACCGAGGCCGATCGACGGCTCGGCGGCCAGGGTGAAGGCGGTAGCGCCGGTCAGCAGAGAAATCCTGGTGGCGAGGTCGAGGGACTTGATCAGGACTTCGTAGTCGGTCATCGTTCCGGACCTTCCTTGCCGAGAATTACTGACACGTGTAACTTGCGCGTGTCAGTAAGGTAGACCCGGGGAAGTCGAGATCGCAAGGCCGCGGCCGGAGAGGACGGCTGTTCATGGAGGCACAGCTGCGCCGGGTGACCAGCGCCGACGTCGCCCGCGCGGCCGGCGTCTCCCGGGCCACCGTGAGCTATGTGCTCAACGACACGCCCCACCAGACCATCCCGCCGGAAACCCGCCGCCGCGTCCTCGACGCCGCCGCCCGCCTCGACTATGCGCCCAGCGCGGCCGCCCGGACCCTGCGCTCGGGCCGCTCCGACGTGGTGCTCTGCCTGCTACCGGACTGGCCGGTCGGCCAGGAGGTCGGCACGCTGCTCAGCCACCTCTCGGCCGCCCTGGCCCGGCATGGCATGACCTTTGTGGCCCATCCGTCCACCCGCGCCGACCGGCCGGTGGCCGCCATCTGGAAAGCGCTGACTCCGGCCGCGGTGCTGGCCTTCGAGGAGATCAGCGACGAAGAGATCGTCGCGATGCGGGCCGCCGGGGTGGCCCCGCTGGTCGCCCTGCTGGGCGTCTCCCGCGAGCGACGGCGCGAGCTGGAGGTGCCGCAACAGCGCGTCGGGCGGCTGCAGGCCGAGCACCTGGCCACGACCGGGCACAACCGTCTCGGGTACGCCTACCCCGACGACCCGCGGGTGGCGATCTTCGCCGAGCCCCGGCTGGACGGCGTACGCGCCGCCTGCGCGGCCGCCGGCCTGCCGCCGCCGGTGGTCCGGACCGTCGCGCTGGAGCCGGCCGCGGCGGCTGACGCGGTCGCGGCCTGGCACGCCGAGCAGGTGACCGGGGTGTGCGCCTACAACGACGAGGTCGCCCTGGCCGTGCTGGCCGGGATGCGGGTCCGCGGCCTGGCCGCGCCCGGCGACCTGGCCGTGATCGGGGTCGACGACATCCCGCCCGCCCGGCTCTGCGAGCCGCCGCTGAGCACGATCGCCACCGACCAGACCCAGGTCGCCGAACACCTGGCCGCCACGATCGTCGACGTCATCGCCGGTCGCCCCGCCCCGGAGCGCCCCGGCCCGGTGCTCTCCCGCGTGGTGATCCGCGAATCGACCTAATGACAGGTGTCAGCGGTGTCTACCCGTGGGCGGCACTACCGTCGAGTCGCACTCCTGATACCCCGACCCGAGTGATGCCCCGACCCGAGTGATGCCCCGAACCGAGGGAGGGAACCGATGCCGAGGACAGCGACGCCGAGCCGCACCGCCGTGCTGGTCTGCCAGGGCCGCGCGGCCGCGGACGGGCTCATCGCCGCCGGTCGCTTCGCTGATCCGACGGCGGTCGAGTTGTTGCGCCCCGACGAGCGCACGGTCGTCCAGGCGGTCCGCGACGGGGTCGCCCCCCAGCCGTGGCCGCAGCGGGTCGACTACGAGTCGGTGCGTGCCAGCTCCGAGGCGATCGTGCCCCGCACCGTCGCCATCGACGACGCCATACGCGCCCACCCGAGCCCCCAGCTGGTCATTCTGGGCGCCGGGCTGGACGGCCGGGCCTGGCGGATGCCGGAGCTCGCCGGCGTACGGGTCTTCGAGGTCGACCAGCCGGCCAGCCAGCAGGACAAACGGGACCGCGCGGCGGGCCTGCCGGGCGTTGCGCCGATCTTCGTGCCGGCGGACTTCGGCCACGACTCGCTCGCCGAGGCGCTGGCCGCCCACGGGCACCGCGCCGAGCCGGCCACCACCTGGGTCTGGGAGGGCGTCGTGCCGTACCTGACCCGGGCGCAGGTGGCCGCCACCGCCGCCGCGATCGCCGGGTGCTCCGGACCGGGCAGCCGACTGATCGTCAACTTCCAGCTGCCCGGCGGCTTCACGAGTCTGGGCCAGGTGCTGGCGCGGCTGCTGATGGCGTCCACCGGCCGGCCCAGCGTCTGGGCGAAGGAGCCGTTGCGGTCGACCTGGACGCCGGCGGCGATGTCCGCCCTGCTCGCCCGGCACGGCTACGCCGTCATCCGCGAGGACGACCTGGTCGACCTGGCCCGGGCGCTGCCGATGGCGGTCCGGCACGCCCGGTCGCTGCACCACGGCGCGGTGCTGGTCGCCGACCGGCCCTGATCGTCGGCACGAACCGTCGGCCGACGCGGTCAGGGATCGTGGCGCGGCGGGCGGTCTTGCTGGTTCTCCTCCCGGCTCGCCACCAGCAGGCCCCAGAAGATCATGGCCAGCACGGCGGCCCAGGCCCAGCCCGGCACGGGCGAGTCCGGGCCGAACAGCTGGGTCGTGATCGAGTAGGCGAGGTCCGGGTAGGCGGCCATCTCAGCAACCGCCGGTGCTGGTGCTGCGGGACATGACGTCTCCTCGGGTGGTGCTGATGTCGGCCCCAAGAATCGGACGCCGGCGGTTCCGGCTGAGCGGTTTGCGTGTGGAATCTGCGCGCAGCCCGGATCTGCTGGTGGGCCGGCTGTGCGCGTACCGGAAGGCTGGTCGCTGCGGTTCGCCGGGAACCTCGGTGACGTGCCGCCCTGCCGCGGACCTGAGCAGCGCGGCCGGACCGATAGCCGCTCAGGTGGTCGGGGAGGCACTGGCCGTGGGGCGCAGCACCTTGCAGATCTGTTCGGCCTTGACGTACGCCGGGTCGGCGGTGTTCACCGCGGTGCCCTGGCCGATCGTGACGCCGTGCTGCTGCATGCAGTTGCGGTAGGCGGCGTTCGCCCCGTTGCCGCCGCCGGGGCCCCGGCCGCCCGCGCCGAAGCTGGGCCGCACCGACGCGCACGCGGACTGGGCCTTGTCCCAGGTGTCCTGCGAGACGTCGGCGGGCTTGGCGAACATGCCGCCGCCGGGGAAGCCGCCCCCGCGCTGGCCAGGGCTGCCGGACGGGCGGGGCACCCTGCTGGGCCGTCCCGCGCCGCC
>JAVHVY010000002.1:0-4865 GCA_032160305.1 Actinoplanes sp.
GGGGGCGGGGGGGTTTGGGTCTGTGGCTGGGGGATTCGGGGCCGGGGGGCTTTGGCGGCCGGCGGTGGCGGCTCGTTGGGCGGGGCGGCGATGAGGCCTTCGGCCAGGGCTTCGCGGGCGGCGGGGGTTGCGTTTTCCGGTGCGGGCTCCGGGTCTCCGTCCAGAGGCAGATCGATGTCGGGGTCGCGGTCGATCGCCGGTACGGGCACGGGCTTCGCCGGGGGGCTCAGGGGCGATGGCGTTGCCGCCGCGGACGTCTCGGGGCGGGGCGCGGTGTAGGGGCGGACCGGCGTCGGCTCCGCATAGGTGTGGGCCGGTCGTGGCGCATCGTCGGAGCGAGCCGCCTGCCCGGCTCCGGCGACAAAGCCGGCACCAGCGGCATTAGCGGCACTAGCAGCCGCCGTCGCGCTGCGACCGGCTGCGCTTTCCTGACTGTGGTCACCGGGCTGGTGGGTTTCCTGACTGTGGTCACCGGGCTGGTCGGTTTCCCGACTGTGATCACGGGGCTGAGGGCCGACCGCAGCGCCGCCGTCGCCAACCGGCGCATCCGGGCTGGCGGTGTCTGGTCTGGCGGTGGTCGGCGAGGCGTCTTCGGGAGGGGCGCCGGCCGTTGCGGATCCGCGACGAGTGGTGGTTTCAGCGGTGGCGCTCGCTTCGTCATCGGCGTCCGCGCCCGCGGAAAGGTCGCCGGGCTGGGCGGGGGGAGAGGTGGGACTGGCGGTCGGGGCGGCAGCCGCTTGCGGGGGAGTGGGCTGTGCGGTCGGGAGGTCGCCGGGCGTATCGAATGATTCGAAGGTTTCGGGGTCGACCGTGGCTGTTGCGGCGTGTGGGTGGGGGCTGGGGTGGCTGCCGGGCTGCCGGATCTTTGCGCGGCGGGGCAGCGGGGGCGGGGCGTCGTCGACGCCGACCAGTTCGCCTTCGACGATCGTGCCGCGGGGCGGGTCCGGCGACGTCGCCCAGGGCAGCGGGCCCACGTCATCGGGCTGCAGGTCGTCGTCGCGGATGTCATCGTCGACCAGGTCGTACGCCGGGGGTGGCGGGTTCATGACCGGCGAGTCGGCCCGGCTGGGCGCTTCGTCCCAGTTGATCCGGACCCGGCGCATGTTGTCGACGTCCACGGTCGCCGGCAGAGTGTCGCCCGCAAGCGGCCATTTCTCGACCGGCACCCGGGGGTCCCGGATGGTGACCTCCTGGATCGGCAGGCCGGGGGCGATCACCAGCACCGACAGCTCGGCGCGGCCGTACACGGACGACAACGGGGGCTGCGAGACCGCCTTCACCTCGACCGTGCCGGCCACCCAGGCGCGGGCGCCGCGCCGGACGATGTTGACCATGGCGAGCACGATGGCGAGGGCGACCAGGACCAGGCCGAGTACGACGATCGACCAGCTGGTCATGCCCAGTCCATACACCATCACGAAAGCGCCGATCGTGCCCAGCACCGCAGCCATCAGCTTGCGGGCGGGGGCAATGGGCCGGCCGCTCTGGTTCGCCACTGTGGACCTCCCGGGGTTCCCGTCAGGCTAGGCTGCCGCGCCCGCCGGGCGGAAGGTGCCCGTTGCCGCTTCGCCGCGCTGACGGTACCGATAGGCTGACAACCCCGGTGTGCCGCACCGGCGTGTCGGCCGGCCCGCCCATCCGCCCAGTCGCTTACCCTGCCGCCTACCTGCCCAGGAGGATTGGTTCCCGTGTCCACCACCGGTCTCGAGCGCTCGCTCGTGCTCATCAAGCCCGATGCCGTGCGTCGTGGTCTCGTCGGCGAGATTCTCGGCCGGTTCGAGCGCAAAGGTCTGCTCGTCGAGGCGATGGAGCTGCGCACGATGGATGCGGAACTGGCCGACCAGCACTACACCGATCATGTGGAGAAGGCGTTCTACCCGCCGCTGAAACAGTTCATGACGAGCGGGCCGCTGGTGGCGCTCATCCTGGCCGGCGACGAGGTCATCGAGGTCGTCCGAACCATGATCGGCGCCACCGACGGGCGCAAGGCGGCCGCCGGGACGATCCGGGGCGACCTGTCGCTGTCGAACCGCGATAACCTGGTGCACGCCTCCGACTCGCCTGAGTCGGCCAAGCGCGAGTTGGGTCTCTGGTTCCCGCAACGGTAATCCGGTGCAGGGAATCCGGGCGGGCCCGGTATCGTCGGCCCGGTATCATTGACGAGAATTCGGCACAGATCCGGCCATCACCGGGGAGCCACCGGAAGAACGGGCGTGACCGCCCCAGTAGAACCGGGCGGACCGGCCCGCACCCCTGCCGGAGAACGAAGCGGGCGCCCGTACCAGGGTGTCAAGCGAGGTGGTACCGCGGGCGAAAGCTCGTCCTCGCAGTCCATGACTGCCCGAGGAGATTTGACCACCGATGAGCTACCCGAAGCACACCGACGCGACCGGCGTCCCGGCGAGTCCGGATCTGCCCGCCGTGGAGCGCGCGGTGCTCGACCACTGGGCCGCTGACAAGACCTTCGAGGCCAGCGTCGACCAGCGGCCGGCCGGCACCGACGGCAGCAACGAGTACGTCTTCTACGACGGGCCGCCGTTCGCGAACGGGCTGCCGCACTACGGGCACCTCTTCACCGGCTACGTCAAGGATCTGGTGCCGCGGTACCAGACGATGCGCGGCAGGCGGGTCGAGCGGCGGTTCGGCTGGGACACTCATGGGCTGCCCGCCGAGGTTGAGGCGGAGAAGCAGCTCGGCATCACCAGCAAGGCGCAGATCGTCGAGCTGGGCCTGGAGAAGTTCAACGAAGCCTGCCGGACGTCGGTGCTCGCCTACACCAAGGACTGGGAGCGCTACGTCACCCGGCAGGCCCGGTGGGTGGACTTCGCCGACGACTACAAGACGCTCGACCCGGACTACATGGAGTCCGTGCTGTGGGCGTTCAAGACCTTGCACGACAAGGGGCTGGTGTACGAGGGGTTCCGGGTCCTCGCGTACTGCTTCCGGTGCGAGACGCCGCTGTCGAACACCGAGACCCGGATGGACGACGTCTACCGGGACCGGACCGATCCGGCGTTGACCGTGTGGTTCACGCTGACCGATGACCAGAGCGCGCCCGAGTTGCTGCGTGGCGAGGTCAAGGTCGGGGTGTGGACCACCACGCCGTGGACCCTGCCGTCGAATCTGGCGCTCGCGGTCGGGCCCGGGATCGAGTACGCGGTGTTGGCCAAGGACGGGGTGAAGTACCTGGTCGGGGCGGCGCGGCTGGAGGCGTACGCGAAGGAGCTCGACGGTTTTGATCTGCTCGGCACCGTCACCGGAGCGGACCTCGACGGTCGCCGCTACACGCCGCTGTTCGACTTCCTGACCGAGCCGGCCGGGCCGAACGCCTTCCAGGTGCTGACCGCGGAGTACGTGACCACCGAGGACGGCACCGGGATCGTGCACCAGGCGCCCGCCTTCGGCGAGGAGGACCAGAACGTCTGCACCGCGGCCAGCATCCCGACGATCGTGACCGTCGACGACCACACCCGCTTCACCGCGCTGGTCCCGCCGTATCAGGGTGTGCAGGTCTTCGACGCGAACAAGGCGATCATCCGCGAGTTGAGGGACCGCGGAGTGGTGGCCCGGCAGGAGGGTTACACGCACTCCTACCCGCACTGCTGGCGCTGTGACACGCCGCTGGTCTACAAGGCCGTCTCGTCGTGGTTCGTGGCGGTGACGACGTTCCGCGACCGGATGGTGGAGCTGAACAAGGAGATCAACTGGACGCCCGCGCACATCAAGGACGGCTCGTTCGGCAAGTGGCTGGCCAACGCCCGGGACTGGTCGATCAGCCGGAACCGGTTCTGGGGCTCGCCGATCCCGGTGTGGAAGTCCGACGATCCGAACTACCCACGGGTCGACGTCTACGGCTCGCTGGCCGACCTGGAACAGGACTTCGGCGTATCGGTGACCGACCTGCACCGGCCGTACGTGGACGAGCTGACCCGGCCCAACCCGGACGACCCGACCGGACGCTCGACCATGCGCCGGGTGCCGGAGGTGCTGGACTGCTGGTTCGAGTCCGGGTCCATGCCGTTCGCCCAGGTGCACTACCCGTTCGAGAACGCCGACTGGTTCGAGCAGCACTATCCGGGTGACTTCATCGTCGAGTACATCGGGCAGACCCGCGGCTGGTTCTACACGATGCACGTGCTGGCCACGGCGCTGTTCGACCGGCCGGCGTTCCGCAACTGCCTGAGCCACGGCATCCTGCAGGGCGCCGACGGCCGCAAGATGTCCAAGAGCCTGCGCAACTACCCGGACGTGTACGAGGTCTTCGACTCGTACGGCTCGGACGCGATGCGCTGGATGCTGATGTCGTCGCCGGTGCTGCGCGGCGGGGACATGCCGGTCACCGAGACGGCGATCCGCGACTCGGTGCGCCAGGTGCTGCTGCCACTGTGGAACGTCTGGTATTTCTTCAGCCTCTACGCCAACGCCTCCGGCTACCCGGCGACGCTGCGGACGTCGTCGGAGTCGCTGCTCGACCGTTACCTCCTGGCCAAGACTAACGAGCTGGTCACGACCACGACCCGGCAGCTGGACGACTACGACATCTCGGGCGCGGCCGCGGCGGTGCGCTCGTTCCTGGACGCGCTGACCAACTGGTACGTGCGCCGCTCCCGGGACCGGTTCTGGTCCGGCGACGAGGAAGCCTTCGACACGCTGGCGACCGTACTGGAGGCGCTGTGCCGGGTGGTGGCGCCGCTGGCGCCGCTGACCGCCGAGGAGATCTGGCGGGGCCTGACCGGGGAACGCTCGGTGCACCTGACCGACTGGCCGCAGGCGTCGTCCTTCCCGGCCGATCCGGACCTGGTCGCCTCGATGGATGCGGTCCGGGAGGTGGCGTCGGCGGCGTTGTCGCTGCGTAAGGCCCGGGC
>JAVHVY010000017.1:0-44762 GCA_032160305.1 Actinoplanes sp.
ATCTGGCTGCCCGGCGAGTTGTCGATCTGGACGCGCTGGGCGTTGATCGCGGTCGAAGCCCTGATCATTGTCATGCTCGTGGTCAAGAACCCCGGCCGGCTGCACCAGGGCTCGCCGCATCTGCGCCGCCTCAGTCTGGCGCTGATCGCTGTCGCGAGCCTGGTCAACGGCTGGTCCGCGGCCTGGCTGGTGCAGGACATCGTCCTGGGCCGGGACACCGGATCGGCCGGCCACCTGCTGGCCAGTGGCGGCAACGTCTGGTTGATCAACGTGCTGACCTTCGCCGTCTGGTACTGGGAACTCGACCGTGGCGGTCCGGCCGAACGTGCCGTCGGCTCGCACCCGATTCCGGATTTTCTGTTTCCCCAGATGAGCACTCCCGACCTGGCGCCAGTCGACTGGGAACCCGAATTCTTCGATTACCTTTACCTCGCTTTCACCAACTCGATGGCCTTCAGCCCGACCGACACGCTGCCGTTGTCGCGGTGGGCCAAGTCCACGATGCTGCTCCAGTCGGCGATCTCCCTGGTGATCGCGGCACTGGTGGTGGCCAAGGCGGTCAACGCATTTCAATGATCAACCGCATCGCCGACGACACAGGCCGCGAGACCGTCCGTCGAATCCACCACGAAGGCGGCCATCTGGTCGGCAGGGTCGCCCACCTGCCGGCGTAACGCACCGGCGCCGGTGCCGACCACGGGCCAGGTCCGGGCGGGGCGGCATCCCGGCGTCCCGGCGTCCCGGCGAGCATTACTGCCCCGCAGGCGCATCAGCTCGTCGGCATCGCCTGGTCCTGCGCGTCGCACCTCGTTCATGGGGGCATGTTATCCATCCAGAGAAGACTTGCACAATTCCTTTGCATGATTATTGTGGAGGCATGGCAGAGGAACCTCGACACGTTGATCTCGAAGCGCGGCAGGTGCGGGTGCTGGCCCACCCGGTGCGCGCGCGGCTGCTGGGAAAACTGCGGCTTGACGGCGCGGCGACGGCGACCAGGTTGGCCGCCGCCCTCGGCACCAATACCGGCGCGACGAGCTATCACCTGCGCCGGCTGGCCGAGGTGAATCTGGTGATCGAGGAGCCCGGCGCCGGTCAGGGCCGCGAGCGCTGGTGGCGTGCCGCTCACGAGGTGAGCAGCTGGCGCCGCGAGTCGGTGAGTGGCGATGACAATGCCACGGCTGCGGTCGACTGGCTGCATACCTTCGACCTCAACGTCATGGTCGACAATGTCGAGTCCTGGCACCGTGCCGAGGAGACCGAGCCGGCCGCGTGGCGCCATGCGAGTGATCTTTCCGAAAGCGTCCTGCTGCTCACGCCGTCCCAGCTCGGTGAACTCACCCGTGAGCTGCGCGCCGTGATCGAGCGCCATCGCCAGGACGCGGCGCAGGCCGCGGAGCCCGACGCACGCCAGATTCTGATCTATCTGTACGCGGTGCCCCGGCCGGTCGTGTCGTGACCGCTCCCCGCACGCCGCTGCGCGACGAGCCTGGTCGCAGTATGAGTCCCGGCCGGCGTTTCAGCGGCACCCCCCTTGGGGTATCAGCACGACCAGTGCTCTCACCCCCCTCGGAGGATTCCCCATGCTCGCCATCGCTGCCGCCATCGTCTTCGGTGTCTACCTGCTGCTCGACCTGCTCAACACCAATCTCGGCGCCCCCGACCTCTTCAACTTCCCGACCATGGCTTCGATCGGCTTCCTGCTGCTCTCGCTCTACCTGGCCGGTGTCGGCAGTGGCCCGCGCACCAGCGGCAGCGGTAGCGGTTCCCGTCGCGGTTGGTACGGCCGTCGCCCAGGACGCGGCTGAGCCTCCAGCGGACCGGCCCTCCTTCGCGGTATTTCGGGCTCTGAAGGGCGGGCCGGTACCCTCGGTTCCGATGGAATTCGACGGGCTCTTTCCCCTCACCCCGCCGGGCGGCGTAGGCACAGCAGCCCCGGCGGGTCCTGGGTCGGCAGGGTTCGACGTCCCGGCCACGGATTCGCCACTGCCCGTTCGGATGCGTCCGGCGACGATCGACGAGCTCGTCGGGCAGCGGCATCTGCTGGCACCCGGCGCGCCCCTGCGCCAGCTGGTCACCGGCACGACGCCGATGTCGGTGATTCTCTGGGGACCTCCGGGCACCGGCAAGACCACCATCGCGCACCTGGTCGCGGCGGCAACCGACCGCAAGTTCGTCGCCATGTCCGCCCTCTCCGCCGGCGTCAAGGATGTCCGGGCGGTCATCGACACGGCCCGCCGTCAGCGCCGGGCGGGTGGCCCGCCGACGGTGCTGTTCATTGACGAGGTGCATCGCTTCAGCAAGACCCAGCAGGATTCACTACTCGCGGCGGTCGAGGACCGCACCGTGACCTTGCTCGCGGCGACCACGGAAAATCCGTACTTCTCAGTCATCTCGCCGCTTCTGTCGCGGTGTGTGCTCCTCACGCTGCAGGCCCTCGACGAGGACGACGTCCGCGAGCTGGTCCGGCGGGCAGTGACCGACGAACGTGGTCTGGCCGGCCATGTCACTCTCACCGCTGACGCCGAGGAGCACCTTGTCCGGCTCGCCGGCGGTGACGTGCGTAAGGCGCTGACAGCCCTCGAGGCGGCCGCGGCCTCCGCTGCCGCCCAGGGTGTCACCGAGATCGACCTTGCCACCGCCGAGAAGGCGGTGGATGTCGCCGCGGTTCGCTACGACCGGGACGGCGACGCCCATTACGACGTGACCAGTGCGTTCATCAAGAGCATGCGCGGGAGTGACGCCGATGCCGCGCTGCACTGGTTGGCCCGCATGCTGGTTGCTGGGGAGGACGCGCGGTTCATCGCTCGGCGGATCGTGATCTTCGCCAGCGAGGACGTCGGCATGGCCGATCCACAAGCTCTTTTGATCGCCACCGCGGCCGCCCAGGCGGTGCAGAGCGTCGGATTGCCCGAAGCGCAGCTCAACCTGGCGCAGGCAGTCGTCCATCTGGCCACGGCTCCCAAGTCGAACAGCGTTACGACCGCTCTCGGCGCGGCGATGGCCGATGTCCGGGCCGGTCGCGGTGGCGCGGTTCCCGCCACCCTGCGTGATTCGCATTACCCCGGATCACGCGGGCTCGGCCATGGCATGGGCTACCGGTATCCGCACGACGACTTCAAGGGTGTTGTGACCCAGCAATATGTGCCGGATGATTTGGTAGGCATCGATTACTACCGGCCGAGCGACCATGGTGCCGAGCGGGCGGTCGGCGAACGGTTGCGCCGGTTGCGCAGAATCGTCCGAGGTGGCGGCCCTGCGCCGGCGGCCTCACCAGGACGGCAGGACGGTAGCGCGAGCCAGGGCGATGATGGCGGTGAGCCGTCGGAGAGCGGTCCGACGGTGGACGACAGCGGCGCAGCCGCCGGAGAGGAACAGCCGTGAGATCGCGCGGTGCCGATCGGCCCGACGATGACGACCAGTCCAGCGAGCATGCCGGCCGGAGCCGGCGAGTGTTCGGGCGCGGTCGTGCGGCCCCGGTCGAACCAGGAGAAGTGCCGCAGGAAGAGACCGGGTGGCTGGACGATCTATGGACGGCGAAGGAGGAAGGCGCCGCCATCGGCCCCGGCACTCCGGCCGGCGAGGCGCGTACCAGCAAGTCCGGCCGCGTTGCTCCGGGTCCCGACGGCCACGTGGCGGGCGACGGCCGGCGGCCCGCGCCGGGGAGCGCCGTCGCGGATTCGCGAGTCCAGGGCACGCCCCGGACACCCGCTTCGCCAGGGCAGTCCGGTGGGGTGGGCCAGCCGCCTCGGGCCGCTGCCGTTCCGCAATCCACACACGACGAAGAACGGCCCGATTCACTCGCAGGTGCACCGCTCAGGCCCCAGGACTCCACGAGCGCAGCGGGTCGCGGCGCGGCCACAGGCGGGCCTGCCGGTCCGCAGGCGACCAGCGGTGGTCCGACCGGTCTCGACTCGAATGACGCAGGGCCTGGTGGTCCACGCCAAACCAGCGGGGCGCCACGTGGAGCTGCGACACCCCGGGGTGCGGCCGACAGCGGCTTCCGAGATCAAGAGCGGTCCAGGCAGAGCGGTATGGGGAAGCACCCGGGCGGCTGGCAGACCACGGGTTCACGGCACGCGGCATCTGACGAAGCCGGCCGGCACAACCCCGTTCCGGTCGCCGGGCCCCCGGTCGTCCCCGACCGAGGGCCGGGGCAGGGCCGGCGCACCATCGATCCTGGCCGGCTGACCGGCGCCATCGATCGGACACCGTCACCGCGCCCGGTCTCGGGTATCCCGATTTCCGGTTCAGGCAAGGCCCAGCCGACCTCGCCCGCTGGTGTGCCCGGCGGCCGTGCCAGTGCGCCGACCGCGAGCCCGCGTCACGGGGCCGGCCCGATGCCGGAGGTGCCGCAGCGTAACGCCGAGTCGCCTCGCGGCGCTGCTCCGGCACCGCGCGGGCTGCCGGGTGGCCCTGACTCGCTACCCCGTGGCGCCGGCTCGATGCCGGAGGTGCCGCAGCGTAACGCTGATCTGCCGCCCCGCGGCGCCGGGCAGATGCCGGATGTACCGATGCGCAACTCAGACCTCCCGCCCCGTGGTGTGGGGGTGCCGGTCGCTTCCCTTCGGGGCGAGACCGAGCCGCCGCGCGGGGCCGGAGCCTACCGTCGGGGTGACGCGCCGGTGCGCGGGACCGGTGTTGTACCGGGAGCGCCGGCTCGGCGTGCCGACGACAAGGTCGGACAGGCTCCCCAGGCTGCTTCGCGTCGCCGCGGGGGCGACGCGCCGGCCGCCGACCCAGACAGCCGGTCGGATCTGTCGCAACGCGGAGCCGGGCCGGTACGGCGCGGGACGGGCCAGCTGCCGCCGCAGGGGGCGGGGCCTGTTTCGCGTGGGTCGGGTGCGACGCCGCAGGGAAGCGCGCCGGTGCCGCGCGGCACCGGTCACGTGCCTGGATCAACGGGAACCGGCCAGGTCGGAGGGTTCGCGTCCGGCGGTCCCGCCCAACACTCTCCGGCCGCGCTGTCCGGCCTCGGGTCAGGGCAGCGCCCTCCTGAACAAGCACAGGGCCTTGCGGCGCCCGGACGTGCCGTGGTGCGCGCGCCGGCCGGGTCCAGCCGTCCGGTCTCCGCGGTGCCGGGTGCGGACGGGACCGGCTTCGGGTCACGCAACGCCATTGCGGCCGGACGGGCCCGCCCGAATATCCCCGCTTCCGATGGGTTCCCGGTGGAGCCCGTCTCCTCTGGTGGACGGCATGGCCGGCCGGATGCCGACGACGAGCCGTCCGGCCCGATCAACCCGCCCGGCCGGCGCGAGGCACCTGGCAATCAGGTCGGCAGGCGGGCGGCCCCGGAGAACCCGGCCCGTGGCGGCCGTCCCGACCAGCGCGGCGACGGCGTTGCGAACAGGCCCGTGGGCGCAGCTGGACGTCCCGCCACCATGGGAATGATCGGCGGGGTCGGTCCGCAGCCGGCCGTCGGCACCGGCCAGGTCCGGTCCGGTCCGGCACCTGTGGCCGCTGCTTCCGTCGCGCCTCCCGTGGTGCCGGGCCGGCAGGGCGTCCGCACGCCGGCAGTGCCCGGCCGCGCCGGTGCGATGGCCGGAACGACCTCAGGCGCCGCGTCGCGCGTCGGCGAAGGCACCGGACGAATTGGTGTGACTCGTGGCACCGGGCGTGTCGGAATGCCGGGCCGGGCCGGTCAGGCTTCGGCGCGGGTCGTCCCACCGGGGCAGGCGCGTCCGGCGGCCGAGCCGATGTCGGGTCAGCCCGGCCATGGGCGTCCGGTGGTCGAGCCGATGTCGGGTCAGCCCGGCCATGGGCGTCCGGTGGTCGAACCGATGTCGGGTCAGCCCGGCCATGCGCGGGCTCCCGGTGTGGTAACAGGCCCTGCGCCTGGTGGCCGTCCCGGTCGCCCGGGCCACGGCCAGACCGGTCCCGGACAGCCGTCGACCGGCCGGCCGGAGCTGGGTGGTTTCCCCGGACAGGGCGTGTCTGCGCGACCCGGAACCGGCACCGCGCCGATCAGCCCAGCCAGTCATCGTGGCAGTGCCAGTGCCAGTGCCAGTGCCAGTGCCAGTGCCAGTGCCAGTGCCAGTGCCAGTGCCAGTGCCAGTGCCGGTTCGGGTTGGGCCGCATTCGCCCGTGCCGTGAGGACCGAGCAGAACGACCGTGACCCCGGATTGACGTCCGAGCAGGGCGAGCGTGGCGGCGGGTTCGCAGCTGCACAGGCTCCTCCTCGCGGGACGGCATACCCGTCCGGGCCGAAGGACGGGCCGAAGGACGGGCGGGAGGACGGGCCGGACGACTCCGGTGCGGATCTGCGCCACGGTGGCCGGCCGCGCGGTGAGCCGGCGCGGGCTGTGGCCGGGTGGGGCTCGGCCCGGGTGTCGAGTTCTGCTGGGGTGGCTGCTGCTTCTGTGGGCGGGCTCGGCGTACGAAAAGAGGTTGAAGAGCCGCAGGCCGACTCTTCTGGCGGGCTTCGGTCGGAGCTGCGCCGGCAGCTGCGGGCCAAGCGTCGCCTGCGGGTGATCACTCTGGTCTCGCTCTGCGTGCTGGTTCTGGGGCTCCTGCCGTTGTTCTTCGGCATTCGCTCGGCCGGCCGCGACCCGGTCTTCACCTCCCTCGACGCGCTCGATGTTCCGCATTGGGCCGCCACCGACGTGCAGGATCAGGACAGCGGGAGCCGATGGTGCTTCCTGGAATGCCGGTTCCGGGAGCGCACCGTACAGTCCTCGAAGCCGTCCGCGGAGACGGCCAAGGCCTATTCGACGGCGCTGAGAACCGCGGGTTGGCAGCGGTGGAAGGTCGCCCAGTGCCCGGAGCAACCGGTCACAGACGGCAGTTACACCTGCTGGCGGCGCGACGAGTTCACTCTGGATCTGTGGGTTGGTCCGCCCGAGTGCGCCGTGGACCAGGTCGCCGTCACCGACGATCCGGAAGTGCTGCCATCGTCGGGCGTGGCGAGCCCCCCGGTGGTCAACTGCGTGGGGTCGTCGGTCAGCATCAAGGTGCAGAACGCGATCACCGACGTCCGAGGTAAGACCGAGCCCAAGCCGGATCCGTCGCTGGTCGGGGAGACCCCTGACCCCACGCTGGCACCTGATCCGGTCCTCACGCCGACACCCGCCCGGTCGTGAAGCGCCGTCCGGTCACGGACGGTAGGGTCGGCACGTTGTCACGCCGTGAATGCGGCTCAATGTCGAGTACAGGTAGAGGAGACGCGTGGAGATGGACGCCGGACAAATCGCCGGTCTGATCGCGGCCGGCGCGTTACTGATGCTGGTGATTGTGCTCGCGGTGCCGATCCTCAAACTCCGGCACACCGTGGACGCCGCCACCCGGGCGATCAACGACCTGACCGATCGCACCGGCCCCCTGCTGGGCACCGTCAACGAGACGGTCGAGAACGTGAACACCGCACTCGGCCAGGTCCAGGTCTCTCTGGACGGGGTCAATCTGCAACTGGCCAAGGTCGACACGATCACCGGGCATGCCCAGAACATCTCAGCCAACATCGCCAACCTGATCACCGTCGTGTCCGCAGCCGCGGCCAACCCGCTGGTCAAGGTCGCCTCGTTCGGGTACGGCCTGCGCAAGGCCGCTGCCGCCCGCCGGCACGCCGAGGACGAGCGCGACGTCCGCGCCGGCCTCAAGCAGCGCCGCAAGGCCGCCCGCGCGGCCCGCTGACGAGGACGTGCGGCCCGTAGTGAAGACAAACCGCCGCTAGCCGCGTGGACACCTGCCCGCCGGGAAGGCACCGGCCTGGTCATTGTGCGTTCGGAGAAGGGAACACACGTCATGAAGCGTCTGCTCTGGCTCGGGGTCGGCCTCGCCGTCGGCGCCGTCATCGTCCGCACGGTGACGCGCAAGGCCAACGAGTTCACCCCGTCGGGTATAGCCGCCTCCCTGTCAGAATCCGCTGGCGGTCTCGTCGAGTCGCTGCGTAGCTTCGTGGAGGATGTCCGCGAAGGAATGGCCGAACGCGAGGGCCAGATCAACGAGGCTTTCGCCGCGGGCGAGTTGTACGAGGACGAGTTCGCCGATCTGCGCGAGGACCCGCAGATCGGCTCAGGTGGGCGCAACGCCCAGGAGGGTCAGAGATGAAGACGGCGGAGATCAAGCGGCGCTATCTCGCGCATTTCGAGGCCAACGGGCACACGGTCGTGCCGAGTGCCCCGCTGCCGGCCATCGACGACCCTAACCTGCTGTTCATCAACGCAGGCATGGTGCAGTTCGTCCCTTACTTCCTGGGCCAGCGCACCCCGCCCTACAAGCGTGCGGTGTCGGTGCAGAAGTGCCTGCGAACGCCGGATATCGACGAGGTCGGCAAGACCTCCCGGCACGGCACGTTCTTCCAGATGAACGGGAACTTCTCGTTCGGCGACTACTTCAAGGACGGCGCGATCTCGCTGGCCTGGGAGCTGATCACCAAGCCGCGCACCGAGGGTGGCTTCGGCATGGACGGTGACCGGATCTGGCCGACGGTGTACCTCAACGACGACGAGGCGTTCGAACTCTGGCGCAGGATCGGCGTGCCCGAGTCCCGCATCGTGCGGCGGGGCAACAAGGACAACTTCTGGTCGATGGGCATTCCCGGCCCCGGCGGTCCGTGCTCCGAGTTGTTCTACGACCGCGGTCCGCAGTACGGACGCGAGGGCGGTCCGGACGTCGACGAGGACCGCTACCTCGAATTCTGGAACCTCGTGTTCATGCAGAACGAGGTCACCGACGTACAGAGCAAAGACGTCTTCACGATCGTCGGCGACCTCCCGGCGAAGAACATCGACACCGGCATGGGTCTCGAGCGGATCGCGTCGATCCTTCAGGGCGTCGACAACCTCTACGAGATCGACGAGGTCCGCCCGATCCTGGAACGCGCGGCGGAGCTGACCGGCAAGCGGTACGGCACGAATTCCGGCCACGCGGCGAGCGAGTCGCACCCCGACGACGTGCGGTTGCGGGTGATCGCCGACCATGTGCGCACCTCGCTGATGCTGATCGGCGACGGTGTGGTGCCGGGCAACGAGGGCCGCGGCTATGTGCTGCGCCGCATCATGCGCCGGGCGATCCGGTCGATGCGCCTGCTCGGCTGGCAGGCGCCGGCGATGCCCGAGCTGCTGCCGGTGGCCCGCGACTGCATGGCGCCGTCCTACCCGGAGCTCGAGGAGGAGTTCGGCCGCATTTCGACGTATGCGTACCAGGAGGAGGAGACCTTTCTGTCCACGCTGCGTGCGGGCACCACGATCCTGGACACGGCGATCACCGACACCAAGCAGGCGGGCGGCAAGCAGCTCACCGGTTCGCAGGCGTTCCAGCTGCACGACACGTACGGGTTCCCGATCGATCTGACCCTGGAGATCGCGCAGGAGCAGGGCCTCGAGGTCGACCAGGACGGTTTCCGGCGGCTGATGTCCGAGCAGAAGGCGATGGCGAGGGCGGACGCGCAGTCGCGCAAGACGGGTCACCTGGACCTGTCGGCGTACCGGACGGCGCTGGACGCGGGCGGACCGGTCGAGTTCACCGGCTACCAGGAGGTCAGCCGCGAGTCACGGGTGCGCGCGCTGATCGGTGACGGCGGCGCGAGCGTTCCGGTGGCGACCGAGGGCGACGTCGTCGAGCTGGTCCTCGACACGACCCCGTTCTATGCCGAGGGCGGCGGCCAGCAGTCGGACACCGGCCTGATCAACGTGGGTGCGGGTCAGCTCGAGATCCTCGACGTGCAGCAGCCGGTGCCCGGTCTGATCGTGCACAGGGCGCGGGTGGTCCGGGGCGAGGTGCGCGCGGGCGAGGCGGGCTTCGCCGAGATCGACGTGACCCGCCGCAAGGCGATCTCGCGGTCGCACACAGCGACGCATCTGATCCACCAGACCATGCGGTCGTTCCTCGGCGAGTCGGCGACCCAGGCGGGCTCGCTGAACGCGCCGGGCCGGCTGCGGTTCGACTTCAACACCCCGGGCGCTGTCCCGCCGGCGGTGCTCCACGACGTGGAGCAGCAGGTCAACGAGGTGCTGCTGCGGGATCTCGAAGTCCATGCGTTCATCACCTCGCAGGAGGAGGCGCGCCGGCTCGGCGCGATGGCACTGTTCGGGGAGAAGTACGGCGACGAGGTCCGAGTGGTCGAGGTCGGCGACTATGCGCGTGAGTTGTGCGGTGGCACGCACGTCGCCCGGTCGGGTCAGCTGGGCCTGGTGAAGATCCTCACCGAGTCGTCGATCGGCTCCGGCGTGCGGCGGGTCGAGGCGCTCGTGGGGATCGACGCGTTCGGCTTCCTGGCCAAGGAGCACCTGCTCGTCTCCCGGCTGGCGGAGCTGTTCCGGGTGCCCGGCGATCAGGTCGCCGACCGGGTCGAGCAGACCGTCACGGCCCTGCGGGACGCGGAGAAGGAGCTCGAGAAGATGCGGGCCCAGATGGTGCTCGGCGGGGCGGGCGCCCTGGCCGGCCAGGCGAGGGATCTGCGCGGGATCGCCTACGTCGGCACCGAGGCACCCGAGGGTGCGGCGGTCAACGACGTGCGTACCCTGGCCCAGGAAGTTCGGGGAAAGATCGACGACACGCGCCCCGCGGTGGTCGCGGTCGCGTCCCGGGCCAACGGCAAGGCCTCGCTGATCGTGGCGATCAACCCCGCGGCGAGGAGTCGCGGGCTGTCGGCTTCCGACCTGGTCAAGGGCGCCCTGTCCGGCCGGGGCGGTGGTAACGCCGACCTCGCGCAGGGTGGTGGCGTGCCCGCCGATCAGGTCCCGGCGCTGCTGGCGTCGGTGGAGAAGGCGGTAGGCGAGGCCGCCTGAAACGGAAGGTGGCCGATGAACGCTCGTCCGCGGGGTAGGCGGCTGGGGGTCGATGTCGGTAAGGTCCGTGTCGGGGTCGCGATCTGTGACCCCGACGGGATCCTGGCCACCCCACTGGTCACGGTGTCCCGGGACCTGGGCGCGGCCGCCGATTCCGTTCCCTCCGACATGGCTGAGCTCGTCCGTCTTGTGGTGGAGCACGAGGCGGTGCAGATTGTGGTGGGCCTGCCAGTGCAACTTTCCGGTGCTGAAGGGGCTGCCGCCATAGACATTCGTGCGTACGCTGAGCGACTGGCGCAAGCGGTCGGTCAGGTTCCGATCGTTCTGGCGGACGAGAGGATGTCGACGGTGGTCGCAACCCGTAGGCTGGCCGAACGTGGCGTCCGAGGACGTCGTCAACGTGCGGTTGTCGATCAGGCCGCCGCGGTAGAGATCCTGCAGAGCTGGCTGGATGCGCAGCGGAGGCAGTCACGATGATCGACGAGCTGGATCTGGCGTTCGGCGAGAGCGTCGAGAAGGGCAAGCCCCGGCACCGGCGGGGGTCCCGCGGCAAGAGCGGTAAGGGCGGCAAGTCCGCTGTGGCCTTCTTGATGGCTTTTATCCTGCTTGCGGTGTTGGGTGGCGGGGTCTACTTCGGCTACAACAAGGTCAAGGGGTTCTTCACCGCCGCCGACTACAGTGGCCCTGGCCTCGATCCGGTACAGGTTCAGGTCAAGGACAACGACACCCTCACCGACATGGGCAACGCCCTCGTCGACTCCGATGTGGTGAAGAGTACGGCCGCGTTCGTGGATGCCGCCAACGCCAACCCGCAGGGAAAGAACATCCGCCCGGGCACGTACCAGTTGCGCAAGCAGATGGCGGCCAAGCAGGCGGTCACCCTGCTGCTCGACCCCAAGGCGCGGCTGACCAGCGGCGTGACGGTCCCGGAGGGCAAGACCGCTCTGCAGACCTTCGACATCCTGTCCAAGGCCACCAACATCCCGGTCGCCGATTTCAAGGCGGCGGCCAAGGATCCGAGCGCGCTAGGTGTGCCCGGCTTCTGGTTCAAGCGCTTCGACAAGAAGAAGGCCGCGGTCTCGATCGAGGGCTTCCTCTTCCCGGACACGTACGAGTTCGACCCGAAGGCGACCGCGGAGGACGACCTGAAGGAGATGGTCCAGCACTTCCTCAAGGTGGCCGAGGAGATCGGATTCGTCGACACGGTGCAGCAGAAGCTGTCAGTGTCCCCGTTCGAGGCGCTGACCGTCGCGTCCTTGGCCCAGGCTGAGGCCGGCATCCCGGCCGACCTGCCGGGCATCGCGCGGGTCGCCTACAACCGGGTCTACAAGGCGCACATGGCCCTCCAGTTCGACGTGACCGCGAACTACTGGCTCGAGCTCAACGGCAAGGCCGCAAAGCACTCCGGCAAGCTGCTGCAGTCAGAGCTGAACGATCTGAAAAACCCGTACAACACGGAGAGCAAGCTCGGACTGCCCGCCGGTCCGATCAACAGTCCCGGCGAGGCGGCGCTCAAGGGTGCGGAGAACCCGCCGGCCAAGGACTGGCTCTACTTCGTCGCGATCGACAAGTCGGGTAAGTCGGCCTTCGCGAGCACCAACGCTGAGCACGACAAGAACGTTCACATCGCCTGCAAGAACGGCATCCCGCTCTGTTGATCAACGATTCCGCCCCCCGCCGGCGGGCCGCGGTCTGCGGCAAGCCGATCAGGCACTCCCTGTCCCCGGTGATCCACTCGGCGGGTTTCGTCGCTGCGGGCCTGCTGAGCTGGTCCTACACGGCGATCGAGTGCGCGGCCGCCGAACTGCCCGCGCTGGTGGCCGGTCTCGGCCCGGAGTGGGCCGGGCTTTCGCTGACGATGCCGCTCAAGGAGGTCGCCCTCGAGGTGGCGGACTCGGCGTCGCCTGCGGCATCCGCCATCGGAGCGGCGAACACTCTGATACGCCGGGACGACGGCAGCTGGCATGCCGACAACACGGACATCGTCGGCATGATCCGGGTGTTGCGCGCAGCCGGGGTCGGTTCAGCGCCCCGCTTCACCGTGCTCGGCGGTGGGGGCACGGCCCGAGCCGCCCTCGCCGCCGCAGCCGCGCTGGGCAGTCCGGCGGCCACGGTGGTCACCCGCCGCCCAGAAGCGGCCGCCGAGCTGTCCGCTACCGCGACAATCCTCGGCGTGGAGCTGATCAGCGTGCCCTGGTCCCGGGCCCCGGCCGCCTTCGACGCCCACGTGATCATCTCGGCGGTCCCGAAGGGCGCCGCGGACAGTCTCGCCGCCGACGTGTCCTGGTGGCCGGAGACCGTGCTCTTCGACGCCGTCTACGACCCGTGGCCGACTCCGCTCGCTGCCGCCGCTGCCGAGGCCGGGTGCACGGTCGTCTCCGGTCTGGACCTTCTGCTCGCCCAGGCAGTGGGCCAGTTCGAGCAGTTCACCGGCGTTCGCCCCGCCCCGGAAGCGGCGATGCGCTCGGCCTTGTGGGCAGCCGCCGCGCTCCGTTGACCACCGCCCGGCACCAGGTCCGAAGGAGACACCGCCCCACCGGTCGCTCAGCGGCCGGTCGGGAGCGGTCCGACGGCCGGATCAGCCCGAGGACGACCGACAGCTCGACCGGTCGCGGTACGGTTTTCGGCACGGGAACCTCGGTGTCGGGTACGGCCCGCACCGTTACTCCTGCCTTTGGGGCAGGTTCGCAGTCGGCTTTCCGGCAGGAGCGGGCAACCTTCGCCGCCGGTTGATATCGTCGGCGCCGCCGCGATGATCGTCGCGGCGCACATGTTCGAGGAGTCGGCATGGGTCTTTGGGACAAGCTCAAGGGTGAGCTGGTCGACATCATCGAGTGGCTCGACGATAGTCGAGACACCATCGTCTGGCGCTTCCCGCGCTACGAGAACGAGATCAAGATGGGCGCCCGGCTCATCGTCCGCGATTCGCAGGTCGCCGTCTTCGTCAACGAGGGCCAGATCGCCGACGTCTACCCGCCGGGCACACACACCCTGACCACGCAGAACATGCCGATCCTGTCCACTCTCAAGGGCTGGAAGTACGGCTTCGAGTCGCCGTGGAAGGCCGAGGTGTATTTCGTCAACACCCGGCAGTTCACCGACATGAAGTGGGGTACCCAGAACCCGGTGATCGTCCGCGATCCCGAGTTCGGCGCAGTACGGCTGCGCGCCTTCGGCGCCTTCGCGATCCGGGTTGTCGACCCGGCCCGGCTGCTGCGCGAGCTGGTCGGCACCGACCCGCAGTTTCGTACCGAGGAGGTGCAGGAATACCTGCGCCAGCTGGTCGTGTCGCACCTCGGCAGCGCGCTCGCCACCGCCAACGTGCCGATGCTCGACCTGGCCGCCAAGCAGATGGCGATCGGCAACACCCTCGCCGCGGTGCTGTCCGACGAGCTGTCCATGACGGGCATCGCGATCCCGAAGTTCATCATCGAGAACATCTCGGTCCCGCCGGAGGTCGAGGCGGCTCTCGACAAGCGGACCTCGATCGGCGTCATCGGCAACCTGGACAACTACACCGCGTTTCAGACCGCCAACGCGATCGAGGACGCCGCCAACAATCAAGACGGTGCCGGGGAGTCGTTCGGCTTCGGCATCGGCATGGCCGCCGGCCAGCGCGCCATACAGTCGATGTACAACCAGGCTCCACCCGCCGCCGCCCCGCCGGCCGGGCCGCCGCCGCTGCCCTCCGCGGAGTGGTTCGTCGGCGCCGGCGGTGAGCAGCAGGGCCCCTTCGACCTGGGCGCGCTCGCTGCGCAGGCATCGGCCGGCACGTTGACCCGCGACACGCTGGTGTGGAAGAACGGCATGGCCGCGTGGACAGCCGCCGGGCAGGTGCCTGAGCTGGCCAACGCCTTCGCCGCCGTGCCGCCACCCCTGCCCCCGCAAGGCTGAGGCCCGATGAGCCAGACTCCGGTGAGCCAGACCCAGTACCCGTGCTCGAATTGTGGGGCGAACGTCGTCTTCGCCCCCGGCACGACGGTGCTGAAATGCCCTTACTGCGGCGCCGAGACCCCGCTCACGCCGACCGGTCAGCAGGTGCGCGAGTACTCGTTCACGCAACTCGTCGGCCTGCCCCGTAAGCCGATCGCTGCCCTGGCGCCGTACGAGTTCACGTGCCAGGGCTGTGGTGCGGTGACCCAGAGCGACAAGATCTCCGATCATTGTCAGTTCTGCGGGGCGCCTGTGGTCGCCGATGCCTCTTCGGGTGACATGGTGGCGCCCGAAGCGGTGCTGCCCTTCGGCGTCGACCGCCCCGCACTGCGGGGGGTGTTGCGCACGTGGGCGTCGTCGCGCTGGTTCGCTCCGAACGGCCTGAAGAAGGTCACCGAGGCCGAGTCGTCGCACAGCACCTACCTGCCGCACTGGACCTACGACGCGAGCACGGTCTCGCACTATCAGGGCCTGCGGGGCGAGCACTACTGGGAGAACGAGACCTACATCGAGAACGGGGAGACGAAGACCCGTCAGGTGCGGCGCACCGCGTGGTACCCGGCGAGCGGGGTGGTCGACCGGGACTTCGACGACCTGCTGGTCCCCGGTACGACCCGGGTGGCGCCGAAACACCTCGGTGAGCTCGAACCGTGGCCGCTGCCGGAATCCCAGCCCTACCAGCCCGAGTATCTGGCCGGGCACGAGACGCTGCGCTACGACGTCGAGCCGGAGGTCGGTCTCGACGCGGCGAAGCAGCGGATGGCGTCGGTCATCGAGGGCGACTGCCGCCAGGACATCGGCGGCGACGAGCAGCGCGTGACCTCGGTCGACACCGACTACAGCGACGTCATGTTCAAGCTGATGCTGCTGCCCGTCTGGATCGCCTGCTATCTGCACGCGGGCAAGACCTACAACATCGTCGTGAACGGCCGCACCGGCGAAGTGGCCGGCGAACGCCCCTACAGCGTCCCGAAGATCGTCGCGGCGGTCGCTGCCGCGCTGGTCGTGATCGCGGTGATCGTCACCCTGGTCCTGATGAATCGCCACGGCTGAGAGCGGGCGCCGGGCCGGTAGGTCGGTGGGCCCGCGTTCCGTACGGCGGGACGCGGGCGGGGGATGGGTGAGTGGTGGCGGTGGTGGCGTGCCAGACTATGACCCGTGTTGCGCTGGCTTACCGCAGGTGAATCTCATGGTCCCGCCCTGGTCGCCCTGCTTGACGGGGTGCCGGCCGGCGTCGAGGTGACGACCGCCGACATCGGGCGCGATCTCGCACGCCGGCGTCTCGGTTACGGCCGGGGCGCCCGGATGGCCTTCGAGCAGGACGAGATCGAGATCATCGGCGGAATCCGGCACGGGGTGACCCTCGGCAGCCCGGTCGCGATCCGGGTCGGCAATTCCGAGTGGCCCAAGTGGCGCACGGTGATGGCCGCCGACCCGGTCGACCCGGACGAGTTGGCCGCCCAGGCCCGCAACGCACCGCTGACCCGGCCGCGCCCCGGACACGCCGACCTGGCCGGGATGCAGAAATACGGGCATGCTGACGCGCGGCCGATCCTCGAACGGGCCAGTGCCCGGGAGACCGCCGCCCGGGTCGCCGTCGGCGTCGTGGCCAAGGCGATCGTGAAGCAGGCACTCGGCATCGACATCGTCTCGCACGTCATCGAGCTCGGCTCGGTCGCGGCGAAGGCGGGGCTGATCCCGACCCCAGACGACTTCGACAAGATCGACGCTGACCCGCTGCGCTGCCTCGACCCGGAGGCGAGTGCCCGGATGGTGGCGGAAGTGGACGCGGCGAAGATGGACGCGGACACGCTCGGTGGCATCGTGGAGGTGCTGGCTTACGGCGTACCGCCGGGTCTGGGATCTCATGTGCAGTGGGACCGCAAGCTGGACGCTCGGCTGGCCACCGCGCTGATGTCCATCCAGGCGATCAAGGGCGTGGAGATCGGCGACGGCTTCACCCAGGCGCGCTCCCGCGGGTCGGTCGCGCACGACGAGATCATCCCGACTCCGGACGGCGTGCGCCGGGTGACCGACCGTGCCGGTGGCCTGGAGGGCGGCATCACCAACGGCGAGTCGCTGCGGGTCCGCGCGGCGATGAAGCCGATCTCGTCGCTAAACCGGGCCCTGCAGACGATCGACGTCACCACCGGCGAGCCGGCTACGGCGATCAACCAGCGCTCGGACGTGTGCGCGGTGCCGGCGGCGGCGGTGGTCGCCGAGGCCATGGTCGCGCTGGTGCTGGCCGAGGCGGCGACGGAGAAATTCGGCGGCGACTCGGTGGCCGAGATCCGGCGCAACGTGGCCGGATACCTCGACAGTCTGCTCATCCGCTGATGCGCCCCGGTCTGATGGGCCCTGTCTGATGGGCCCTGTCGCCGTCATCGTCGGGCCCCCGGGCGCAGGCAAGACCACCGTCGGCCGGGCGGTCGCGGAGCTGCTGGGTGTGCCCTTCACCGACACCGACGTGCTGATCGAGGCGAAAGCCGGCAAGCCGATCCCGGAGATCTTCTTCGACGAGGGCGAAGCCCATTTCCGGGACTTGGAACGGGCGGCCGTCGCCGACTCGCTGGGCTCCTTCGAGGGTGTGCTCGCTCTCGGCGGCGGCGCCATCCTGAACGAGTCGACCCGGACCGCGCTGCAGGGCCACACGGTGGTCTTCCTCTCCGTCGAACTGGCCGATGCGGTGAAGCGGGTGGGTCTCGGTGCGGGCCGCCCGCTGCTGAGCGTGAATCCGCGGGCCACGTTGAAGTTTCTGATGGAGCAGCGGCGCCCGCTCTATGCCGCCGCGGCGACCTACACGATCCGGACCGACGCGCGAACGGTCCAGGAGATCGCCGCGGAACTCACGACGCTGCTCAAGGGCTGACCCGCCGGTCAGGACGCGAGGGACGTCGGCGAGCAGCAGAGCGGCGATTGGGGACGCGAGGGACGTCGGCGAGGACAACGTGGCGATTGGGCGCAAGGACACATGGACGAAGTAACCCGCATTTCCGTGGCCGGTGACCGGCCTTATGACGTACTGGTCGGGCGTGATCTGCTCGGCCGTCTGCCGGCGCTGGTGGAGGGAGCCGCGCGGGCCGCGGTCCTCTATGCGCCGCCGTTGTACCAGCGCGCCGCCGCCGTGTCCGAAGCGCTGAGCCGCGGCGGCGTCACGGTCACGGCCGCCGAGGTGCCCGACGCGGAGGCCGGCAAGTCCATCGACGTCGCCGTGCGCTGCTGGGACACCCTGGGCGCGGCCGGCTTCACCCGGGCCGATGTGGTGGTCGGGGTCGGCGGCGGCGCCGTCACCGACCTCGCCGGGTTCGCCGCCGCCGCCTGGCTGCGCGGGGTGCGCTGGGTGCCCGTCTCGACGTCGCTGCTCGGCATGGTCGACGCGGCCGTCGGCGGCAAGACCGGGATCAACACCCCGGCGGGGAAGAATCTGGTCGGCGCGTTCCACCCGCCGGCGGGGGTGCTGTGCGACCTCGACGCCCTGGACACGCTGCCCGCCGATGACCTGGTCGCGGGGTTGGCCGAGGTGGTCAAGTGCGGTTTCATCGCCGACCCGCAGATCCTCGACCTGATCGAGAAGGCGCCGGCTGAGGCCGCTGACCCGCGCAGCGGCACCCTGCGTGAGCTGGTCGAACGGTCTGTGCGGGTCAAGGCGCGGGTGGTGAGCGACGACCTGCGCGAGTCCGGCCTGCGGGAGATCCTCAACTACGGCCACACCCTCGGTCACGCGATCGAGAAGCGTGAGGCGTACCGGTGGAAGCACGGACACGCCGTCGCCGTCGGCCTGATCTATGCGGCCGCCCTGTCCCGGCTGTCCGGAGTGCTGGACGAGGCGACCGCCGAGCGGCACCGGAGCATCCTCGACCTGCTGGGGTTGCCCACGGCGTACGAGAAAGGCGCCTGGCCGGAGCTGCTCGCCGCCATCCGGATCGACAAGAAGGCCCGCGCCGCCACCTTGCGTTTCGTGCTTCTCGCCGGCCTGGGCGAACCGACGACGCAGGCCGTGACCGACGAAGCGCTGCTCGAACGCGCGTACGCCGAGGTGTCCCGGTGACCCGCGTCTACGTGCTCAACGGGCCCAACCTGGGCCGGCTCGGCACCCGCGAGCCCGACGTCTACGGTGCGACGACCTATGCCGATCTCGTCGCGATGGCCGAGAACGAAGGCCAGGCGCTGGGGCTGGAGGTCGTCGTGCGGCAGACCGACGCCGAACACGAGATGCTCGCCTGGCTGCACGCGGCCGCCGACGAGCGGGCCCCGGTGGTGCTCAACCCGGGCGCCTGGTCGCACTACTCCTACGCGGTCCGCGACGCCTGCGCGCAACTGCGCGCCCCGCTGGTCGAGGTGCACATCTCCAACATCCATGCCCGCGAGGAGTTCCGGCACCACTCCGTCGTCTCCGCCGTCGCCACCGGCGTCATCGCCGGACTGGGAATCGACGGCTACCGACTGGCTTTGCGGCACATCGCGCGGTGACCCGATTCGCCTGGTGACTCCCGGGTCGGTAAACTCGCCCGGTCACCTTCCGAGCGCGTCAAGATCAAGGCAGGACATGGCTTCCACCAACGACCTGAAGAACGGCCTGGTGCTCAACCTCGACGGCGGCCTCTGGGCGGTTGTCGAGTTCCAGCACGTCAAGCCGGGCAAGGGCGGCGCGTTCGTGCGCACGACGCTCAAGAACGTGCTCTCCGGCAAGGTCGTGGACAAGACGTTCAACGCCGGCACCCGGGTCGATACGGCGACGGTCGACAAGCGCACTATGCAGTACCTGTACCAGGACGTCGACGACTTCGTCTTCATGGATCTCGACAACTACGAGCAGATCACCGTCCCCGGCGCCACGGTCGGCGACAACGCCAACTATCTGCTGCCCGAGGCCGAGGTCACGGTCGCGACCCACGACGACGTGCCGCTGTACATCGAGCTGGCGACCAGCGTCTTCCTTGAGGTCACCTACACCGAGCCGGGACTGCAGGGCGACCGCTCGACCGGCGGCACCAAGCCGGCCACGGTCGAGACCGGCGCGACGGTCAACGTCCCGCTGTTCATCACCCAGGGCGAGAAGATCAAGGTCGACACCCGCGACGGCCGTTACCTCGGCCGCTCCTGATGCCCGAAGGTCCCAAGACGCAGATGCCCGCGCGCCGAAAGGCGCGTAAACGGGCACTGGATGTCCTCTATGAGGCCGACTTGCGCGACCTGCCGCCAGCCGAGGTGCTCACGAGCTATCTCGCCCGGATCGAGAAGCCGCGCCCGGCCCATATGGACTATGCGGTCATTCTGATCGAGGGTGTGGCGAAGAATCTCGACCGCATCGACGAGCTGATCTCCAGCTACGCCGAGGGCTGGACGATCGACCGGATGCCGGTCGTCGACCGCAACCTGGCCCGGGTCGCGGTCTTCGAGCTGCTCTACCTGCCGGAGATCGACGATCCGGTCGCGATCAGCGAGGCTGTCGAGTTGGCGAAACAGATGTCGACCGACGACTCTCCGCGCTTCCTCAACGGCATCCTCGGCCGGATCGCCGAGTTCGCGACCCGGTAGCGGGTGAGCGGAGACCGCCCTGACTCTCGTCCGGGTCGTCTCTCGCGTATTCGAGACCTGGAAACGGCGGCGCGTATCCGAGACCTGGAAAACGGCGGCTGGGTCGGGCGTGCAGAAGCCCGCACCGCCACCGGCGGTGTGGGCTTCTTGCGTGCCGGGTCGATCAGGAGGCGAAGAACGCCCGCGGGTCGGCGACCAGCACACCCTGCTCGGTCAGGCGCTCGATCAGGCCTGAGGGGGAGATGTCGTAGACGATGGCGAGGGCGCGCAGGTCGTCGGCGCGGATCGACAGCACCCGTCCGTTGTAGTCGCCGCGCTGCTGTTGAATGGCCCGGGCGTAGCGCGCCACGTAGGCGAGATCCTCGCCCGTCGTGTCGTACAGCTTCTCCAGGTCCAGGACGATTTTGTTGGTGGCCTCGAGCCGGACCCCACTGCCGTCGGGCAGCAGTTCCGACACGGGCACGCGGTAGAAGTCGGCCAGTTCGGCCAGACGTGAGACGGTGACCGCACGGTCGCCGCGCTCGTACGAGCCCACGACGACGGCTTTCCAGCGGCCGTTCGACTTCTCTTCAACGCCCTGCAGGGACAGGCCCTGCTGCTGGCGGATGGAGCGCAGGCGGGCGCCCAGCGACTTGGCGTACTCAGACGGCATTCGGACACTCCCAGTACTCTGCTGGCCCCGTGTGAGGGGGTTCTTCCTCAAGGATCGCTACGCTGCGTGACGGTACGGAGTTTGCGAGTCCTGGTCAAGTGTCGGTTACCGATGAGTCGTGAGTCAGGCGTGAAAGTTATCCGCATTTGTCCGATGAGTCCACCAGAAAACGCCCGTCAGCCCCGTCGCCATTGTCGGCGCAATATTCGCTGGTAACGTAGCGTCAGCCAGCAGGCGGCCCGCACGTGGGCGGCCTGACCGACGTCCTTTAACGACCCGTCCCGTGAGGCGGGGAAGGAGGTCCGCCGTGGCATATCCACGCGCAGACAGCACAAGCAAGATCATCCTTTCCGGGTCCGACCTGCAGCGGGTCGTCGACCGGATGGCTCACCAGATCCTCGAGAAGACGTCCGGCGCCATCGGCACCGTACTGCTCGGCGTGCCCACCCGCGGGGTACCGCTCGCCCACCGGCTGGCCGCCCGCATCCACGCCTTCGAGGGCATCGACGTGCCGGTCGGCGCGCTCGACATCACGCTCTACCGCGACGACCTGCGGCTGCGAGCCACCCGCGCGCTCGGCAAGACCGAGCTGCCCGGCGACGGCATCGACGGCCGCCGGGTCATCCTCGTCGACGACGTGCTGTTCTCCGGCCGTACGGTGCGGGCCGCTCTCGACGCGCTCAGCGACATCGGCCGGCCCAGCTCGGTGCAGCTCGCGGTCCTGGTCGACCGCGGCCACCGGGAGCTGCCGATCCGCGCCGACTACGTCGGCAAGAACATCCCCACCGCCCTGACCGAGAGCGTGCGCGTGTCGCTCGCCGAGACCGACGGCGGCGTCGACGAGGTCCGCCTCACGGGCGGAGACCCCTCATGATCAAGCATCTGCGCTCGGCCGCCGACCTGGACGCCGACACCGCGACCCTGATCCTGGACACCGCCGCCGAGATGGCCGCGCTGGCCGGCCGCGAGGTCAAGAAGCTGCCGACGCTGCGCGGTCGTACGGTCGTCAACCTCTTCTACGAGGACTCCACCCGCACCCGGATCTCCTTCGAGGCGGCCGCCAAGCGGCTCAGCGCCGATGTGATCAACTTCTCGGCCAAGGGCTCCAGCGTCTCCAAGGGCGAGAGTCTCAAGGACACCGCGCTGACCCTGCAGGCGATGGGCGCCGACGCGGTCGTGATCCGGCACCCGGCCAGTGGCGCCCCGCACCGGCTGTCCTCCTGGATCGAGGGTTCGGTGATCAACGCCGGCGACGGCACCCACGAGCATCCGACGCAGGCGCTGCTCGACGCGTACACGATGCGGTCGAGACTGGGCACGATCGACGGCCTGAAGGTCGCCATCGTGGGTGACGTGCTGCACAGCCGGGTCGCGCGGTCCAACGTGTTGCTGCTCACGACGCTGGGCGCGGAGGTCACCGTGGTCGGGCCGCCGACCCTCATCCCGGTCGACATCACGGCGCTCGCCGCCGGCCTGAAAGTGTCATACGACCTCGATAGCGTCCTGAGCGGATCAGACGTCGTGATGATGCTGCGGGTGCAGACCGAGCGGATGCAGGATTCCTACTTCCCCTCGGCGCGCGAGTATTCCCGCCGCTACGGGCTCGACGTCGCCCGGATGCGCAAGCTGCCGGAGCACGCGATCGTCATGCACCCCGGCCCGATGAACCGGGGCATGGAGATCGCGCCCGAGGTGGCCGACTCCTCCCGGTCCACGATCGTCGAGCAGGTCGCCAACGGCGTCAGCGCCCGGATGGCCGTGCTCTACCTCCTGCTGGGCGGCAAGGCATGACCGCTGGGCGGCAGGGCATGACTGCTGGGCGGCAAGGCATGACGCAAGGACCAGGCAGTGCGACGAAAGGAAGACCAGGCATGACCGCGTACGCGATCAAGGGGGTTTCGGTTCTCGGCGGCACGCCGTCGGACCTGGTGATCCGCGACGGCGTGCTCGCCGAGGGCGGCGCGGCCGACGAGGTCATCGACGCCGCCGGCCTGATCGCCCTGCCCGGCCTGGTTGATCTGCATACCCATCTGCGCGAGCCCGGGCGCGAGGACGCCGAGACGGTCGAGACCGGTTCCCGCGCCGCGGCTCTCGGTGGTTACACCGCGGTCTTCGCGATGGCCAACACGTCGCCGGTCGCCGACACCGCCGGCGTGGTCGAGCAGGTCTGGCGGCTCGGGCGCGAGGCCGGCCTGGTCGACGTGCAGCCGATCGGTGCGGTCACCGTCGGGCTCGCCGGCAAACAGCTCGCGGAACTGGGCGCGATGGCCACCTCGGCGGCGCGGGTGCGGATCTTCTCCGACGACGGCCAGTGCGTCGCCGATCCGCGCCTGATGCGCCGAGCCCTGGAGTATGTGAAGGCGTTCGACGGCATCATCGCCCAGCACGCCGAGGAGCCGCGGCTCACCGAGGGCGCCCAGATGCACGAGGGCGAGGTCTCCACCCGGCTCGGCCTGACCGGCTGGCCGGCGGTGGCCGAGGAGGCGATCATCGCCCGCGACGTGCTCCTGGCGGAGCACGTCGGCAGCCGCCTGCACGTCTGCCACGTCTCCACCGCCGGCTCCGTCGAGGTGCTGCGCCACGCCAAGGCCCGCGGCGTCCGCGTGACGGCCGAGGTCACCCCGCATCACCTGCTGCTCACCGACGAGCTCGCGGCCAGCTACGACCCGGTCTTCAAGGTCAACCCCCCGTTGCGTACGCGCAAAGACGTCGAGGCGCTGCGCCAGGCCCTGATCGACGGGGTCATCGACATCGTCGCCACCGATCACGCCCCGCACGCGGTCGAGGACAAGGAATGCGAGTGGGCGTACGCCCGGCCCGGCATGGTCGGGCTGGAGACAGCGTTGCCGGTCGTGCTGTCCGTCCTCGGGGAGAAGTGGGAGCTGATCGCCGAGCGGATGTCCCGCGCCCCGGCCCGGATCGCCGGCCTGATTGGCCACGGCACCGATCTCGTGGTCGGTTCGCCGGCCAACCTGACGCTGGTCGACCCGGCCGCCCGGCGCGTCGTCGACCCGGCCGAGCTGGCCAGTCGCAGCCGCAACACTCCATACGCGGGCACCACCCTGCCGGGCCGCATCGTCGCGACCTTCCTCCGGGGAGTGCCGACCGTCCTGGACGGGAAGGCCGTCAGATGAACCCACAGTTTTCTGATGCCGTACGGCGAAGCCGTTTCGGCGGCTCAGCGATTCTCGTACTCGAAGACGGGCGCACCTTCCACGGTTCGTCCTACGGCGCCGAGGGGGAGACCTTCGGCGAGGCCGTCTTCACCACCGGCATGACCGGCTACCAGGAGACGCTGACGGATCCGTCGTATCACCGGCAGGTCGTGGTGCAGACCGCCCCGCAGATCGGCAACACGGGCGTGAACGCCGAGGACGACGAGTCCGACCGGATCTGGGTGGCCGGCTACGTGGTGCGTGACCCGGCCCGCCGCCCGTCCAACTGGCGGTCGACCGGCGATCTGGGCGAACGGCTCGCCGCGGAGGGCGTCGTCGGGATCAGCGGCATCGACACCCGAGCGCTGACCCGGCACCTGCGCTCGCGCGGCGCGATGCGGGTCGGCATCTCGTCGCTGGCCACGGACGCGCAGGCGCTGCGGGAACGGGTGCTGGCCCAGCCGCAGATGGTCGGCGCCGACCTGTCCGCCCAGGTCACCACGGCGTCGCGCTACACGGTCGAGGCTGTCGGTGAGCTGCGGTACACGGTCGCCGCGCTGGATCTGGGGATCAAACGCAACGTCTCGCGCCGCCTCGCCGCTCGCGGCGTCACCACGCACATCTTCCCCGCGTCGGCCACGATCGACGAGCTGCTCGCGGTCAGCCCGGACGCGGTCTTCCTCTCCCCGGGCCCGGGCGACCCCGCCACCGCCGACGGTCCGGTCGCTCTTGCGCGCGAGGTGCTGCGCCGCCGGGTGCCGTTGTTCGGCATCTGCTTCGGCAGTCAGATCCTGGGGCGGGCGCTCGGTTTCGGCACCTACAAGCTCGGCTACGGGCACCGCGGAATCAACCAGCCGGTGCTCGACAAGACCACCGGCAAGGTCGAGGTGACCAGCCACAACCACGGCTTCGCCGTCGACGCCCCGCTGAACACGGTGATCGACACCGAGGTCGGCGGCGTCGAGGTCAGCCACGTCTGCCTGAACGACAACGTGGTCGAGGGGCTGCGGGCGCTCGACGCGCCCGCGTTCACGGTGCAGTACCACCCCGAGGCGGCGGCCGGTCCGCACGACGCGGATTACCTGTTCGACCGGTTCGTGGAGCTGGTCGACGCGCCCCGGCGCGGCGACGGCAAGCTGAGCGAGAAGGTGGATGCCTGATGCCGAAGAGGACTGATCTTCAGCACGTGATGGTGATCGGCTCCGGGCCGATCGTGATCGGGCAAGCCTGCGAGTTCGACTACTCCGGCACCCAGGCCTGCCGGGTGCTGCGCGCCGAAGGGCTGCGCGTCTCCCTGGTCAACTCCAACCCGGCGACGATCATGACCGACCCGGAGTTCGCCGACGCGACGTACGTCGAGCCGATCACCCCCGAGTTCGTCGAACTGGTCATCGCCCGGGAACGCCCCGACGCGATCCTGGCGACCCTGGGCGGGCAGACCGCGCTGAACACGGCGGTCGCCCTGCACGAGAGCGGCGTCCTGGAGAAGTACGGCGTCGAGCTGATCGGCGCCGACATCGACGCGATCCGTAAGGGCGAGGACCGCCAGCTGTTCAAGGACATCGTCGCCACCGCCGGTGGCGAGACGCCGCGTTCGCGGGTCTGCCATTCGATGGACGAGGTGCACGAGGCCGTCGCCACCCTCGGGCTGCCGGTGGTGATCCGACCCTCGTTCACGATGGGCGGCCTCGGCTCCGGCCTGGCGCACAACGACGAGGATCTCGACCGCCTCGCCGGCGGTGGTCTCGCCGCCTCCCCAGTGCACGAGGTGTTGATCGAGGAGAGCGTGCTCGGCTGGAAGGAGTTCGAGCTCGAATTGATGCGCGACAAGCACGACAACGTCGTGGTGGTGTGCTCGATCGAGAACATCGACCCGATGGGCGTGCACACCGGCGACAGCGTCACGGTCGCACCGGCGATGACCCTGACGGATCGCGAGTATCAGAGGCTGCGCGACCTCGGCATCGCCGTGCTCCGCGAGGTCGGCGTCGACACGGGCGGCTGCAACATCCAGTTCGCGGTCAACCCCGCCGACGGACGGCTCGTGGTGATCGAGATGAACCCGCGGGTGTCGCGCTCGTCGGCGCTGGCGTCCAAGGCGACCGGGTTCCCGATCGCGAAGATCGCCGCCAAGCTGGCGATCGGCTACACGTTGGACGAGATCCCGAACGACATCACGCGCAAGACCCCGGCCGCGTTCGAGCCGGCGCTCGACTACGTGGTGGTGAAGATCCCGCGGTTCGCCTTCGAGAAGTTCCCCGGGGCGGATCCCGAGCTGACCACCACGATGAAGTCGGTCGGCGAGGCGATGGCACTCGGCCGCAACTTCACCGAGGCGCTGGGCAAGGCACTGCGGTCGCTGGAGACCAAGGCGGCCGGATTCTGGACGCTGCCCGACTCCGCGACGCTGGCGCAGACCCTCGAAGCGCTGCGGATCCCGCACGACGGGCGGCTCTACACCGTCGAGCGGGCCCTGCGCCTCGGTGCGAGCGTCGAGCAGGTGCATGAGGCCAGCGGCGGCATCGACCCGTGGTTCCTGGACGAGATCGCCGCCCTGGTGGCGCTGCGCCAGGAGATCCTGAACGCGCCGGTGCTCGATGAGACGCTGCTTCGGCTGGCGAAACGCTCGGGGCTGTCCGACCGGCAGCTCGCGGCGTTGCGGCCCGAGTTCGCGGGCGAGGACGGGGTGCGGCTGCTGCGGCACCGGCTCGGCGTACGGCCGGTCTACAAGACCGTCGACACGTGCGCGGCCGAGTTCGAGGCGGACACCCCGTACCACTACTCGACGTACGACGAGGAGACCGAGGTCGCGCCGTCCGACCGGCCCAAGGTGCTGATCCTGGGGTCTGGGCCGAACCGGATCGGCCAGGGCATCGAGTTCGACTACTCGTGCGTGCACGCGGTCATGGCCCTGCGCGCCGTCGACATCGAGACGGTCATGGTCAACTGCAATCCGGAGACCGTCTCCACCGACTATGACACCGCCGACCGGCTCTACTTCGAGCCGCTGACCTTCGAGGACGTCCTCGAGGTCTTCCACTGCGAGGACAGCTCCGGCAAGGCCGCCGGCGGTCCGGGCGTGGTCGGCGTGATCGTCCAGCTCGGCGGGCAGACCCCGCTCGGCCTGGCGCAGCGGCTCAAGGACGCCGGGATCCCGATCGTCGGCACCTCGCCCGAATCGATCGACCTGGCCGAGCACCGCGGACTGTTCGGCGCCGTGCTCGCCAAGGCCGGGCTGCGCGCGCCCGACCACGGCACGGCCACCTCGTTCGACGAGGCCAAGGCGATCGCCGACGAGATCGGCTATCCGGTGCTGGTGCGCCCCTCGTACGTGCTCGGCGGGCGCGGCATGGAGATCGTCTACGACGAGCCGACGCTGAGTGGCTACATCGACCGGGCCACCGAGATCTCGCCGGACCACCCGGTGCTGGTCGACCGGTTCCTGGACGACGCGATCGAGATCGACGTCGACGCGCTCTGCGACGCCACCGGTGACGTTTACCTCGGTGGCGTGATGGAGCACATCGAGGAGGCCGGCATCCACTCCGGTGACTCGTCCTGCTCGCTGCCGCCGGTCACCCTGGCCGGCTCGCACCTGGCCGAGGTGCGCCGCTACACCGAGGCGATCGCCCGCGGCGTCGGCGTCCGCGGCCTGCTCAACGTCCAGTACGCGCTCAAGGACGACACGCTCTACGTGCTCGAGGCCAACCCGCGAGCGTCCCGGACGGTCCCGTTCGTCTCCAAGGCGACGGCGGTGCCGCTGGCCAAGGCGGCGGCCCGGATCATGCTCGGCGCCACGATCGCCGAGCTGCGCGCCGAGGGGATGCTGCTCAAGTCCCGCGACGGGGGCACCACGCCGGAGCACGCGCCGATCGCGATCAAGGAGGCGGTGCTGCCGTTCAAGCGGTTCCGCACCCCCGCCGGGCACGGCGTGGACAGCCTGCTCGGGCCGGAGATGAAGTCGACCGGCGAGGTGATGGGCATCGACACCGGCTTCGGTCAGGCCTTCGCCAAGTCCCAGGCGGCGGCGTACGGGTCGCTGCCGACCAGCGGGAAGATCTTCGTCTCGGTGGCCAACCGGGACAAGCGGTCGATGATCTTCCCGATCAAGCGGCTGGCCGACCTGGGCTTCACGATCGTGACCACGGCCGGCACCGGTGAGGTTCTGCGCCGGCACGGCATCGAGTGCGAGGTCGTCCCGAAGCACTTCGAGAGCCCTGGCCAGAACGCGGTGGCCCTGATCGCGGCCGGCGAGATCGCGCTGATCATCAACACGCCGCAGGGATCGGGGGCGAGCGCCCGCTCGGACGGCTACGAGATCCGCAGCGCGGCGGTCACCGCCGACATTCCTTGCATCACGACGGTGCCCGGTGCGGCCGCCGCGGTGATGGGCATCGAGGCCCTGATGCGCGGCGCCCTGACGGTCCGCCCGCTGCAGGAGCTGCACGCCAGCCTGCGGAGCGCCGAGTGACAGCCTGCGGAGCGCCGAGTGACCAGCCTGCGGAGCACCGAGTGACCGGCCGCCGCGGTGCGGTGCGGTGGGGAGGGCGAGGGTGACGCTGTTCGAGCGGGCCGTGCGGCCGGTCCTGTTCCGGCTGGGCGGCGGGGACGCCGAGACGGCCCATGAGTTCACTCTCCAGCGCCTGGCCAAGGTGGCCCGGCGGCCGCGAACCCTGGCCCTGCTGCGCAGCCGGTACGCGGTGCGCCGGCCGGTCGAGGCGTTCGGGGTGCGCTTCCCGAATGCGGTGGGGCTGGCCGCCGGGATGGACAAGAACGGGGTCGCGCTGCCGGCCTGGCCCGCGCTGGGTTTCGGCTTCGTCGAGGTCGGCACGGTCACCGCGCACCCGCAGCCCGGCAACGACCGGCCACGACTGTTCCGGCTGCGGGACAGCGAGGCGATCATCAACCGGATGGGCTTCAACAACGCCGGGGCGGCGGTGTTGGCCGAGCGGCTCACCGCGTGGGGCCCGCTCGGTGTGCCGCTGGGGATATCCCTCGGCAAGTCCAAGATCACTCCGCTTGAGGACGCGGTGCACGACTACCTGACGTCCTACAACCTGGTGCGGCCCCACGCGGATTACATCGCCGTCAACGTCTCCTCGCCGAACACGCCGGGCCTGCGCACGCTGCAGGGAAGGACGGCCCTCGCGTCGCTGCTGAGCGCCCTGGTCGGCAAGGTGCCGGTCTTGGTCAAGATCGCGCCCGATCTGACCGAGCCGGCCATCGCCGAACTGCTGGAGGTGTGCCTGAGCGGCGGGGCGGCCGGGGTGATCGCGACCAACACCACGCTGGCCCGCGACGGACTCGCCGCCGCCGACCAGCCGCGCGCCGCCGAGGCCGGCGGGCTGTCGGGCCGGCCGCTGACCGAGCAGGCCCGCAAGGTCGTCCACTTCGTGCACGAGGAGACCAGCGGAGCACTGCCGATCATCGGGGTCGGCGGCATCGTCGACCCCGACGACGCGGCGCGGCTCTTCGACGCCGGCGCCACCCTGGTGCAGCTCTACACCGGCTTCATCTACCGGGGGCCGGCCCTGGTGAGGGCGGTGGCCCAGGGACACCGCCCATGACCACCGACCAGCCGGACGCCGACGGACCGCGCCCGGCCCGGCAAGGCGAGGGCGGGCGGTCGGTCGAGGGTGAGGTTCCGGACGGGACGGCTGAGCTGCTGCGCCGGGACCGGGCTCACGTGTGGCACCCGTACGGGCCGATGCCTGGGCGTGGCGATCCCTATGTGGTGGAGAGTGCCGAGGGGGTTCGGCTCAAGCTGGCCAACGGGCGGGAGCTGATCGACGCCATGTCGTCGTGGTGGGCGGCCATTCACGGCTACCGGCATCCCGTTCTGGACGCCGCCCTGGTCGAGCAGAGCCGCCGGATGAGCCACGTGATGTTCGGCGGGCTGACCCACGGACCGGCCGTCGAGCTGGCCGGCACGCTGGTCGAGCTGACGCCGGCGGGGCTGGAGCACGTCTTCCTCTGCGACTCCGGGTCGGTCGGGGTCGAGGTCGCCGTCAAGATGGCCCTGCAGGCGCAACGGGCCCGCGGCCACCCCGGACGACAGCGGCTCGGCACCTGGCGGGGTGGCTACCACGGCGACACGTTCCACCCGATGAGCGTCTGTGACCCGGTCGGCGGGATGCATTCCCTGTGGACGGGGATCCTGCCCGCGCAGGTCTTCGCCGGTCCGCCGCCGGCCGACTTCCGGGAGTCGTACGCCGCCGAGCTGGCCGAGCTGGTCGAACGGCACGCGCACGAACTGGCCGCGGTCATCGTCGAGCCGGTCGTGCAAGGCGCCGGGGGGATGCGGTTCCACCACCCCGGCTACCTGCGCGTGCTGCGGGAGGTGACCGAGCGGCACGGGGTCCTGTTGATCTTCGATGAGATCGCGACCGGCTTCGGGCGTACCGGATCGTGGTTTGCCGCCGACCGGGCCGGCGTCTCGCCGGACATCATGTGTCTCGGAAAGGCCCTGACCGGGGGATATCTGAGCTTGGCGGCCACTTTGTGCACTCCGGCCGTGGCCCGGGCCATCTCGGCGGGCGAGGGTGGCGGCCTGGCGCACGGGCCGACCTTCATGGGCAACCCGCTGGCCTGCGCGGTCGCCAACGCCTCGCTGAGCCTGCTGCGCACCCAGTCCTGGGTCGGCGACGTCGCACGCATCGAAAGAGGCCTGACGGCCGGCCTGGCGCCGCTGACGGGCGTCGCACAGGTCCGGGTCCTCGGCGCGATCGGGGTGGTGCAGCTCGACCATCAGGTGGACGTGCCGAAGGCCACCGCCGCCGCGGTCGCCGCGGGCGTCTGGCTGCGGCCGTTCCGGGACCTGATCTACACGATGCCGCCGTACGTCGCGGACGACGCCGACGTTGCCCGCATTACCGAAGCGATCGCCGCCGCGGTGTCCGCCACCTGACACGGAAGAGGAAATCATCGCCATGGAGACCTTCGGAAGCCGCCTGCACCGGGCCGTAGCGGATCGTGGTCCGCTGTGCGTCGGGATCGATCCGCATGCCGCTCTGCTGGCTCGCTGGGGTCTCCCGGACGACGTCGCCGGCCTGGAACGCTTCGGCCGTACGGTGGTCGACGCCCTGGCCGATCGGGTGGCTGTGCTGAAACCACAGTCCGCGTTTTTCGAGAGATTTGGGTCACGTGGCGTCGGCGTTCTTGAGTCAATTATCCGACAGTCTCGCGAGGCCGGGGCGCTGGTCCTGCTCGACGTGAAACGCGGCGATATCGGCTCGACGATGGCCGCGTACGCCGATGCCTATCTGAATCCGGCGAGTTCGCTGTGTGCTGACGCGATTACTGTGAGTCCCTATCTCGGCGTTGGTTCATTGCGGCCGGCGTTCGACGCGGCGGCCGCGCACGGCGGTGGAGTCTTTGTTCTCGCCCTGACGTCGAATCCGGAGGGGCCGACTGTCCAACATGCCGTGACGGCCGGCGGCCGGACCGTCGCGCAGACCGTGATAGACGAGATTTCCCAGCTCAACGTGGGTGCGGAGCCGCTCGGCAGCATCGGGCTTGTGGTCGGTGCGACCATCGGGGACACCGGCCACGACCTGTCCAAGGTGAACGGTCCACTGCTCGCTCCGGGGCTCGGAGCACAGGGAGCGACGCCCTCGGGACTGCGGGCGATCTTCGGCGGAGGCTTGCCGAACGTGCTCCCGTCGTACTCACGCGAGGTTCTCAACGCCGGCCCGGAGTTGGCCGATCTGCGGGCTGCGGCCCAGCGTGTGGCCACCGACTGCCGCGCCGCTCTGGGGTGAAGCGAGCCTCCAGCGGGCCGGGCCGGAGCCGGTCGGGGGGTACCCCCACGTTGCCGAAAGCGCCGTTGACCGCTAGTTTTCCCGGCGCCGGGAACCACATGCCCCTTTGGTTCCCTGGCACACCACGTTTCACAGATGCGGCGGTATTCGACTACTGCCGCTATAGGGACCTGAGGAGAACTGGTGCCGCTCCCGTCACTGAGCCCCGAGCAGCGTGCAGCCGCGCTGGAGAAGGCTGCGGAGATTCGCAAGGCCCGTGCCGAGCTGAAGGAACAGCTCAAGCAGGGCAAGACCACCCTCGCCGCGGTGCTCGACCGGGCCGAGGGCGACGATGTCGTTGGCAAGCTGAAGGTTTCGGCCGTGCTGCAGGCGCTGCCGGGCATCGGCAAGATCCGGGCCACCCAGATCATGGAGAAGCTCAAGATCGCTGACAGCCGTCGCCTTCGAGGTCTGGGCGAGCAGCAGCGTAAGGCCCTCCTGGGGGAGTTCGCTGCGAACTGACTCATCGGCTCGTGTAGGAATGAGCCGTGAGCATGGATGACGAAGCGCGCCCGGCATCACGCCTCACCGTCCTGTCCGGCCCCTCCGGGGTCGGCAAGGACAGCGTGATCGAGCTGATCCGGGCGCGCTCGCCATGGATCAAGCTGTCCGTGTCGGTGACGACGCGGAAGATGCGCGACTACGAGACCGACGGTGAGCATTACCACTTCGTCACCCGTTCGGAGTTTCAACGCCTGGTCGACGGCGATCAGCTGCTCGAGTGGGCGGAGTTCGCGGGCAACCTCTACGGGACGCCCCGGGCACAGGTGGAGGGCTGGCTCGGTCAGGGCCGGCCCGTCCTGCTGAAGATCGATCTGCAGGGCGCACGGCAGGTCCGGGCCACGATGCCCGACGCCCAGCTCGTCTTCCTGGCCCCGCCCAGCGTCGACGAGCTGAAGCGCCGGCTGACCGGCCGTGGCACCGACGACGAGGAAACGATCAGGCGCCGGCTGGCCCACGCGGACGAGGAGCTGGCCGCCGAGAAGGAGTTCGACCGCACGGTGGTCAACGACTTCGTCGAGCGCGCGGCGGGCGAGCTGGTAGGATTGCTCGGTTCGTCGTTTCTGACCCCGGCTGATCTCGCTCCCGCGCAGCACCAGCCCGGCGCCTGAACTCCACATCTGAAATCGAAGAGGACTTCATCACGTGGGAACCATCGCCAACCCCGAAGGAATCACCAACCCGCCGATCGACGAACTGCTCGACAAGACCTCGTCGAAGTACTCCCTGGTGATCTTCGCGGCCAAGCGCGCCCGCCAGGTCAACGCCTACTACAGCCAGCTCGGCGAAGGTCTCCTCGAGTATGTGGGTCCGCTGGTCGAGACCACCCCGCAGGAGAAGCCGCTGTCGATCGCGATGCGCGAGATCAACGCGGGCCTGCTCACGGCGGAGCCGACCGACAACCCCTGATCTTTTGTACGGTGAAGCCGCGACCCCGCGATCGAGGGGCCGCGGTTTTTCGGCATTCCCGGGAGAACTGATGATCGAGGTCGTGCTCGGCGTCTGTGGCGGCATCGCGGCGTACAAGAGCTGTGAATTGCTTCGTCTTTTCACCGAGTCGGGGCACGCGGTGCGGGTCGTGCCGACCGCCTCCGCGCTGAGATTCGTCGGCGCCCCGACCTGGGCGGCGCTCTCCGGGCGGCCCGTGGCGACCGACGTCTTCCACGACGCCCACGACGTGCCACACGTGCGGATCGGGCGGCACGCCGACCTGGTCGTGGTCGCGCCGGCCACCGCCGACATGCTGGCCAAGGCTGCCCACGGCATCGCCGACGACCTGCTCACCAACACCCTGCTCACCGCAACCTGCCCGGTGGTCTTCGCCCCGGCGATGCACACCGAGATGTGGGAGAACGCGGCCACGAGAGCGAACGTGGCGCTGCTGCGCTCGCGTGGCTACCTGGTGATCGAGCCCGCGGTCGGCCGGCTGACCGGCGCGGACACGGGCAAGGGACGGCTGCCGGATCCGCAGGCGATCTTCGACGTGGCCCGGCGCGCGTTGAGCGGCAAGCGTGATCTGACCGGCCGGCACGTCGTCGTCACCGCGGGCGGCACCCGCGAGCCACTCGACCCGGTCCGTTTCCTCGGCAACCGGTCGTCGGGCAAGCAGGGCTACGCGCTGGCCCGAACCGCGGTGGCCCGGGGGGCGCGCGTCACATTGATAGCGGCGAACGTCACATTGGGCGATCCGGCGGGCGCGGACGTCGTCCGGGTGGGCACGACCGAGGAGTTGCGCAAGGCGACGGCGGAGGCGTTCGCGGGTGCGGACGTGGTCGTGATGGCCGCGGCGCCGGCCGACTTCCGGCCCGCGACCATCGCCGGTCAGAAGATCAAAAAAACCGGTTCCGGTACGCCGCCGACGATCGAACTCGTCACCAACCCGGACATCGCCGCCGAGTTGGGAGCCGCGAAACGCCCAGGTCAGATGCTGGTCGCCTTCGCGGCGGAGACTCACGACGCGCTCGAGAACGCGCGCGGCAAACTGGTCCGCAAACGCGCCGACCTGATCGTGGTCAACGAGGTCGGTGCCGACCGGGTCTTCGGTGCGGACAGCAACACGGTGACCCTGCTGGGCGCGGACGGAAGGACGTCCGTTCTGGGCGAACTCCCGAAGGACGATGTGGCGGATGCGATATGGGACGCGATTGTTATCCGGCTGGATTCCCCGGTAGGTGATGGTGGTACGGCATGATGACGAGTTCGCGGCGATGACTACACTTCCGCGGAACGAAACCTTCGACAATTTCTGAGGAGCACCGTGGCACGCCGCTTGTTCACCTCCGAGTCGGTCACGGAAGGCCACCCGGACAAGATCGCTGACCAGATCAGCGACGGCATTCTCGACGCGCTGCTGGAGCAGGACCCGCGTAGCCGCGTCGCGGTCGAGACGCTGATCACCACCGGCCAGGTGCACGTCGCCGGCGAGGTCACCACTCAGGCGTATGCCGACATTCCCAGCATCGTTCGCGAAACGATCCTGAACATCGGGTACGACTCGTCGAAGAAGGGCTTCGACGGCGCCTCGTGCGGCGTCAGCGTCTCCATCGGCTCGCAGTCGCCCGACATCGCGCAGGGCGTGGACAGCGCCGTCGAGCTGCGCGAAGGCAACTCCGAGCACGTCCTTGACGCCCAGGGCGCCGGCGACCAGGGCATGATGTTCGGCTTCGCCTGCTCGGAGACGCCTGAGCTGATGCCGCTGCCGATCGCGCTCGCGCATCGCCTGGCCCAGCGGCTGTCCGCCGCCCGCAAGGACGGCACGATTCCGTACCTGCGGCCGGACGGCAAGACCCAGGTCACCATCGAGTACGACGGACTGCGTCCCGTTCGGCTCGACACGGTCGTGGTGTCGTCGCAGCACGCCGCCGACATCTCGCTGGAGTCGCTGCTCACCCCCGACGTCCGCGAGCACGTGATCGCGCCGGAGCTGGTGGGCCTCGACATCGACACCGCGGGGTACCGCCTGCTGGTCAACCCGACCGGCCGCTTCGAGATCGGTGGTCCGATGGGCGACGCCGGCCTGACCGGCCGCAAGATCATCGTTGACACGTACGGCGGGTACGCCCGGCACGGCGGCGGCGCCTTCTCGGGCAAGGACCCGTCCAAGGTGGACCGCTCGGCGGCGTACGCGATGCGTTGGGTGGCCAAGAACGTGGTCGCCGCAGGCCTCGCCGAACGGTGCGAGACCCAGGTCGCGTACGCCATCGGCAAGGCCCACCCGGTCAGCCTGTTCGTCGAGTGCTTCGGCACCGAGAACGTGCCGGTCGAGCGGATCGAGAAGGCGATCAACGACGTCTTCGACCTGCGCCCCGCCGCGATCATCCGTGACCTCGACCTGATGCGCCCGATTTACCAGCAGACGGCGGCGTACGGCCACTTCGGCCGGGAACTGCCCGACCTGCTCTGGGAGAGCACGGACCGCGCCCAGGACCTGAAGAACGCCGCGGCCTGAGCCGTCCGACTACCGCGAAGGGTGCCCCGGCCGCGGCCGGGGCACCCTTCGCGCATTCGCGCCCAGCTCCCGGAATTGTCGGACCCGCCGGGCACAATGACCAGGTGCAACCCACCGAAGCCGCCGCCGGGCAGCCCGCCGAGCCGCTCGGCACGCCGGGCCTCGCTCGTGGCGGCATCGATGATGCCGCCGCCGTGCCTGGCGCGGGGGATCACCTGCGGGCCGAGGCCGAGGTGGCAGCGCCGGTGAAAGTGGCCGAGGTGGCAGCGCCGGTGAAGGCGGCCGAGGTGGCGGTGCCGGTGAAAGCCGCCGAGGTGGGGGCGCCGGTGAAAGCCGCGCGGGCCGCTGCCGGGCGAGCGGGGACGACGCGGGCCCGGCGGACCGATCGGGAGCCCGCGGCGCGCCTGCCGGTGGCCCGGGTCAGTGTCGATGTGCCGTTGCCGCATCTGGACCGGCCGTTCGACTATCTGGTCGCCTCGGCCGACGACGAGGCGGCGCAGCCGGGTGTGCGGGTCAAGGTCCGCTTCGCCGGGCAGCTGGTAAGCGGCTTCCTGCTGGAGCGGGCCGAGTCGTCGCCGCACGTCGGCACGCTGGCGTATCTCGATAAGGTCGTCTCTGCCGAGCGGGTCCTCGACCCCGAGGTGGCCCGGCTGGCTCGCGCGGTGGCCGACCGCTACGCCGGAAGCCTCTCCGACGTGCTGCGCCTGGCGATCCCGCCGCGCCACGCCCGGGTCGAGGCCCAAGCCACCTCCGATCCCGCGCGGCCGGCCAGCACGGTCGAGCAGGCGGGCGATGCCGCCGGCCCCGGCGCCCAGGGCCTGACCGCGACGGAGGGTGGCGGGACGGGGCATGGCTGGGGGGTCTATCCGGCGGGGGACGCGTACCTGCGGGCGCTGGCGGAGGGGCGGCCGGCTCGGGCGGTCTGGTCGGCGCTGCCCGGGGAGGACTGGGCGGCTCGGATCGCTGAGGCGGCTGCCGCCTGCGTACGGGCCGGGCGTGGGGCGGTCGTCGTGGTGGCTGACGCCCGCGATCTGGAGCGGCTGGACCGGGCGCTGAGGGTGACCCTCGGGGCGGGCCGGCACGTCGCCCTCACTGCCGCCGCGGGGCCCGCGGAACGGTATCGGCGGTTTCTGGCCGCGAGCCGGCATCGGGTGCCGGTTGTCGTCGGGACACGGGCGGCGATGTTCGCGCCGGTGGTCGGTCTCGGCCTGGTCGTGATCTGGGACGACGGCGACGACCTGCACGCCGAGCCCCGCGCGCCGTATCCGCACGCCCGGGAGGTGCTGCTCACCCGCGCGCGGCTCGCCGAGTGTTCCGTGCTGGTCGGTGGCTTCGCCCGCACCGGTGAGGGCCAGCTGCTGCTCGAGACGGGATGGGCGAAGGAGATCGTCGCGGACCGCGTCACCTTGCGGTCGCGGATGCCGGCCATCTCGCCGACCGGGGACGACCCGCAGCTGGCCCGCGACCCCGGCGCCGCCACCGCCCGGCTGCCGAGTCTGGCCTGGCAGGCGGCCCGGCAGGCGCTCAAGGACGGCGCTCCCGTGCTGGTCCAGGTGCCGCGCCGGGGCTATCTGCCGTCGGTGGCGTGCGCCGAGTGCCGCACCCCGGCACGCTGCCGGCACTGCGCCGGTCCGCTCGGGCTGGCCGGGGCCCGGGACGCCCCGACCTGCCACTGGTGTGGCCGGGCCGCCGCCGACTACGCCTGCCCGGCCTGCGGCGGCCGCCGGCTGCGCGCCTCGGTGACCGGGGCCCGGCGGACGGCCGAGGAGTTGGGGCGGGCGTTTCCGGATGTACCGATCCGCATCTCGGGGCGCGACGAGATCCTCGACACGGTGCCGGGGGAGCCCGCGGTCGTGGTGGCGACGCCCGGGGCGGAGCCGGTGGCCGAGGGGGGTTTCGGGGCGGTGCTGCTGCTCGACACGTGGGCCCTGCTCAGCCGCTCCGATCTGCGGGCGGCCGAGGAGACCATGCGGCGCTGGCTCGCCGCCGCCGCGCTGGCCCGCCCGCACGGCCGCGGCGGCCAGGTGGTCGTCGTCGCCGACGGTTCGCTCGCGCCGGTCCAGGCGTTGCTGCGCTGGGACCCCGGCTGGTTCGCCGCCCGCGAACTGACCGAACGGCGGGAGCTCAGTTTCCCCCCGGCGTCGCGGATGGCGAGTCTCACCGGGCGGCCCGAAGCCATCGCCGACCTGCTCGACACGATCCGCCTCCCGGACGGAGCCGAGGTGCTAGGCCCGGTCCCCGCCCAGGACGACCAGGAACGCATGCTTCTGCGGGTTTCCCGCTCGCAGCAGGCGGAGCTTGCGCACGCCCTGCACGAGGCGGCCGCGGTCCGCAGCGCCAGGAAGGCGACGCTGGCGATCCGCATCCAGATCGACCCAGCCGATCTCTTCTGAGAAACAGCCGATCTCTTCTGAGAAAGTCGAAGGGCCCGGGCCGGCGGAAGTAGCCCGGGCAACCAGAACGTGGCAGGGACCAGCACAATGGATCGATGGATGCCACTGCCGCCGTCGCCAGTCTGCTCGCCCCGGGCGCCAGGCTGGACCCCTACCCCGCGTACGAGGCGATCCGGGCGGCCGGGCCGGTGCTGGCGATGGGGCCGACGTTCTTCGTCTCCGGCTGGGCCGCTGCCGACCAGATCCTGCGCGACCCGGCGATGCGCGCGTACGACTGGTCGGTGCTCGACGAGAATTTCACCGACTGGCGGGCGAACCGCTCGGTCACCCTCTTCGCCGACTCGATGCTGCGGCAGAACCCGCCGAACCACACCCGGATGCGCCGGCTCGCCTCCGGGGTCTTCACCGCCCGCCGGGTGGCCGAGCTGCGTGCGGTGATCGAAAGGCAGGTCGACGACCTGCTCGGCGAGCTCTCCGGGCCCGAGGCCGACCTGATGTCGGAGCTGGCGTACCCGTTGCCGATCGCCGTGATCACCGCCCTGCTGGGCGTGCCGGAGTCCGACCGGGGGATGTTCCGGCGCCTCGCCGAGGCGCTGACGATGGTGCTGGAGGTGCGCTTCACCGAGGAGCAGGTCGCCACGGCGAACGAGGCGGCGAAGGAACTGGAGGCCTACTTCGAGACCCTGATCGCGGTGCGCCGGCAGGAGCCGCAGAACGATCTGATCACCGCGCTGGCCGCCGCGCACGATGCGGGCGGGGACCGGCTGACCGGCGACGAGCTGCTCGGCAACCTGGCGTTGCTGCTGGTGGCGGGCTTCGAGACGACCACCAACCTGCTGGGGAACGGGATCGTGCTGCTGCTCGATCATCCCGAGCTGGCCAAGCGGCTGATCGACGACCCGGCGCTCTCCCCGGCGTACGTGCAGGAGATCCTGCGGATCGAATCGCCGGTGCAGCTCACCGAGCGCTTCGCCGGCCGCGACGCGGAGATCGCGGGGGTCCGGATCCCGTCGGGTGCGGAGCTGATCGTGCTGCTGGGCGCGGCGAACCGGGATCCGGAACGGTTCGCCGAGCCGGCCCGGTTCATCCCGGACCGGCCGGGCAACGCGCCGCTGTCGTTCGGCGCCGGCGCGCACTACTGCCTCGGCGCGCCACTGGCCCGGCTCGAGGCGCAGGTCGCTTTCCCCGCGCTGCTGCGCCGGTTCCCGGATCTGGCACTGACCCGGCGGCCGGTCCGCCGGGAGCGGCTCACGCTGCGCGGATGGGCGGCGCTGCCGGTCGTGCCGGGCTCCGTAGACTGGACGCGAATGGCATAGCGCTCAGCCGGCCACAGAAGAGCAGGAGTCCCACCGCGTGACCGTCCAGTCCATCCGTCTGTTCGGCGATCCGGTGCTGCGGACGCCGGCCGACGCCGTCGTCGACTTCGACAAGGAACTGCGTGGCCTGGTCAAGGATCTGACCGACACGATGCTCGACAAGGACGGCGCCGGTCTGGCCGCCCCGCAGCTCGGCGTCGGCCTGCGGGTGTTCGCCTTCCAGGTCGACGACGTACTCGGCCACATCGTCAACCCGGTGCTCTCCTTCCCGGACGACGAGGAGCAGGACGGCCCGGAGGGCTGCCTGTCGGTCCCGGGCGTCTTCGTCGACACCCGCCGCCGACAGAACGTGGTGGCCCGCGGCTTCGGCGAGCACGGCGATCCGATCCAGCTGGTCGGGACCGGCCTGATGGCCCGCTGCGTGCAGCACGAGACCGACCACCTGGACGGGGTGCTCTTCATCGACCGCCTCGACCCCGCCGGCAGAAAGGACGCGATGCGACAGATCCGCGCTTCGCAGTGGTACGACGCCATGAAGCCGCCCACGGTCAAGGAGAGCCCGCACACCCGCGGCATCCTCGGTCTGGGGCGCTGAGCATGCGTATCGTCTTCGCCGGCACCCCGGCCGTCACGATCCCCAGCCTTGAGGCCATCGCCGCGTCGCGCCACGAGCTGATCGCCGTGGTCACCCGCCCGGACGCCCCGGCCGGCCGGGGCCGCCAGCTGATGCGCTCGGCCGCCGGCGCCTGGGCGGACGGGCACGGCATCGAGGTGCTGACCCCGCAGCGGCCCCGTGAGCCCGAGTTCCAGGACCGGCTGCGCGAGCTGGCGGCTGACGTCGTCCCGGTGGTCGCCTACGGCGCCCTGGTTCCGCCGTCCGCCCTGCAGATCCCCCAGCACGGGTGGGTCAATCTGCACTTCTCGCTGCTGCCCGCCTGGCGCGGGGCGGCCCCGGTGCAGCACGCCGTCCTGCACGGCGACGAGGTCACCGGTGCGAGCGTCTTCGAACTGGCGGCGGGCCTGGACACGGGCCCGGTCTACGGCACGCTGACCGAGGAGATCCGGCCCACCGACACCTCCGGTGACCTGCTCGAACGCCTCGCCACCGAGGGCGCGGGCCTGCTCCTGGCGGTGCTCGACGCGATCGAGGCGGGCACCGCGCGGGCCCATCCGCAGCCGGCCGACGGCATCTCGCTGGCCCCGAAGCTGAGCTCTGAGGACGCCCGGGTGCGCTGGGACGATCCGTCCTTCGCCGTCGACCGCCGGATCCGGGCCTGCACGCCCGCGCCGGGTGCGTGGACCACGCTGCGCGGTGACCGGCTCAAGCTCGGCCCGGTCCGCCCGGTAGCGAACGCGGCGCCGCTCAAGCCGGGCGAACTTCTGGTCGAGCGCACCCAGGTGCTGGCCGGCACCGCGACCACCCCGGTGATCCTGGGCGAGGTCCGCGCCGCCGGCAAGAAGCCGATGCCCGCCGGTGACTGGGCCCGCGGCCTGCGCATCCAGCCCGGGGAGACTTTTTCATGAACGACTGCGCGTGCCCCGAGGGCACGAGCGAGGAGAGTCAGTGACAGGGCAGGACGCGCACCGGGCCGATCGTCCGCACGGCTCCGGTCGTCCGCACGGCTCTGGTCGTCCCGGCTACGGCCGGGGACAGGACCGCGATGCGCGCACCGGCCGGGCGCCGCGGGCGGGTCGCCCGCCGTCGGATCCGGCGCGGCAGGCGGCGTACGAGGCGATCGCGGCTGTGCACCGCGACGATGCGTACGCGAATCTGGTCCTGAATGAGATCCTGCGCGCGATGGGGCTGCACGGGCGGGACGCGGCCTTCGCCACCGAGCTGACCTACGGGACGCTGCGCGCGCTGGGCACGCTGGATCTGATCGTGGCGTCGGCGGCCGGCCGCGAGGTCGCCCGGATCGACCCGCCGGCCCGCGACGCGCTGCGGCTCGGCGCCTACCAGCTGCTCTACACCCGGGTGCCCGCGCACGCCGCGGTCAACCAGACCGTCGACCTGGTCCGCTCGATCGCCCCGGGCGCGGCCGGTTTCGCGAACGCGGTCATGCGGACGATCGCGGAGACCGGCCAACAGGAGTGGCTGACCAAGCTGTCCCCGGCGTACGACGAGGACCCGGTCGGCAACCTGTCGGTGCAGCACAACCACCCGCAGTGGATCGTCCGGGCGTTCGCCGAGGCGCTGGGCGGCGATCTGGAGGACACCGCCCGCCTGCTGATCGAGGACAACCAGGCGCCGACCGTGCACCTGTGCGCGCGTCCGGGCCGAGTCGACGCGGTCGATCTGGCCGACGAGGTCGGCGGGGTGCCGGGGGCTTTCTCGCCGTACGCGGTGTATCTCAACGGCGGCTCGCCCGGCGAGCTGGCCGCGATCCGCGAGGGCCGCGCGCACGTGCAGGACGAGGGCTCCCAGCTGGTGGCGGCGGCCCTGCTGGCGGCGCCGGTCGAGGGCGCCGATCGGCTGTGGTTGGATCTGTGCGCGGGCCCGGGCGGCAAGGCCGGGCTGCTCGGTTCGATCGCCGCCCAGCGCGGGGCCGAGGTGATCGCGGTCGAGATCGCCGATCACCGGGCCCGGCTGGTCGAGCAGGCCACCGCCGGTCTGCCGGTGACCGTGCTGCCGACCGACGGCCGGACGGTGGGCCGCGATCCCGACCTGGATGAGGCGTCCTTCGACCGGGTACTGGTCGACGCGCCGTGTACCGGGCTCGGCTCGCTGCGCCGCCGGCCGGAGTCGCGCTGGCGGCGCACGCCAGCCGATCTGCCGCAGCTCACCAAGGTGCAGCGCGAGCTGCTGGTCGCCGCGTTGCGGGCGGTCCGACCCGGCGGGGTGGTGGCTTATGTGACGTGCTCGCCGCACATGGTGGAGACCCAGGTGACGGTCACCGAGTCGGCCCGGCGCAGCGGCGTCGACGTCGACTTCGTGGACGCCCGCCCGCTGCTGCCGCCGCACATGCCGAAACTGGGCGCCGGCCCGACCGTGCAGTTGTGGCCGCACCGGCACGGCACGGACGCGATGTTCCTGGCGGTCCTGCGCCGCACCGCCTGATCGACTCCCTGTGCACCGCCTGATCGACTCCTTGTGCACTGCCTGATCGATTCCTCGTGCACTGCCTGGTCGACTCCCTGTGCACTGCGCTTTCCCGGACCGGCCGGTGCCGGCGGGGCCGTTCCCGCGGCTGAACGACACTGCCGCCGTCGGGAGCGGGTCGCAGCCCGGGCCGGCGCGGGCCGGCTCTGCCACCGGTCAGTTGACCGGCAGCACGGACGGGCCGGCGCCTTTCAGGGAGCGGGTGAGCGTGCGGTCGCTGAACCACAGGAAGCACCGGACCCGCCGCTCGCCCTGCTGCCACTGGACGCGGGTCGGGTTGTACGAGATCCAGCCGCTGCGGAACTGCATGTCCGCGTCGTCGGGCACGTCCGTGTAACCGGCGATGACGCTGCGGCAGCCGGCGGCGGTGCGGGTGCGGTCCCTGGTCTGCTCGGCGTACGGGATGTCCGGGGCGGTCCAGGTGCCGACGTACTCGGACGTGTGCTTGACCGTGCACGCGACCGCGGTCATCGTCCGGACGTCGTCGGCGTTGACCTTCGCGGTGAAACAGCCGAGCAGCAGCGCGGACGTGCCTTTGAGTGCCCCGGCCAGGCTGCCCGTACGGCTCTTGTCGTGCTGCGCGTCGAGGTCGGTCTCGGTCAGGTCGCAGCGGAACCAGCGGGCCCCGCCCGACCAGCCCTGGCGGGACGGCCAGATGACGTGCACGGCGAGCCGGGCGCCCCGCCACGGGCCACCGAGGAAGGTGGTGGCGTGCTCAGCGCACTCCGCGTACGCCTGCCGGGCCGGTGCCGACCCGGCGCTCGGCACGACCGGCGCGTCCTGGGCCGCGGCGACCTGGAAGGTCTCGCTGACGTGCAGCTCCGCGCAGCTCACCGGCAGGTAGGTGCCGGCCGCACCCGTCGTCTCCAGCGTCTCGTGGCAGGTCCCGGTGGCCGGCTTGAACGGGCTCGCGGCGGCGATCATCGGCCAGGACGAGGTGATGTCCCCGCCGCCCGTCTCCGCCGAGCAGCCGGCCGGCACGAACGCCGTCACCAGCGCGACGGCTAGGGCGGCCCAGCGGCGCACGGGTCCTCCAGGCGGTCGGTGGCGGGCGGGTACCGACGAGTATCGTCGTTCGCCGCCATTGACGGCAGCCCGGGCGGGTGCGGAAGTCTTACACTTCAGCCGTGGAGCCTTCGCCGATCATCGCCCCGAGCATCCTGGCCGCGGACTTCGCCCATCTCGGGGACGAGGTGCGAGCCATCGAAGGCGCGGCCGACTGGGTGCACGTGGACGTGATGGACAACCATTTCGTCCCCAATCTGACGATCGGCCTGCCGGTCGTGCAGAGCTTGCGCCAAGTGACCGCCATCCCGTTCGACGTGCATCTCATGATCACCGAGCCGGAACGCTGGGCGGTCGGGTATGCGGAGGCGGGCGCCTACAACGTCACCTTCCACGCCGAGGCCTGCGAGGACCCGGTGAAACTGGCGAAGGAGCTGCGGGCGGCCGGGTCGAAAGCCGGGCTGGCGATCGACCGGGACACCTCGGTGGAGCCCTACCTGGAGCTGCTGCCCCATCTGGACACGCTGCTGATCATGACGATCAAGGCCGGTTTCGGCGGGCAGACGTTCATGCCCGAGATGCTGGCGAAGGTCCGCGCGGTGCGCCGCCGGATCGGCGTCAAGGGCCTGGACGTGCGCCTCGAGGTGGACGGCGGCATCGCGGCCGACACCATCGAGCAGGCCGCCGAGGCGGGCGCCGACGCCTTCGTGGCGGGCACCGCCGTCTACGGCGCGCAGGACCCGGCCGAGGCGATCCGCAGGTTGCGCGGCCTCGCCGCAGGGGCCATGGTCACCGCATGAGTACCGGGGTGGTCAGGCAGAAGTCGGACGATATCGGGCTCAATCCCGACGAGGGGCCGGATCTGATCCTGGTCGTCGACGACGACGACGACATCGCCGGCTTCGTCGCCTTCAACCTGAAGATGCACGGCTTCGAGGTGGTCCGGGCCCGCGACGGGCAGGACGCGCTCGACATTTTGGAGACCCGGCATCCCGCCCTCGCCGTCGTCGACTGGATGATGCCGAACATGGACGGCGTCGAGCTGACCCAGCGGCTGCGCGCCGAGCCGCTCACCTCGGCGCTGCCGGTGATCATGCTGACCGCCAAGGGGATGACCGTCGACAAGGTGGTCGGGCTGACCGCCGGGGTGGACGACTACCTGGTCAAGCCGTTCGACACCGCGGAGCTGATCGCCCGG
>JAVHVY010000028.1:0-40284 GCA_032160305.1 Actinoplanes sp.
GGGGGCCCGGCGTCCGTCGCGGGGCGGCCGGTAGAGGTCCAGGGCCGGGTCGTCGAGGTCGGGCTCGGGGACCCGGGCGCGGCCGGCCGGTGCGCGGTCTGCTTCGCGGGGCCGGCGGCCGTAGTCCTCGTCGTCCGCCCAGCCGGGACCCGAGCGGGGCGGGGGCCGGTCGTCGACGTACTCGACCAGGCTGTCCCAGTCGTCGGTCAGCAGGCGGGCCTGCTCGGCCGGAGTTTCCTGCTGGCCGGCCGGCAGCCGGCCGTCGAAGTCCTCGTCGCGGACGTGGTCGACGCGGGGCGGTACCGGGCGCCGCCGGCCGTCCCCGCGTGCGGGCGCGTCGCGCATCGAGGTCTGTTCGCGGGCGGGCGGCATGTCCCGGATGAAACTGGGGTCGTCGAGCCAGTCGGGGCGGTCCGCGTCGAACGCCGACCGGATCCTCCTCTGCCGATCCGGTGACCTTGTGTGACCGGTCTGCCGCCGTTGGCGCCGTGCGGCGAGTTCATCGGAACTGTTGCCGGCGTCGAATTCATCGTTGTCCCGTTGCCCTCTCGGCGGGGCGTGGCGACGGCCGTTGTCGGCGTATTGCGCTCGGGCGACGGCGGCATTGTCCGCATAGGGCCGAGCCTGATCCGAATACTCCGCTTCCCAATACTCGTCGTCCTCGAAGCTCATCGGATCCCCCCGGGGCGGGGACCGGCTGCGGCACGGGGGGCATCGGGAAGCACGAGCCTGGCTCCGGTGCAAGCGAGGCGCACACCGAGGAGACAGGTGCCATGCCGCCTCTCCCGGTGCCCCATCCGTCCCCCGTTCCTGCCGTCGTCGTGCCCCGCGCGCCCGATATCACCGACCATGCGGTTGGGGTGGAAGGTTAGCCATGGATTCGCGTGGAGCGCCAGGGTCCATGGCAGTGCCTCACCCGGTCCGTTGACGACGTGGGCAACGCCGTCCGTCCCAGCGTTGGTGGACGCCGGGGGTGTCCCGTCACCCGACAGTACGGTTGGCACCCTCGAACAGTTCACTGCCGGTGCCTGCGATTACACGACGGCCGCGGGTCCGCGGCGAATCGTCAGCCGCCGGCCCGCACCGCCCCGAGAACATCAAGGTGCTTGATTGTTTCCGACGAATATCTTGCCGGTCGAGTTAAGCAATTCTTAAAATGCCGCTCAGGAAACCGACGAACTATCGGTGCCGGGGCCGCGACGACCACATCATGATTCATTCTGTACGGGATTACTGACGGTGACGTGATGGCCGTCGCGTGACCAGTGTGGTCGGTATCTCCGGCCGGCGCCTTGGTCAGAAGCGTCCGCCTCGGGTGAAGGGGCCGACGGTTGCCGGCAGGACCAGCCCGGAAATCGCCAACGACGACAGTAGATCCTGCAGTTCGGCGCAGGTCAGTTCGCCCGGAAGCGCGGGCTCGCGGTGGGCGATGTCCAGGGCCCGGGCGGCCTCGATCGCGCGTACCTCGATTGCCGCCTCGATCGCCCAGAGTCGGTGGGCGCGGATGCCCAGATGGGCGGAGGCGGTCAGCTCGTCGTGCAGGCGCAGCAGCCGGCGCAGGTCGGCGGCAAGCTGCTCGATCGGCAGCCCGGCCGGCTTCGGTTCGCGGTCGACTCGTTCGGGCCAGCGACGGGTGAGGACGCCGAACCACTTCGGGGCGTAGATTACCGCGGCACCGAGCAGCGTCGGCGTCGCGGCGATGAGGACGAGTTTTCCCACGTCGAGCAGGCTCACGGCAGGCTCCGTGTCAAGAGTTGTTCCTTCGACGATCCGCCCGCCGACCCCCATCGTCAAGCTACGTTTGTGCGACGACCGAAGTCGATCTCCGCGGGTCCGCAGGTGCGGTGACTGGCATCCCCGCCCGTTTTGTGTAGTGTGGCCCGGGTCCGCAGCCAAGGAGGTCGCCATGCGTTCGGCCATGCTGCGCCGGGTCACGGCGGCTGCCGCCGTGCTGGTGCTGACCGCGTGCGGCAGCGACGGTAGAGTCCCCACGGCACCCGGCGGTGCTGCTCCACCGCCGTCCGGGTCAGCGCCGCCCGGGTCGTCGTCCTCCGGGTCGCCGGGGCCGACCCCGGCCGCTCAGGCGCAGCTCCCGCTCGGCGGGACGAGGATCTTTCCCGCCTACCGGGTGGTCGCCTACTACGGCACGGCCGGCACCGGTGCGCTCGGCGTGCTCGGCGAGGGCAGCCCCGACGCGATGCTGCCGAAATTGCGCGGCGCGGCGAAGGGCTTCGCCGGGAGCCGCCGGGTGCAGGTCGCCTACGAGCTGATCGCCAGCGTCGCGCAGGGCAGCGCGGGCCCGGACGGCGACTACAGCAAGATGATCTCTACAGGCAAGATCCGGCAGTATGTCGACCAGGCGAAACGCAACAAGGTCCTGGTGATCCTCGACCTGCAGCCGGGCCGCGGCGACTTCCTGCCGCAGGCCAAGGCCCTCGAACGGTTCCTGGTCCAGCCGCACGTCGGTCTCGCGCTCGATCCGGAGTGGCGGATGCCGCCGGGCAAGGTCCCCGGCAGGACCATCGGCTCGGCCGGCCCGGCCGAGGTCAACCGCGTCTCCGCCTACGTCGCCGGCCTGGTCGAGCAGCACCACCTGCCGGAGAAGCTCTTCGTGCTGCACCAGTTCCGTTCGTCGATGCTGCCGGACGTGCAGCAGATCCAGAAGCGCCCCGGGCTGGCCATGGTGCAGCATGTCGACGGGTTCGGCACCCGCTCGGAGAAGAACGCCACCTGGGCCCGGATCAAGCGACCGCAGCAGTTCCACCTCGGCTACAAGCTGTTCTACGACGAGGATGTGCGGCGCTACGCCGCCGCCGACGTGCTGAGGTTCAAGCCGGTGCCGGAGCTGGTCAGCTACCAGTGATCCGGCTCGAGCCGAGCAGCCGGGGTGAGCTTCACGCGGTCTCCGAGGTCAGGACCCCACGCCGGACCGCGGCGACGAGCGCCGCATGGTCGCGCTCCACCTGGTCGGCGTACGCCCGGGCGAAGCGGCCGAGCATCTCGTCGAGCTTGTCGCTGCCGCCGATGTAGCCGGCGATCATCGACGCGCCGCTGGTCCGGGCGTGGCTCTTGGCCAGCAGGTACCCGCAGATCCCGGCGTAGTCGGCCAGCGCCGCGGCGCTCATGTCCTCGACCAGGATCGCGCCCTTCATATCGCGGAACTGCCGCACGTAGTACTGCCGCTCGCCGATGGTGGCCCAGCCGAGCAGCGGGTCGCTGACCGTCTGCAGGGCCTGCTGGTATTCCACCACCCGCTGCCCCTGGTGCCGGTGCCAGGCCGCGTCGCCGTGCACGTGCTTCGCTATCACCGACCGGCGGGCCTGTTTGAGCTGCAGGAACACCACGTCGTCGGGACTGCTGCCCTCGCACAGCGCGACGTAGGCGCGCAGCCCGACCGAGCCGACGCCGACGACCTTGTGGGCGATGTCGACGATCCGGTAGCCGGCCAGGATCCGGGCCCAGTGGGGCGGCAGCGTGTTCAGGTAGCCGTCCAGGGCCGCGGCCAGGTGTTCGCGGTCGGGAGCGCTGGGCCGGGTGATCAACGGCGGCTCCTCGACCAGCCGCACCGTGCCGTCGTGCGACTCGGTGAAACGCGGCAGCGCGCGGTCGCTGGTGCGTCGGCGGGCCCGGCGGGCGGCGCGTTCGACCTCGTCGCGGAAGCCCGCCCCGGTGGCCGCCGCACGCAGCCGGTCCACGTCCAGCCGTTCGAACGAGCGGGCCAGCAACGGCTGCGCGGACAGGTGGGCGAGCTGCTCGCGGTAATGCGCCACGCAATGCCGGACCGCCTCGGTGCACGCGAACTCGCGGAAGCCGTTCTGCCGGCCGGCGACGTGCACGCTGACCACCAGCCGGCGCAGGTCCCACTCCCAGGCGCCCGGGTGCGCCTCGTCGAAGTCGTTGAGGTCGAAGACGAGCTCGCGTTCGGGGGAGGCGTAGAAGCCGAAATTGCCGAGGTGGGCGTCGCCGCAGATCACCGGGGTGATGCCGGAGCGGGGCAGGGTGGCGAAGTCGTCGGCCATGACGCCGGCCGAGCCGCGCAGGAAGGCGTACGGCGAGGCGATCATGCGGCCGATCCGGACCGGGACCAGCCACGGCACCCGGCCCTGGTGCGCCTCGGCCAGCTGGTCCAGCGGGTCGAGGCGGTCGGCGGCGGGGGTCCAGTACTGCAGGCCGGTGCGGGGGGCCTGCTCGCGCAGGGAGCGGCCCAGCTCGTACCGCTGCGCACGGGGCGGGGCGGGCCGCCGCAGCGAGGCGAACCCGCTGGTGTCGCCCGAGTTCAGCACGTCCATCGACGTTCAGCCTACGGCTCCGAGATGAATCCGGACGGTGACAACCGCCGGGTTATCGCTGACCTGTGCGTCTCGCCCGCCCGATCAGGGTGCCAGCTGCTCGGCGACGGTGACGTGCTCTGCGCGCGCGGTCTTCGCCGCGGTGCCGGTGGTCATGGCGGCGAGCAGGGCGTCCATCGGCACGGTGGCGAAACCGACCCGGGCGTCGCTCGCGCCGTACGGCAGCCAGAGGTTTCCGGCGTGGATCAGGGCGCCGCAGGAATAGACGACGTTGGGGACATAGCCTTCGCGCTCGGCCAGGCCGGGTTCGAGCAGCGGGCTGGGCAGCTCGGCGATGACCTGCTCCGGGTGGTGCAGGTCGAGCAGCAGGGCACTGATCGCGTACCGGCGCATCGGGCCGACGCCGTGGGTGATGACCAGCCAGCCGGCGTCGGTCTCGAGGGGCGATCCGCAGTTGCCGGTCTGGATCAGCTCCCAGCTGCGCCGCGGGCCACGCAACGCCGTCGCCGGCTGCCAGCGGGCCTGCTCGTCGAGGACGCTCAGGCCGATCGTTTCGCCGTCGGTGCGCGACAACGCGAGATGCCGGCCGCCGACGGTGCGGGGGAACAGCGCGACGCCCTTGTTGCGAGCCCCGGGCCCGCGCAGCGGCGCGATCTGGAAATGCCGCAGATCCGGGCTGCTGAGCGCGCGCGCGGCGATCTCCCGCCCGTCGTACGCGGTGTAGGTGGCCCGATAGACGGCTGTGCCGTCGTCGTCGATGAACCTGACGAACCGGGCGTCCTCCATGCCGTTGCTCTCGGACGGCGTCGCCGGCCACAGCACCCGCTGGTGCAGCGACGAGTCGGTGGGGAAGTAGGTCGCGTAGCCGGCGGCGTTGGTTCGCCGCACCTGCTCGAGCGCGCGCTGGGAATTCTCCCGGCCGCGCAGCGACTCCGGCAGTTCGCCGAGAACCTGCTCGAAGGTCGCGTCGTCGAAGTGCGCGGGCAGCGAGCCGAGCAGCGTGGCCGAGATCTCGTTGTCCCAACCCTCGTCGGCCAGCCCGGCGGCGAGCAGGTCCCGGCGGTGGCGGACCTCGCCGCGCCGGGCCACCAGCAGCGGCCCGGAGCGCCCGGCCACCTCCAGCATCGTCCCCGGCCCCAGTACCGCGGTGGCGAAGCCGATCGACGACACGTGACCCTCGCCGATCTGGCGGAGGCTGATCGCCACCCGCAACTGGCCCGCGTGCAGCCCGGACTGGTCGGGGTGCTCGACCATCGACGGGTTGCACAGGGCGGCCGCCTCGACGGCGTACTCGTGGGTGAAGTAGGCGCCGACCAGCAGACGCCGCTCCCGCGAGAGGTTCTCGGGATGGTCCGTCCGGTGCCGGACCAGGTCGAAGTGGTGCAGAAAGGTGTCTTCGAGATCGTGGTGGCGCCACCCGAACCGCGCGAAGGTCTGCCGCAGCAGGGCTTCGGCCGCCTCCTCGGGCAGCGCCGTGACCCGGTCGATCAGGGCGTGGGCCCGGTTGTGCACGATGGCGGCGTCCTCGCCGGGCACGAACAACTTCACGACGACCCGGCGCGGATCGGGCGTCAGCGTCAGCCCCAGCCGGGTGGCGAGGGTGGCGTTGAGGGAATCGAGGGCCATCTGGGCCGGCCTTCCGGTCGTCGATCGCGGAACGGGTCCGACCGGAGCCGGTGCGGCCCGCACCTGGTCGGTCCGGCGGCCGAGGCCCGGGCGGGCGCTGCCCACCGTACGCGGGAAGCGCGAAGCCGGAAGACCGCCGACGCGGACGGCAGCGGGGCCTCGCCCCGCTGGTCAGCGTCGAGGAGGCGCTGGAAAGCGGAGGTGTGCGGCAGTAGTCCTGTGGCGGCCGCCACGAATCCGATACCTCGCCGTCATTCTTCGTTCATGTCACGTAACGTGGAGAGCTGCCCAGGGCGGGTTTGCATGCCGCACGCCTGGTGGAAGCCGACCCGTGAGGTGAAGATGGAGCACGCCCGGTGACTGTCACGACTGATCTACGGCCTGTCGCCAGTCCCGTTCCCGTCTTCGCCACGTTGCCCCCGGCGGTGTTCCGCTCTCCCGGCGCCCCGCCCCGCCGCACCCTGGTCGACATCCTCGACGCCACCGTCCGCGAGCACGCCGGAGCGCCCGCGATCGACGACGGCACGACGACGCTGACCTACCGCGACCTGGCCGCCGCGGTCGACGCGGTGCGGATGACGCTGGCCGTGCACGGGATCGGCGCCGGCGACCGGGTGGGCGTACGGGTGTCCTCCGGCTCGGCGGCGCTCTACCTGACGATCCTCGGAGTGCTCGCGGCCGGCGCGGCGTACGTGCCGGTCGACGCGGACGATCCCGAGGAGCGCGCCGAGCTGGTCTTCGCCGAGGCGGGCGTCTGCGCGGTGCTCGGCGACGGTCTCGCGGTGTCGATGCGGCGTACGCCCGCGGGCCGGACCGGACGGCCCAGCCCGGCCGACGACGCCTGGATCATCTTCACCTCCGGCTCGACGGGCACGCCGAAAGGCGTCGCCGTCAGTCACGCCGCGGCGGCGGCCTTCGTCGACGCCGAGGCGCGGCTCTTCCTCGCCGGGGACGGCGCCGAGCCGATCGGCCCCGGTGACCGGGTGCTGGCCGGATTGTCGGTGGCCTTCGACGCCTCCTGCGAGGAGATGTGGCTGGCGTGGCGGCACGGGGCCTGCCTCGTGGCCGCCGCGCGGTCGCTGGTCCGCAGCGGCGTCGACCTCGGCCCGTGGCTGGCAGAGCAGCGCATCACCGTGGTGTCGACGGTGCCCACCCTGGCCGCGTTGTGGCCGGTCGAGGCGCTCGACGACGTCCGGTTGCTGATCTTCGGCGGCGAGGCCTGCCCGCCGGAGCTGGCGCAGCGGCTGGCCGTCGAGGGCCGCGAGGTCTGGAACACCTACGGGCCGACCGAGACGACCGTGGTCGCCTGCGCCGCCCCGCTGACCGGCGACGGGCCGGTGCGGATCGGGCTGCCGCTCGCCGGCTGGCAGCTCGCCGTGGTCGACGCGGCCGGTCAGCCGGTCGCGATGGGCGAGACCGGCGAGCTGGTCATCGGCGGGGTCGGTCTCGCCCGTTACCTGGATGCTGGCAAGGACGCGGAGAAGTTCGCGCCGCTGCCAGCGCTGGGCTGGCCGCGGGCGTACCGCAGTGGCGACATCGTGCGGGCGCGGCCCGAGGGGCTGGTGTTCGTCGGCCGCGGCGACGAGCAGGTGAAGCTCGGCGGGCGCCGGATCGAGCTGGGCGAGGTCGACGCCGCACTGCAGGCGTTGCCCGGGGTCGCCGCCGCGGCCGCCGCGGTGCAGCGGACGGCCGCCGGCAATCAGCTCCTGGTCGGCTACGTGGTGCCGCAGGATGACGCCGGCTTCGACGTCAGCACGGCGGCTCAGCGCATCCGCGAGCAACTGCCGGCCGCGCTGATCCCGCTGCTCGCCGTCGTGGCGGCGCTGCCCACCCGGACGTCCGGCAAGGTGGACCGGGCCGCGCTGCCCTGGCCGCTCGCCACCCCCGGCGACGAGGCGGGCGAGCTGACCGCGACCGAGCGGTGGCTCGCCGGCGGCTGGGCCGAGATCATCGGCGTACGCCCGGCCGAGGCGGACGCCGACTTCTTCAGCCACGGCGGCGGCAGCCTGAACGCGGCGCAGCTGGTGGCCTGGATCCGCCGCCGGCACCCACGGGTGTCGGTGGCCGACATCTACCAGCACCCGAAGCTGTCCGGCCTCGCGGCGGTGCTCGACGCGCTGGACAGCACGGCGCCCGTACGCCGCGAGGTCCGATCGACTCCCCGCCGCGCCGCCCTGATCCAGAGCGTGCTGATCCTGCCGATGCTTGCGCTCGTCGGGCTGCGCTGGCTGACCGTGCTGGCCGCGCTCGGCAACGTCGCCGCCCTGCTCGTCCCGGCGCCGTGGGCGCCCGTCGTCTCCTGGTGGTGGGTGGCGCTGGGCTGGGTGCTGCTGTTCAGCCCGGTCGGCCGGATCGCCGTGGCGGCCGGGGGCGCGCGGCTGCTGCTACGCGGCGTGCGCCCGGGTGTCTACCCGCGCGGCGGCCACGTCCACCTGCGCCTGTGGGCCGCCGAGCGGCTCGCCGAGCTGACCGGCGCCACCAGCGTCGCCGGCGCCTCCTGGATGATCACGTACGCCCGCGCGCTCGGCGCCCAGATCGGCCCGGACGTCGACCTGCACTGCGCGCCGCCGGTGACGGGCGCGCTGAAGCTCGGCCGCGGCGCGGCGATCGAGCCGGAGGTCGACCTGTCCGGCTACTGGATCGACGGCGACGTCGTGCGGATCGGCAAGGTCCGCGTCGGCGCCGGCGCCCGGGTCGGCGCCCGCAGCACCCTCATGCCGGGCGCCCGGATCGGCAAAGGTGCGCAGATCGCCGCCGGCTCCACCGTGGTCGGCGCCGTCCCGGCGGGCCAGCGCTGGTCGGGTTCGCCCGCCGCGCCCGCCGCCCGGGACCAGGCCGGGTGGCCCGCGCAGCGGCCACCGCGCACCCGCGTGCGGTCCCGCTTCTGGGTCGCCGCGTACGCACTGACCGCGCAGCTACTGGGACTCGTTCCGGTCGTGGCCGCCGGGCCGGCGCTCGCCCTGCTCGGCTGGACCGCCGCCTACCGGCCGACCGTCGCCGCGGCCCTGATCGCCGTACCCGCGGCGGCCGTCGCCTACTTCCTCGGGTATGCGCTCGTCGTGCTCGTCGCCGTCCGGCTGCTCAGCATCGGCCTGCGCGCCGGCTATCACGCGGTACACGGGCGGGTGGCGTGGCAGGTGTGGGCCACCGAGCGGCTGATGGGGATGGCCCGGATCGGGCTCTACCCGCTCTACGCGAGCCTGTTCACGCCGGTGTGGCTGCGGCTGCTCGGCGCCAAGGTGGGACGTGGGGTGGAGGTGTCCACGGTGCTGGCGCTGCCGGCGATGACCACGGTGGCGGACGGGGCCTTCCTGGCCGACGACACCATGGTCGCCACGTACGAGCTGAGCCACGGGTGGCTGCGGGTCGCCCCGGTCCGGATCGGCAAGCAGGCGTTTCTGGGCAACTCCGGGATGGCGGCGCCCGGCCGTTCGGTGCCCAAGCGGGGCCTCGTCGGGGTGCTCTCGTCGGCGCCGCGCAAGGCGAAGAAAGGCTCGTCGTGGCTCGGCGCGCCGCCGATGCCGCTGCGCCGCACGGTCGAGGCGGGCGACACCAGCCGCACCTTCGACCCGCCGGCCCGGCTGAAACTGGCCCGGGCTCTGATCGAACTGTGCCGGATCGTCCCGGTGATGTGCGCCGCCGCCCTGGGCGTCGGTGTCCTCGCCGCGCTCGCCTTCGTCTGGCGGATCGCTGGGGGCTGGGTCGCCGCGCTCGCCGCCGGCCCGGTGCTGTTCGCCGCGCTGATCGCCGCCGCCGCGACGGCGACGCTGGCGAAGTGGCTGCTGGTCGGCCGGTTCCGGGTCGCCGACCGCGCGTTGTGGACCGCGTTCGTCTGGCGCAACGAGCTCGCCGACACGTTCGTCGAAACGCTCGCGGGGCCGTGGCTGATCCGCCTCGCCAGCGGCACGCCGCTGCTCACGGCATGGCTGCGCACGCTCGGTGCGACGATCGGCCGCGGCGTGTGGCTGGAGACCTACTGGTTGCCCGAGTACGACCTGGTGCGCCTCGGCGACGGCGCGACCGTGAACCGGGGTTGCGTCGTGCAGACCCACCTGTTCCATGATCGGGTGATGAGCATGGACACGGTGACGCTCGCCGCCGGGGCCACGCTGGGCCCGCACGGCATCGTGCTGCCCGGCGCGAGCATCGGCGCGCGGACCACGGTCGGACCGGGTTCGCTGGTGACCCGGGGTGACGCGGTGCCCGAGGACAGCCGGTGGCTCGGCAACCCGATCGCGACCTGGCCGCCGTCGGCCCCTCGCCCGGCATGACGCCGAAGGCGCCGGGCCCGCGCGCCGCGACGCCCGGCGCCGATCGGTCGGCCGACTCGTACCTGCCCGGGCACGGCAACGGCGGCTACCGGGTGCTGCACTACGACCTGGACCTCGACTACCGGGTCGTGCCCAACCGGCTCGCCGGCCGGGCGACCGTCACCGCGGTGGCGAGTCAGTCGCTGTCGCGCCTCACCCTCGACCTGGGTCGTTTCCGGGTCCAGGACGTGCGGGTGGACGGGCGGGCGGCAAGGTACACCCACCGGCCGGACAAGCTGCAGATCAGGCCCGAACGCCCGATCGACGCCGGCAGCGCCTTCCGGATCGAGGTCCGCTACGCCGGGGTGCCCGCGCCGATCCGCGGCCGGTGGGGCGACGTCGGCTGGGACGAGCTGACCGACGGGGTCCTCGTCGCCAGCCAGCCGAACGGGTCACCGTCCTGGTTCCCCTGCAACGACCAGCCCGGCGACAAGGCCACCTTCCGGGTGGCGCTGACCACGACCACGCCGTACACGGTGCTGGTGACCGGCGACCTCGTCGCCCGCCGGCGCGGCGCCGGGGCGACCACCTGGGTGTACGAGCAGCGCGCGCCGACCGCGCCGTACCTCATGAGTGTCCAGATCGGACGGTACGAGCTGCGCGACCTGACCGTCGGCGGGGTCGTCCAGCGGGCCGCGATCCCGGCCAAGCTGCGCGCCGACTTCGCCCACGACTTCGGCCGGCACGGCGAGATCATGGCGACGCTGGAGCGGTTCTTCGGGCCGTACCCCTTCTCCGCGTACGTGGTGGTCGTGACCGACGACGACCTCGACGACCCGATCGAGGCGCAGGGCATGGCCGTCTTCGGGGCCAACCACGTCGACGGGCGGCGCACCCACGAACGGCTGGTCGCGCACGAACTGGCCCACCAGTGGTTCGGCAACAGCCTCACGGTCGCGGACTGGCGCCACATCTGGCTCAACGAGGGCTTCGCCACGTACGCGGAATGGTTGTGGTCCGGGGTCTGCGGCGGACCGTCGGCGGACGCGCTCGCGACCCAGTGGTACGACCGGGTCGCGGCCCGCCCGGCGGACGTGATCGTCGCCGACCCCGGGATCGACCGGATGTTCGACACGCTGGTCTACAAGCGCGGCGCGCTCACGCTGCACGCCCTGCGCAAGCGGATCGGCGACGAGTCGTTCTTCGCGTTGCTGCGCAGCTGGGTGGCCGAGCACCGGCACGGCACCGTGACGGACGAGCAGTTCCGCTCGCACGCCGACCGCTTCGCCCGCGAGCCTCTCGCCGAGCTGTTCACCCGGTGGCTGGACCGCACGGCCCTGCCTCCCCGTCCCCGGTAGCGGCCACGGCGCGGGCTAGGCCGATCAGCCGACGTCAGGGCCGAGAAGCCGACTGTTCCAGCTCACCGACGTGGACGCGGCGAGCCGGTAGGTGTCGTCAGGCCGGCACCTTCGGCCTGTTCCGGAGCCGGGATCGCGACAACGGCGCCCGTCAACGAACCCGCAATCCGGGCGCATCCGTCTGCTCCGGAGTCCGGATCGCGATAACGGGGCACGTCAACGAACCGCATTCCGGGCGCATCCGTTCCCGCGCGGCCCGCGCGGACGTACGCTCGGATTCGTGGATCAGCAAGAAGTGGTACGCACCCCCGCCTCCTGGGTCGTCGTCGGTCTCGACAATGGCGGAACCTGCAACAACGCCACCGTTCTCGACGCGACGGGCCAGTTCCTCGTCGATCACCTGGTGGAGAATCCGAGCCTGGTCACCGACGGCCCCGAGTCCGCTGTCGAGCAGCTGGCCGAGGCGTTCGCCGGGATCCTGGCGCTGACCAGCACGCCGCCCACGCTGGTCCGCGCGGTCGGGCTGGACACGCCCGGCCCGGCCAGCGCCGCCGGGGTGATCTCGTCGAAGGGCGCGACCAACTTCGCTCAGGTCTCCTGGCACGGCTTCGACATCCGCGGCGCGCTGCAGGCCCGGCTCGGCCTGCCGGTGATCTACAACAACGACGCGAACGCGGCCGCCCTCTACGCCCATTACCGGCATTTCGGCAGCGCGGCGATGCAGAAGTCGTCGGTCTCGGCGATCGTCGGCACCGGCCTGGGCGGCGGCGTGGTGGAGCGTGGCACGGTGGTCAGCGGCGCGGCCGGGATGGCCGGCGAGCTGGGCCACGTGCAGATCCCGCTGCACGGTGTCCTCGAAGACGGTCAGCCGCTCCCGTTGTGCAACTGCGGCTTCGAGGGCGATGTGGAGAGCATCGCCTCGCTGACCGGCATCAAGAACAACCTCCTGCCGTACTGGCTGACGAAGTATCCCGACCACCCGCTGGCGAGCGAGCCGATCGACAAGGCGGCCAGGATGCTCCGCTCGTACGGCGAGAAGGAAGATCCGCTCGCTCTGGCGGTCTTCGCTCAGCAGGCCAAGGCGATCGGCAAGCTCTTCACCATCGCCGCCAACTTCACCGACCCGGCGGCGTATTTCCTGGGCGGCGGCGTGGTCGAGGCGGCGCCGAAGTTCCGGCAGTGGTTCCTCAACGTCGTCCGCGAGCACACCCAGCTACGCCGCGAGCAGCTGGAGGTGACGACCTTCGCCCTGGTGCCGGACCTGGACATGGCCGGCGCCCGCGGCGCCGCGGTGGCGGCCCTGGACAGGGTGCGGGGCCGGTAGCGTGTTCGCCGACCCATCGACCTGTCTAGATATTGACGGATCTCTTCAGTAGCGTCGTCAGTGCCGTCCTCCGCGCGGGACGCGCTGAAGGGGGACATCTGATGCCCGCTGCTCGCCGAGGTCGCCGACGCGTCGCCCGCCGGCTCAGTCCCGCAGCGCGCTCTCCACGTTGGGGTGCAGCGACAGATACTCGGTCAGGCCGAGCGTGACGAGCAGCCGGCGCAGAAAGCCCGACGGCGCGGCCAGGCGGACCCAGCCGCCGCGTTCCATGGCCCGGCCGTGTGCGGTGACCAGGACACCGACACCCATCGAGTCGCAGAAGTCGAGGCCGGCGAGATCGACCACGACGTGCGGGCTGGGCCGCTCCACGAGCCGGTTCAGGTTCGCCTTCAGCGAAGGGGCGGTGTCAATGTCCAGGGAGCCGCGCAGGACCAGGACGGCGGTGTTCGGCGGGTGGTGCGCGACCGAGACCTGCATGACGGTGTCGCTTTCGGTTCAGGAGGGTGGGCAGGGTCAGTCGGTGGGGTCGCAGGGGGGTGATTGGTCTCACCCTAAGCGTTGGGCCGCGGAGTGGCAGCATTGACCGCGGCTGTGATGATCAAGGACCGAGGACCCGGGCTATGATGATCAAGGATTGAGAGGGTGGCCGGACATGGCTGCAGGCAAGGGCGACACCGTCGAGGATTTCGAGCTTCCCGACCAGGACGGCACAGCGCGCCGGCTGAGCACGCTGCTCAGCGGCGGCCCGGTTGTGCTGTTCTTCTACCCGGCGGCGATGACCACCGGGTGCACGGTCGAGGCCTGCACCTTCCGGGACCTGGCCGCGGAGTTCGCCGCGGCCGGCGCCCAGCGGGTCGGCATCAGCCGGGACAAGGTCGACCGGCAGAAGCAGTTCGCCGATCTGAACGGCTTCGACTACCCGCTGCTCAGTGACCCGCAGAGCACAGTCGCGACGGCGCTGGGGGTCAAGCGCAAGCTGCCGCTCGGCCCGCTGAGCACCAAGCGGATGACCTTCGTGATCGATACCGACCGGACGATCCTCGAAGTCATCCACAGCGAGACCAACATGAACGACCACGCGGCCAGGGCCTTGCAGACCCTGGAAGTGCGGTCGACGAACAGCTACAACTCGTTACGCCAGTGCCGACCCGACCGACCGATCAACCGGTCGGCGTCGGTCGGCCCCCAGGAGGCCGCCTCGTAGGTCGGGATCGGCGACGCGTCGTTCGCCCAGTGCTCGATGATCGGGTCGACGATCCGCCAGCACTGCTCGACCTCGTCGGTCCGGATGAACAGGGTCGGATCGCCGAGCAGGGCGTCCAGCAGCAGCCGCTCGTAGGCTTCCGGTGACTCCTCGCGGAAGGTCTTGTCGTAGGAGAAGTCCATGCTCGCGGTCCGCACCCGGAACGAGTGGCCCGGCACCTTCGCCCCGAAGCGCAGCGAGATGCCCTCGTTGGGCTGGATCCGCAGGATCAGCGCGTCCGCCTCCAGCTCGGTGAGCTGGTTGGTCGGGATCGGCAGGTGCGGCGGCCGCTGGAACTGCAGCGCCACCTCGGTGACCCGGGCCGGCAGCCGCTTTCCGGTACGCACGTAGAACGGCACCCCCGCCCAGCGCCAGTTGTCCACGTTCAGCCGCATCGCCGCGTAGGTCTCCGTGCGCGACAGCGGGTCCACGCCGATCTCGTCGCGGTAGCCGGACATCAGGTCGTCCCGGGTCCCGCCGCGGGTGTACTGCCCGCGCACGGCCAGGTCGGCGATGGTCCGGTTGGTGGGCAGCCGGATCGCCTGCAGCAGCTTGACCTTCTCGTTGCGCAGTCCCTCGGCGTCGAACGAGGCCGGCGGCTCCATCAGGGCCAGCGCGAGCACCTGCAGCACGTGGTTCTGCACGATGTCGCGCATCGCGCCGGCCTCCTCGTAGAAGCCGCCGCGGCTGCCGACGCCGAGCGTCTCCGCGACCGTGATCTGCACGTGGTCGACCCAGCTGCGGTCCCAGATCGGCTGGAAGATCGAGTTGGCGAAGCGCAGCGCGATCACGTTCTGCACCGTGTCTTTGCCCAGGTAGTGGTCGATCCGGAAGACCTGCGGCTCGTCGAAGGCGGCGTGCACGATGGCGTCCAGCTCGTGGGCGGTGACCAGGCTCTTTCCGTACGGCTTCTCGATCACGAGCCGAGCGAAGGAGCCCTCCCCCGGGTGGTTGAGCCCGGCGCCGGCCAGCCCGTTGATCACCGGCTCGAAGGCCCCGGCCGGCGTCGACAGGTAGAAGATCCGGTTGCCGGCGGTGCCGCGGGTGGCGTCCAACTCGTCCAGGGTCTCGGCGAGCCGCTTGTACGTCTCCGGGTCGTCGTAGCCGCCGGACACGTAGCGCACCCCGCCCTGCAACTGGGGTGTGGCCGCGAGGCTGCGCTCGCCGAGCGCGCTGCCGACGAACTGCTCGTCGGTCATCGGGGTGCGCGCGACGCCGACGAGCGCGAACTCGCCGGGCAGCCGGTTGTGCCGGGCCAGACTTTCCACGGCGGGCAGCAGCTTGCGCCGGGTCAGGTCGCCCGAGGCGCCGAAGATCACCAATGTGGCGGGTGGGGCGCTGCGCTCCGGCGTGAGCGGGGGGGCGTTGTCCATAGGTCCGTAGTCCTCCGGCCGCAAGCGTATTCGGATGACTGAACCTTACCCAGCGGGTCGCAGCCCCCGTTCACAGCGTTCTCCGATGCGAGCAGGCCCACGGGTGGAAAGGTGGCAAATTGGCGTAGAAAGGGTACGGCGACAAGGAGGGAATTCACGTGAGGTACCGACTGGTCACCCGCAGCGACTTCGACGGGCTCGTCTGCGCGGTCCTGCTGCGTACCCTCGACATGATCGAGGAGATCAGCTTCGTGCATCCCAAAGACGTTCAGGACGGCACGGTCGAGGTCACCGATCGCGACATCCTCACCAACCTGCCGTACGCCCCCGGCGCCCACCTCGTCTTCGATCACCACCACTCGGAGATGCTGCGTGCCCCCGGTGACAAGTCGAACCACGTGATCGACCCGGATGCGCCGTCGGCCGCCCGGGTGATCTACGACCACTTCGGCGGCCTGGCGCGGTTCCCGGAGATCTCGGCGGAGCTGATGCACGCCGTCGACCAGGCTGACTCGGCCCAGTACGAGATGCACGACATCCTCGACCCGAGGGGCTGGACGCTGCTCAACTTCCTGATGGACAGCCGTACCGGCCTGGGCCGCTTCCGCGAGTTCCGGATCTCCAACTATCAGCTGATGATGCAGCTCATCGACGCCTGCATCCATCACCAGAAGGTCGACGAGATCCTCGCCCTGCCCGACGTCGCCGAACGCGTCGAGCTGTTCCGCGACTGCTCGGCGAGGTTCATCGAACAGCTGCGCCGGGTCAGCCACGTCGAGGGGGACGTGGTGGTCGTGGACCTGCGCGACGAGCAGACCATCCACGCCGGCAACCGCTTCATGATCTACGCGCTGTTCCCCGAGACGCGGGTGTCGATCCACGTCATCTGGGGCCGGCAGCAGCTGAACACCGTCTTCGCCTGCGGCAGGTCGATCCTGGACCGCACCTCGCCGGTCGACATCGGCGAGCTGATGCTGCGTTACGGCGGCGGCGGCCATCTGGCGGCCGGCACCTGCCAGGTCCCGCACGATGACGCCGAACGCATCCTGGCCGAGATCGTCGAGGCGCTGAAGACCCCGCGCGCCGTCTCCGTTCTACAGCAGCAGACATTGTAGGAATCAGCGGTCACAGGGTGCGACACGCGTTGTCTCCTGGGCTCAGGAAGCGAGCAGGTCCCGCAACGGGGTGTTGGCTCTTCCGGGGTTGGCGATCAGCAGTGCCAGCAGCATGCACGCGATCACCAGCGGCAGGCTCATTGCGCTGAGAAGCATCGGGATCTGCACCGATGGCCTGATGCCGCTCTGTACCGCCTGCGCGTCCAGCAGCGCCACGATTGCCAGCCATCCGACCGGTAGCGACACCACGGCCGAACCCGCGGCGAGCAGTACCACCTCGGCCATCAGCTGGGTGCGTACGCTCCTCGCCAGCGCGCCACTGAGACGCAGCAGCGCGTTGGCACGGCCGAGGGTCTGCTCGATGCGATGCTTGTCGGACGGCGTGGAGCGGGGCAGGGGAGCCGTGGCTCTCCTGCCCCGCACGCTGCAGGTCGTGGGCCGTGCCCTAGGCCCCACCCGCACGTCGTGTTCCGCGCCCCACGCGCATCATCACGACACACCCACGCCCACCTGCGCGGGGGAGTATCCCCTCAGTCGGGCTCCTGATAACGCCAGCTGCGCGCCCGGGCCTTGCCCGCGCCCGCCCCGACCGGCTCCTTGGCTCCGACCGGCTCCTTGGCTCCGACCGCCGACTCGTCCGCCGCCGGCTCGTCCGCCGCTGCGGCAGCCCGGCGGCGGCCGCGCCGCACCGCCACGAGCGCGGCGGCCGCGGCCAGCGCGGCGAGGATCCAGCCCGAGATCGCCCAGCCACTCGGACCCTGATCGGCCGGGGCGACGATCGCGGCGAACGGGGAGTCGTCGGCGCTCGTACCGCCGGCGGTCGTGCCGGTGGCGCCGTGATCCGCGTGCTCGGCCGCCTGGGCCGCGGCGGTGGCCGGGGTCAGCGCCAGCGTCGCCGGCGGCATCGCCACGGCCGGCGTACCGTCGGCGTGTGTCGCCCGCAGGGTGAACAGGATGCTGCTCAGCGTGGGCAGCGGGCCGACCGCGACGCTCAGGTCGGCGGACCTGCCCGGCGCCAGCGCCCTGCCCGGCATCGCGATCCAGGTGATCGACGCCGCGGTCTCGGTGGCCGGGGTGCCGCCGTGGATCGTCGCCAGCGGGGTCCGCAGGGCGCGGTTGACGATCAGCGGCGCCCAGTCGTCGACCGACAGCGGGTAGACCTCGGCGATCGGGCTGTCCGCCGGTAGTAGCATCGTGACCCGGGTGATCGCCGCGGGGTCGGTGTTGGTGAACCGGAACGTCAGGTTCGCCCCGCTGCCCTGCGGTGCGCTGGGCGGATCGACGGTCACGTCGGCGAGGGCGGGCCCCGCGGCGCCCAGCACGACAGCGGCAGCGGTGGCGGCACTCAGCACGCCCGCGCGGCAGGCGATCGGGAATCGGCTCACGTTTGGTAGTTCGTGCCGCGCGCCGGAAAGGTTCAACCGGTCGCCAGAAGTTTTCCGAACGTCCGGCAAGATGAGGGCCATGCGTGACGTGCACATCGACGGTGACATGATCAGACTCGGACAGTTCCTCAAGTTCGCCGACCTCATCGACACGGGCGGCGAGGGCAAGGTGCTGGTCGCCTCCGGCGATGTGACGGTCAACGGCGAGGTGGACACCCGGCGCGGGCGGCAACTGCACCGAGGCGACATCGTCCGCGTCCTCGACCACGAGGCCCGGGTGGCCTGACCGCAACGAGGCCCGGTGGCCTGACCGCAATGAGGCCCGGTGGCCTGACCGCAACCCGGCCCCGGGTGGGCTGACCTCCACAATGGCCGGTCGGACACGCTTCGATGTTTCTATATGCAGCAGTGCGTGACCAACGGTTGACATTCTGTCGATCACAGGCATCTACTGATGACCGGTGTGCTACCGGCAGGGCCTTTGCCGGGAACGATATCCGCCTCGCCGAGGAGGCTTCATGTCTCGTGCCCGCGTCCACGCTGTCCTGACCGCAACCGCGGCCACCCTGCTGTTCGCCACCGGTTGCGCCGGCTGGGGTGGCACCAGCGCGGGGTCCGGCGGTGCGAACAGCATCGACGTGCTGATGGTCAACAACCCGCAGATGATCGACCTGCAGCGGCTCACCGCCGACAATTTCACCAAGCAGACCGGCATCGGCGTCAACTTCACCGTGCTCCCCGAGAACGACGTACGGGACAAGATCAGTCAGGAGTTCTCCAGCCAGGCCGGCCAGTACGACGTCGCCTCGCTGAGCAACTTCGAGATCCCGATCTACGCCAAGAGCAAATGGATCGCCCCGCTCGACGACTACGTCACGGCCGACACCGCCTTCAACCAGGCCGACATCCTGCCGCCGATGACCAAGTCGCTGACCGCCGACGACGGCAAGCTGTACGGCGAGCCGTTCTACGGTGAGTCGTCCTTCCTGATGTACCGCAAGGACGTGCTGGACGCCGCCGGGATCACTATGCCGGCGAAGCCGACCTGGACCGACGTGGCGAGCATCGCCGCCCAGGTGGACGGCAAGCAGCCCGGGATGAAGGGCATCTGCCTGCGCGGCCAGCCCGGCTGGGGGCAGATCTTCGCCCCGCTGACCACGGTGGTGAACACCTTCGGCGGGACCTGGTTCGACAAGGACTGGAACGCCCAGGTCGACGCCGCCCCGTTCACGACGGCCACCCAGTTCTACGTCGACCTGGTCCGGGCGCACGGCGAGACCGGCGCCCCGCAGGCCGGCTTCACCGAGTGCCTGAACAACCTGATCCAGGGCAACGTCGCGATGTGGTACGACGCCACCAGCGCCGCCGGTTCCCTGGAAGCGGCCGACTCCCCGGTCAAGGGGAAGATCGGCTACGCGGCGGCCCCGGTGATGCAGACCGCCAGCTCGGGCTGGCTCTACGCCTGGTCGTGGAGCATCCAGCAGGCGAGCACGAAGAAGGACAACGCCTGGAAGTTCATCTCCTGGGCCTCCAGCCGCCAGTACGAGGAACTGGTCGGCGCCCAGCTCGGCTGGTCCCGGGTGCCCGCCGGCAAACGCGCCTCGACGTACGCCAACCCGGACTACCTGAAGGAAGCCTCGGCCTTCGCCAAACCGACCGAGGACGCGATCAGCGGCGCTGACCCGCGCAACCCCGGCGTGCAGCCGCGCCCGGCGCTGGGGATCCAGTTCGTCGACATCCCCGAGTTCACCGACCTGGGCACCCAGGTCTCGCAATACGTCAGTTCGGCCATCGCCGGCCAGATGAGCGTCGGCGAGGCGCTGAAACGGGGCCAGCGCCTCGCCGCCGACGTCGCCGAACGCTACCGATCCCGGACCACCGGCTGAAAAGGAGGGCGCTGGCATGACCGCCTGCACCGAGCCTCGCCTAGCGCTGGTTGCCCACGGCCGTGACGGCGAGGGCCAGAAGGGCATGCCTAAGGAGGGCAGGTTATGACTTCCGTCGCCGAGAAGACCGCGCGAGGGGCCGGTCCCGCCCCGTCCGGAGCTGCCGGGGCCGCGCGCCGGGCCGCCGGCTGGGCCCGCCGGGCGCCGCTGCTGCCCGCGCTCATCTTCATGATCATCGTTACTCAGCTGCCGTTCGTGGCCACCCTGGTCATCTCGTTCATGGACTGGAACGCCTATTATCCGGACGAGCGCGGTTTTGCCGGTTTCGCCAACTTCCGGCGGGTCTTCACCGACGTCAACATGCGTGACGCGGTATGGACGACGATCCTGCTGACCGTCGGCGTGGTTCTGATCAGCCTGATCCTCGGGCTGGGCATCGCGCTGTTGCTGGACCGCAGGTTCCGGGGCCGCGGCGCCGTGCGGACCATGATGATCGCGCCCTTCCTGGTCGTACCCGTCGCCGCCGCGCTGCTCTGGAAGCACGCGCTGTTCAACCCCGAGTACGGCCTGTTCAACGGCGCGCTGACCTGGGTGTGGAAGATCTTCGGCTCGGCCAGCGCGCCGCAACCGGACTGGATCAGCAACCAGCCGCTCTGGGCGGTGATCTTCGCATTGGTCTGGCAGTGGACGCCGTTCATGATGCTGATCCTGCTCGCCGGGCTGCAGGGCCGCCCGTTGGACGTGGTGGAGGCGGCGCGGATCGACGGGGCGAGCGGCTGGCAGATCTTCCGTAGCATGACGCTCCCGCACCTGCGGCAGTATCTGGAGCTCGGCGCGCTGCTCGGTTCGATCTACATCGTGCAGAACTTCGACGCGGTCTTCACCATCACCTCGGGCGGGCTGGGCACGGCGAACCTTCCGTACACGATCTATCAGATCTTCTACCAGGCCCACGACTACGGCCGGGCCTCGGCCGCCGCGGTCATCGTGGTGATCGGCACGATCATCATCGCGACCTTCGCGTTGCGCACCGTCTCGTCGCTGTTCAGAGAGGACCCGGGTCGATGAGCACCGTCACCGTGCCCGCCCACGCGGCGGCCCCGAAGAAGAAGGACCGCGCCGGCGCCTGGCTGTCGCTGCTGGCCTGGGTGGTCGGCATCCTCTTCGTTCTGCCCGTGGTCTGGATGGTCCTGACCTCGCTGCACAGCGAGGCCGCCGCCGCGACCAACCCGCCCTCGGTCTTCGCGCCGCTCACCGTCGAGGGCTACCGGGAGTTCTTCACCGGGGGCGCCAGCCCGTGGCCGCCGCTGCTCAACTCGCTGACCGCCAGCGTCGTCTCGACCGCCCTGGTGCTCCTGCTGTCCTTCCCGGCCGCCTACGCGCTGTCGATCAAGCCGGTGAAGAAGTGGACCGACGTGCTCTTCTTCTTCCTCTCCACCAAGATGCTTCCGGTGGTCGCCGGGCTGCTGCCGCTCTACCTGTTCGCGCAGAAGTCCGGCCTGCTCGACAACATCTGGCTGCTGATCGTCTTCTACACCTCGATGAACCTGCCGATCGCGGTGTGGATGATGCGTTCGTTCCTGTCCGAGGTGCCGGTGGAGATGCTCGAGGCGGCCTCGATGGACGGCGCCTCCCTGGTCAAGACGCTACGCTCGGTGATCGCGCCGGTGGTGCTGCCGGGCATCGCGGCGACCGCGCTGATCTGTTTCATCTTCAGCTGGAACGAACTGCTCTTCGCCCGGGTGCTCACCGCCACCGTCGCGGAGACCGCCCCGGTGTTCCTGACCAGCTTCGTCACCAGCCAGGGCCTGTTCCTGGCCCAGCTGTGCGCGGCCGCGTTCGTGGTCTCGCTGCCGGTGCTGGTGGCCGGTTTCGCCGCCCAGGACAAGCTCGTGCAGGGCCTCTCGCTCGGCTCGGTCAAATAGCGTACGCCCCCGCCGGCAACTGAGGGCCGGTCCCGCTCCGGGACCGGCCATCGCGGCGCCCGGCCGCGAAATAGCCGGCGAAAGGCCGGAACCCAGCGCACCCTTGGATCGTCGTACCAGGCATGACCAGACTTCGCGGCCCGTGCACGGCTACCGCCGCCGTGACCTTGTTCCTGCTCAGCGCCTGCGCCAACGTCTCCGACGCGGGCGGCATGATCCCGTCCTACGGGTCGGTCAGTGGCAGCGCCACGCCGACTTCCACGGATCAGCTCGTCCTACGCGTCCAGAGCAGCGGCGGCCTGGCCGGCAACCGGGGCCAGTTCGGCAGGATCCCCCCAGTGAGCATCTACGGCGACGGCCGGGTGCTCACCGCGGGCCCGGTGCCCGCCATCTATCCGGCCCCGGCGATGACCAACCTGCAGGTCCAGCCCGTCTCGCCGGCCACGCTGGCCGAGCTGCTGGCCACGGGCGACGCGCTGCTGGCCAAGGGCGGCGATGCCGGCCGCCCCGGCGTCGCGGACGGCACCACCACGACCATCACGATCAAAGGCAAGGCGATCACCGTGTACGCGCTGAGCGAGGCCCAGCCCAGCGACCCCGCGCTCAGTCCCGCCCAGCGGAGCTGGCGTGCCGAGGTGGCGGCCTTCGCCGAGCAGATCTCGGGCCTGCCGGCCGCCCTGGGGATGGCCACGGCCCAGCCGTACGAGCCGGTCGCCCTCGCCATCCTGGCCAGCCCGTGGGTCAAGCCCGCCGACGGCCTGCCCAGCCAGCCGGCCGCCACGCCCTGGCCCGGCCCGGCGCTGCCCGGGACCTACCTGAACAAGGGCGCCGCGCAGGGCTGCTTCATCGCTTCGGGCGAGACTCTGAAGACGGTGCTCCCGGTCGCGCGGAAGGCCCGGCAGAACACCCCCTGGACCTTCGGCGGGGCCACCTGGACGGTCAAGTTCCGGCCGCTGCTGCCCGACGAGACCGGCTGCGCCGACCTGCAGGAGCCGCGTTGATCCCGATCGGCGACCCGTTCGGCCCGGCGGCCGCTCACCGCCGGGGGGACGGCGAACGGGCGGTCGAGACGACCGGGTCGGGTCGGGTGCCCCCGATCGCGGCCCGGTCGTCCTGCCTCCTGCCGCCTACTTCACGGCGAGCAGGTCGACCACGAAGATGAGCGTCTCGTTCGGCTTGATCACGCCGCCCGCGCCGCGGGCTCCGTAGCCGAGGTGCGGGGGGATGGTCAGCTTGCGGCGGCCACCCACCCGCATGCCCACCACCCCCTGGTCCCATCCCGCGATGACCTGACCCCCGCCGAGCGGGAAGTCGAACGCGTCACCCCGGTTGTACGAGGCGTCGAACTCCTTCCCGGACGAGAAGGCGACGCCCACGTAGTGCACGCTGACGTGCTGTCCGGGCGCGGCCGCCGAGCCGTCGCCGAGGACCAGGTCGTCGATCTGCAGCTCGGCGGGCGGCTCACCCTCGATGGGGCCGACGTCGGGCTTGTCCATGATTCCTCCTGAGTTCGGCTTGCCCGGTCATGCAATCACAGGGCGTTGCCCATTAGGGCATCGCCACCCACCGTAGTGAACGACTGACGACAGTTCTCCGTAGTGTTCGCCATGGGTCTCCTGTAGGCCCTGTCGTGTGCTTGCCGCCGAGGAGATCGAATGACCGTCGCCCGCCGTACCGCATCGGTGGTGGCCGCCGCCGTCCTCGCCGCCGTCTGTGGACTCCTGCCGGCGCTGCCGGCCTTGGCGCACGGCGCGACGACCAAGCCGGAGAGCCGGACCGTCGCCTGCGGGCTGGGCGGCGACGGCGCGGGCTCGGCCGCCTGCCGGGCCGCGCTCACCGCCAACGGGTTGCCGTTCGGCAACTTCGACAACCTGCGGGTCCCGGGCGTGAACGGCGAGGACAAGCGTTACATCGCCGCCGGCACGTTGTGCAGCGGCGGCCTGCCCGAGTTCAAGGGGCTCGACCTGGCCCGCACCGACTGGCCGGCCAGCAAGCTGAGCGCCGGCGCGACCGTCAACGTGCAGTACCGCACCACGATCCAGCACCAGGGCGTCTTTAAGGTCTACCTGACCAAGCAGGGGTACGACCCGGCGCAGCCGCTCGGTTGGGACGACCTGAGTACCAACCCGATCTTCACCGCCACCGACCCGCCGGTGCGCGACGGCGCGTACCGGTTCAGCGGGAAGCTGCCCGCCGACCGGTCCGGCCGGCACGTGCTCTACACGGTGTGGCAGACCACCAGCACTCCGGACACCTACTACTCGTGCTCCGACCTGATAGTCAGCGGCGGCAAGGCGGCCGCCGCACCGGACAAGTCCTCGGGCGTGACCACCAAGGTGACGCCGCTCGCCGGCCGCTCGCCCGAGCCCGGCGCGGTGGCCGCCCCCGGTGACACCGTCGAAGCCCCCGCGGCCCCCGACCAGGCCCGCGAGTCGTGGCTCCGGGCGGCCTCGGACGACCAGGACCGGGTCGCGCTCGGCCACCAGATGGTGCTCGCCGCGCTGATCGTGATCGTGGGCGTGAGCGCCGGTGCGGGTTTCATGCGGTTGCGGGCGGCCCGCGCCGCCCAGCGGACTGACAAGTATGCCGGCAAGCACTGACAGGTATCCCGGAATGCGTTGAACCGCCATGGTCCTGCCTTCGTACTGATGGGCGTCGACGACATGAAACGCGCATATCCATCTGACGAAGGGCCGAGCATGAGTCGTGTCCACTACAACACCGGGGCGGTCAGCCGCCTGTCGCGCCGTCGGGTGCTGGTCATCGCCGGCGCCGTCGGCGTCGGCGCCACCACCGCCGGTGTCGCCGGGCTCAGCCTCGCCGGAGAGACCTTGTCGAGCGAGGACAAGGCGCCGCTGGTGATCTCGTTGCGGGACGCCAACAAGGGCACCTTCGACGTGTTCTCCGGCCGCTCGAAGGTCACGCTGACCGATAAGAAGCTCGCGCTGAAGCTGCTCAAGGCCGTACACCGCGCCTGAGCCAGCTCGCCGTCCCGGTCGTTGCCCCCTCTACCCCTTGAAGGACCCCCAGCCTCATGTCTTCGCATCGTGAAGCACCCGAGATCAGCAAGGACCCGGTTGCCGACAGCTCCGACCTGTACGCGTTCGTCAGCCCCGACGATCCGGAAACTGTCACCCTGATCGCCAACTACGTGCCGCTGCAGCTGCCCGCGAGCGGCCCGAATTTCTTCGAGTTCGGCGACGACGTGCTCTACGAGATCCACATCGACTCCAATGGCGACGGCCGGCCGGACCTGACCTACCAGTTCCGCTTCCGGACCGAATTGCGCAATGACCGGACCTTTCTCTACAACACCGGTCAGATCGAGGCGCTGGACAGCAAGAACTGGAACCGCCGGCAGTTCTACTCGGTCACCAGGGTCGACGCGTACGGCAAGAGCGCCGTTGTCGCCGAGAAGCTGCCCTGTCCGCCGTGCAACGTCGGCAAGGTCTCGATCCCCGACTACGCCAAGCTCGCCGAGGACGCGGTGCACGAGCTGAAGACCGGCGAGAAGGTCTTCGCCGGCCAGCGCGCCGACGCCTTCTTCGTCGACCTCGGCGCGATCTTCGACCTGGCCACGCTGCGCCCGTTCCAGGACAAGCACCTGATCGGCCAGAAGCTGTTCAACTTCGCCGGCAAGGCGGTCAACGCCACCGACCAGCTGAACGTGCACAGCATCGCCGTCCAGCTGCCGCTGGCTCGCGTACGCAAGGAGGGCAAGAAGAAGGTCCGGGGTCGCGATCCCGGCGCCGTGATCGGCGTCTGGACCACCGCCAGCCGGCGCCAGGTCCAGGTTCGCGACGGCAGCAAGGCAGGCGAGGACGTGTACGTCGGCCCGCAGGTGCAGGTGTCGCGGCTGGGCAACCCGCTGTTCAACGAGGTCATCGTGCCGATGGCACAGAAGGATCTGTGGAACAGCCTGCCGCCGACCGATGACAAGCGGTTCGCCGAGTTCGTCGAGCAGCCTGAGCTGGCCGCTCTGCTGCCGGTGCTCTACCCGGGCCTGTTCGACAACCTGGCCGCCCTGGTCAAGGCGAAGACGGCGCGTGCCGACCTGGTGGCGATTCTGCTGACCGGCATCCCGGACGGGCTGATCGACCAGTTCCAGAACTTCACCGGCGGCACCCAGGCCGACATGCTGCGCCTCAACACGGTCATCCCGCCGGCCAAGGAGCCGAATGCCTTCGGCCTGCTCGGCGGCGACCTGGCCGGCTTCCCGAACGGCCGGCGCATCGAAGACGATGTGGTGTCGATCTCGCTGCGGGCCATCGCGGGCGTCACCGTGCCGCTGGTCGACGAGAAGTTCAAGCCGGACGCGGCGGCGGCGCAGGTCGAACAGGGGCTCAGTGCCAAGGATCTGAGCTCGAAGCTGCTCAAGACGTTCCCGTTCCTGGGCACGCCCTTCGACGGTTTCGACAACCCGAAGTGAGCCCGGGCGCGCATCAGCACCACACCCTCGCCCCGTCGGGACAGGGCACCGTGGTGCTGAACATCGGGGCCGGGGTCGGTGCGCTGGTCGTCCACACGCCGGGGCGGCTGCACGGGCACGAGATCGAGGTCAGCCCGGTGGGCGAGCCGGACCGGCGTACGCACGCCGCGGTCCGCGCCCGTTATGTGCGCTCCGGGGTCCTGTTCAGCATGGTCATCGACAGCCTGCCGCACGGGCGCTACACCGTCTGGCGGGACCCGGTGACCGCACTGATCGAAGTGGACGTCGCGGGTGGGTCGGTGACCGAGGTCGAGTGGTCCGAAGGGAGGACTTCGTAACAACTTCGACGCGCTGCGTCAGGACTACAGTCGACGAATGGACGCGGCAGGGTCAGGTCGCGCGGGCGGGACGTTGGACGTCGACATCCCCGTCCGGGCCGTGCTGAAGACCACCGACGTCGACGAGGCCCGCGCCTTCTGCCGGCAGCTGTTCCACGCGCCGCTGGACGTGTGGCCCGTCGGCGACGGCGCGGGCTTCGCCTTCGACGGCGAGGTGGTCCGGCTCGGACCGATCACCATCGGCGAGATCAGCTACGGCACGGACATCATGCTGCGGACCGGCGACCTGGAGACGGCATACCACGTGCTGGCGCCCTTGACCGGGACGGTTCTGTCCCGGCACCGGGGCCGGGCGGTCGCGGCCGGACCGCGCCGGGCGGCGGTCTTCCAGCCGATCGGCGACATCGAGCTGCGCTGGGCGGCCGGCTGCCGCCTGCTCAGCGTCAAGGTCGACAGCGCGGTGCTGGAACGCGAACTGGACGCGGCCCTGGACCGTCAGGTCGCCTCGCCGCTGCCGCTCGGGGCCAGCTTCGAGACCGGCGACGGCCCCGGGCACACCTGGGCGGCGCTGGTCCGGCTCCTGCACACCGATCTGCGCGACACCTCGGGCCTGCTCGGCCGCCCGGGGATGGCCCGCCGCTGGCGCGAGATGGTGGTCAGCGGGCTCGCGCTCACCGTCGAGACACCCTGGTCGCACGAGGAGGCGGGGCCGTCCGCCGCGCGCCGGCCGCGTACGGTCAAGCGCACTCTCGATGCGATGCACGCCGAGCCGGGCCGGGCCTTCACCGCCGCGGAGCTGGGCGTCATCGCCGGGGTGGGCATCCGGGTGTTGCAGGAGTCGTTCCGCCAGCACGTCGGGATGCCGCCGCTGACCTACCTGCGGCGGTTGCGGCTCGACGGCGTGCACGCGGAGCTGTCCCGGGGCGATCCGCGGCAGATGAGCGTCAGCGAAGTGGCCTACCGCTGGGGTTTCACCCACATGGGCCGATTCGCCGGCACCTACCGCGCGCGTTTCGGCGTGACGCCCTCCCGCACGCTGCACGACCGCCCCTGACCTGCCGATACGGACCGGTGCCCGGAGCCACTCCGCGCCTCTGAACGCATCAGAGCTCGACGCGCCGGCCCTTGCCGATCACCACGACGCCGGCGTCCGAGACCGTGTAGAGCTTGCGGTCACGGTCCAGGTCGACGCCGATCTGGGCGCCCTCCGGGATGATCACGTTCTTGTCGATGATCGCGTTGCGGACGATCGCGCGCCGGCCGACCTGCACGCCCTCCATCACGACCGAACCCTCGACGTGCGCCCACGAGTTCACCCGTACGTTCGGCGAAACGACCGAGCGTTCGACCAGGGAACCGGAGATGACCACGCCGGGGGAGATCATCGAGTCGACGGCGCGGCCCTGGCGATCGTCGTAGCCGTGCACGAACTTGGCCGGCGGCCACGAGCCGTAGTTCGTGAAGATCGGCCACTCCATGTTGTAGAGGTTGAAGACCGGCAAGGTGGCTATCAGGTCCAGGTGCGCCTCGTAGAACGAGTCGAGCGTGCCCACGTCGCGCCAGTAGCCGCGGTCGCGTTCGGTGCTGCCGGGCACGTCGTTGTCGCGGAAGTCGTAGACGTGGGCCTCGCCGCGTTCGACCAGCATCGGGATGATGTTGCCACCCATGTCGTGCTTGCTGTCCGGATCCTGGGCGTCGGAGGTGACCGCCTCGCAGAGTGCCCGGGTGGTGAAGACGTAGTTGCCCATCGACGCGAAGATCTCATCGGGCGCGTCGGGGAGCCCGTCGACCTCCGTGGGCTTCTCCCGGAACGCCCTGATCTTCTTGCCGTCCTCGCCGACGTCGATCACGCCGAACTGGTCCGACATCGACTTGGGCTGGCGGATCCCGGCGACGGTGACCGACGCGCCCGAGGCGATATGGTCGTTGACCATCTGCTTCGGGTCCATCCGGTAGATGTGGTCGGCGCCGAAGACGATGACGTAGTCGGGGCTCTCGTCGTTGATCAGGTTCAGGCTCTGGTAGATCGCGTCCGCGGAGCCGGCGAACCAGCGCGGGCCGAGGCGCTGCTGGGCCGGAACGGGGGTCACGTAGTTGCCCAGTAGCGTCGACATCCGCCAGGTCTTGGTGATGTGCCGGTCCAGCGAGTGCGATTTGTACTGGGTCAGGACGACGATTTTCAGAAAGCCGCCGTTCGCGAGGTTGGAGAGGACGAAGTCGATCATGCGGTAGATGCCGCCGAACGGCACACCGGGCTTGGCCCGGTCCGCAGTGAGGGGCATCAGGCGCTTGCCTTCGCCACCGGCCAGAACGATCGCGAGCACCTTGACAGCCATGCAACGACGCTATATTTCCCTGTGCCCGAACGCTAGTCGAAGCAGCTAATCTACGTGACGTGACCGAATCGCGTACGAAACCTCTTCGTGTCGACCTGCTCACCCGTGAATACCCCCCGGAGGTTTACGGCGGGGCGGGCGTGCACGTCGAGTATCTGGCCCGCGATCTGCGCCCGCTGACCGATGTCCGGGTGCACTGCTTCGGCGGCAAACGCGACGAGTCCGGCGTCACGGCGTATCCGGAGCCGGCGGAGCTGGCCGGGGCCAACGCGGCGCTGCGCGTCATGGGGGTCGACCTGGGCATGGCGGCCGGCTGCGCGGGCACCGACATCGTGCACAGCCACACCTGGTACGCGAACCTCGCCGGACACACCGCCAAACTGCTGCACGGCGTGCCGCACGTGGTCACCACCCACAGCCTCGAGCCGCTGCGCCCGTGGAAGGCGGAGCAGCTCGGCGGCGGGTACGCGCTCTCCTCGTTCTGCGAACGGGTGGCCATCGAGGGCGCCGACGCCGTCATCGCCGTCTCCGGCGGGATGAAACGCGACGTGCTGACCGCCTATCCGGGCGTCGACCCGGACAAGATCAAAGTTGTCTACAACGGGATCGACACCGAGCAGTACCAGCCCGACCACGGCACCGACGTGATCGAACGCCTCGGCATCGACCTGAATCGCCCCAGTGTCGTCTTCGTCGGCCGGATCACCCGGCAGAAGGGCCTGCCGTATCTGATGCGGGCCTGCCACGACCTGCCGCCGCAGACCCAGATCATCCTGCTGGCCGGCGCCCCCGACACCAAGGAGATCGCCGCCGAGGTCGAGGGCCTGGCCATCCAGCTGCGCGGCGCCCGCGACGACAACGGCGTGATCTGGGTGCAGGAGATGCTGCCCAAGCACGAGGTGGTCCAGGTGCTCACGCACGCCACGGTCTTCGTCTGCCCGTCCGTCTACGAGCCGATGGGCATCGTCAACCTGGAGGCGATGGCCTGCGAGACGGCGGTCGTGGCGACCGCGACCGGGGGCATCCCCGAAGTGGTCGCCGACGGCGAGACCGGCCTGCTGGTGCCGATCGAGCAGGTCACCGACGGCACCGGCACCCCGGTCGACCCGGACCGGTTCGTCGCCGACCTGGCCACCGCGCTCACCGAGCTGATCGAGGACCCGGCCCTGGCCGCCCAGCTGGGCCTGGCCGGGCGGCGCCGCGCGGTCGAGCACTTCAGCTGGTCCCGGATCGCCGTGGACACCCTGGAGGTCTACCGCTCGGTGCTCTGAGGCTTCGTCGTGCTCCGCGGTGTCGTCCGCCGCAGGATGTCGTGCGCGACGGCCCGGCCACTGAGCCAGGCGGTCTGCACCCGCGGCTTGCCGAAGGCGTCGCCGGCCAGGTAGACGTCGCCCTCCCGGGCGAAGAGCCCGGCCCTCGGCTCGGGCAACGCGAAGGTCCAGCGGTGCACGTACACCTGCGGTTTCTCGTTGATCCGCAGCAGCTCGGCCACCGCCGTGGCCAGGTCGTCGGCGGCCGCGGCCGGATCGCCCAGCCGTGGCCGGGCGAAGGCGCCGGTCGAGTGCGCGACCAGCACCGGGGCCTGGTCGCCGCGGCGGTCGCCGTCGTCGCACAGCGACGCCAGCACGGGGTGGTCGTTGACGAACGCGGCGTGGAAATCCGCCCACACCCGCTGCGGGTAGGTCAGCACCGCGGTCAGCACCGGCGACCAGATCTGCTCGGCGGCCGCCGCCATCGCGATCAGGCGCTGCGCCTGGGGGCCGGGCATCGCCAGCACGACCGGATCGGTGCGCTCGGCGGCCGGGGGCAGCGAGGTGATCTCGAACTCACAGGTCACGTCCAGCTCGCGGGCCAGATCCTCGGCCAGGCTGCGCAGCCCGCCCGGTGCGGACCAGCGCATCGGCCCGGGCGCCGGGCGCGGGCCGGAACCGTCGAAGGCGACCAGCGTGTCGGTCCACGGCGTGGCCAGGCCGTCGAGCCGCCAGCTGTCCAGCCGGCCCTGGAAGGACGGGTCGTCGGCGGTCAGGTAGGCGGCGCCGAGGTCGGCGTAGCGGCCGTCGATGCGCCGGCTCGCCAGCCGTCCGCCGACCACCCGGTCCCGTTCGACGACCTGGACCGGGACGCCGGCATCGACAAGTTCACGGGCGCAGGCCAGACCGGCTATCCCGGCGCCCACCACAAGCACAGTCACCCAGCTGACTCTACGGCGGTCGGCGGGGCGGCCCGGTCGGGCACACTGGGCGGCATGCGCCGTCCCCGCGTCCGGATCCTGGCGATCGTGACCGCGGCCTGCATCGGCGCCGGCACGATCGGCGCCGGGCTGCTGCGGGCCGCCTTGTCCGCGCCGCCGGGAGCCGCGCCGTCCGCGGGCGCCGAGCGCGCAGCGACCATCGTGCCGGGACGCTGCGGTGCCTTGCCCACGACCGCGACCCGCCAGCTGCGCGGGATGTGGCTGACCACGGTCAACAACATCGATTTCCCGAGCCGGCCGGGCCTGCCCGAGGCCCAGGTGAAGGCGGAGTACGAGGGCTGGCTCGACCTGGCGGTGGCGCAGCACCACAACGCGATCTTCGTGCACGTGCGCCCGAGTGGCGATGCCTTCTGGCCCTCCGCCTACGCGCCCTGGTCGGAGTTCCTGACCGGCAAACGGGACGGGAAGCCGCCCGGCTGGGACCCGATGGCGTTCATGGTCGACGAGGCGCACAAGCGGAACCTGGAGTTCCACGCCTGGTTCAACCCGTACCGGGGGAGTCAGCCCGCACCGTTCGGGCCGGGCGCCGACTTCGCCGCACTCGCGCCGAACCATCCGCTGCTCGTGCACCGCGACTGGGCGATCGCCTTCCCGAAGGGCAGGACCAGTCGGCTGTACTTCGACCCGGGCAATCCGGGCGCCCGCGTCTACGTCGAGGACGCGATCATGGAGGCGGTCACCCGGTACGACGTCGACGGCGTGCACTTCGACGACTTCTTCTACCCGTACCCCGAGGCGGGGCAGGACTTCCCGGACGGCGCCAGCTTCGCGAAAAGGGCCGACCACGCGCAGGGCCGCGCGGACTGGCGCCGGGCCAACGTCGACACCCTGGTGCGGGAGATGAGCGTACGCATCAAGACGGCGAAGCCGTGGGTCAAGTTCGGCATCAGCCCGTTCGGCATCTGGCGCAACGCGGCCACCGACCCGGCCGGCTCGCCCAGCAACGGCCTGGAGAGTTACGACGCGATCTACGCCGACACCCGCAGGTGGGTCCGGCAGGGCTGGCTGGACTACATCGTGCCGCAGCTCTACTGGGCGATCGGCTTCGCCAAGGCCGACTACGCCAAGATGCTGCCGTGGTGGTCGGCCCTGACCAAGGGCACCCAGGTGCAGCTCTACATCGGCCAGGGCGACTACCGGGTCGGCGAGCCGGGCCCGTGGAAGGACCCCGCCCAGCTGGACAGGCAACTGACCCTCAACGCCAGATACGCGGTCCTCGGCAGCGTCCACTTCAGCGCTCGTCAGATCCGGGCGAACAGGCTCGGCGCCACCGCCCGCTACCGCGCCCACCACTACGGCGCCCCGGCGCTGCTGCCCCTGATGCACCAGCTGCCCGCCGCCACCCCGGGCCGGCCGCTGCTGCTGGCCGGGCGCGGCTCCGGCGCGGACCGCCGGCTCGACTGGCGGTCCGGTTCGGGCCCGGCCCCGGTGAGCTGGGCGCTCTACCGGATCACCGGAGCCTCGGCCCCGCTGGTCGCGACCGGCCGGGCCGGCTCGCCGGTGGTCGCCCCCGGACCCGGCTCCTACTGCCTGAGCGCCCTCGACCGCTCGGGCAACCAAGGGCCGCCGAGCACGCCCTTCACCATGCGCTGACCCGACCGCCGGCGACCTCGATCCGCCGGGTGGTGTGCACCGCCGCCAGCATCCGCCGGTCGTGGGTCACCAGCAGCAGCGTCCCGGGGTAGGACGCCAGCGCGGATTCGAGCTGCTCGATGGCGGGCAGATCCAGGTGGTTGGTCGGCTCGTCCAGGACCAGCAGGTTGACCCCGCGAGCCTGCAACAACGCCAGAGCGGCCCGCGTGCGCTCGCCCGGCGACAGCGTCCCCGCCGGCCGCAGTACATGCGCTGCCCGCAGGGCGAACTTCGCCAGCAACGTGCGCACGTCGGCGTCGCTGAGCTGTGGCACCGCCGAGCCGAAGGCGGTCATCAGCGGCTCGTCGCCCAGGAACAGCTCCCGCGCCTGGTCCACCTCGCCGACCACCACCCCCGAACCGAGCCGCGCCTGCCCCGACTCCAGCGGCAGCCGGCCGAGCAGGGCCGCCAGCAGCGTCGACTTGCCCGAGCCGTTCGACCCGGTGATCGCCACCCGGTCCGCCCAGTCGATCTGCACCGTGACCGGCCCGAGCGCGAACGCCCCGCGACGTACCACGGCGTCGCGCAGGGACGCGACGACCGCCCCGGCGCGCGGGGCGGCGGCGATCTCCATCCGCAGCTCCCACTCCTTGCGCGGCTCCTCGACCACCTCCAGGCGTTCGATCATGCGCTCGGTCTGCCGGGCCTTGGCCGCCTGCTTCTCGGTGGACTCCACACGCAGTTTGCGCCCGATCTTGTCGTTGTCCTTCGCCTTGCGCCGGGCGTTGCGCACGCCGTGCTCCATCCAGCCGCGCTGCATCCGGGCCCGATCCTCGAGCGAGCCCTTCTTCTGCGCGAACTCCGCGAAGTCCTCGCGGGCGTGGCGGCGGGCGGTGTCGCGTTCCTCCAGGTAGGCCGCGTAGCCGCCGCCGAAGAGGGTGACCTGCTGCTGGGCCAGGTCGAGTTCGAGCACGTCGGTGACCGTCCGGGTGAGGAACTCGCGGTCGTGGCTGACCAGCACCGCGCCGGCGCGCAACCCGGTGACGAAGTCTTCGAGCCGGCGCAGGCCGTCCAGGTCGAGGTCGTTGGTCGGCTCGTCGAGCAGGACGATGTCGTAGCGGCTGAGCAGCAGCGACGCCATTCCGGCCCGGGCCGCCTGGCCGCCGGACAGCCCGGTCATCGGATGGTCCAGGGCGACGTCGAGACCGAGGTCGGCGGCCACCTGCTCGGCGCGTTCCGCCAGGTCGGCGCCGCCCAGGGCGAGCCAGCGCTGCAGGGCCACGTCGTAGCCGTCGTAGGCGGCGCCCACGCCGACGGCCATCGCCTCGGCGGCCGCGTCCATCGCCAGCTGCGCCGCGGCGACCCCGGTGCGCCGGGCCAGGAAGTCCCGCACGGTCTCGGCGTCGCGCCGCTCGCGCTCCTGCGGGAGATAGCCGACGGACGCGGTGGGCGGGCTGAACGTGACCGTGCCGGCCTCGATCGGCAGCAGACCGGCCAGCGTACGCAACAGCGTGGTCTTGCCCGCGCCGTTCACGCCGACCAGGCCGATCACGTCGCCCGGGGCGACCACCAGCTCCAGGTCGGCGAACAGGGTGCGGTCGCCGTGCCCTGCGGCGAGATCCCGGGCGATCATCGTGGCGCTCATCTCGGGCACCGATGCTAATCGAGCGGGCAGAGTCTCGATCGGGCGGTGCCGGCCGTCGTGGTTTGCCAGCACACGGGGGTAGCGTTCGGCGCGTGACAACGGCTTCCACACAGCTTGTCCCCGAGCCACCCACCAACCTCCCGCGCACGGTCGGCGAGTTGCGCGCCGCCGGGCACGAGTTCCGCACCGTGAAAGAGGAGCTGCGCGATAATCTGCTCGACCGGCTGCGCCGTGGCGCACCGCGTTTTCCCGGCATCGTCGGCTACGACGACACCGTCCTGCCCGAGGTCGAGCGGGCGCTGCTCGCCGGTCACGACATGGTCCTGCTCGGCGAGCGGGGCCAGGGCAAGACCCGGCTGATCCGCGGCCTGGTCGAGCTGCTCGACGAGTGGACGCCCTACATCACCGGCTCCGAGCTGCACGAACACCCGTATCTGCCGCTCACCCCGGCGCATCGGCGCCTCGCCGCGGAGACCGGCGACCTGCTGCCGATCTCCTGGCTGCACAAGTCGCAGCGCTACGGCGAAAAGCTGGCCACCCCGGACACCAGCGTCGGTGACCTGATCGGCGACGTCGACCCGATCAAGGTGGCCGAGGGCCGGGCCCTGGGCGACCCCGACACGATTCACTTCGGCCTGGTCCCCCGGACCAACCGCGGCATCTTCGCGATCAACGAGCTGCCCGACCTGGCCGAACGCATCCAGGTCTCGCTGCTCAACGTCCTTGAGGAACGCGACATCCAGGTCCGTGGCTACCAGCTGCGGCTGCCGCTCGACCTGCTGCTCGTGGCCAGCGCCAACCCGGAGGACTACACCAACCGCGGCCGGATCATCACCCCGCTGAAGGACCGCTTCGGCGCCGAGATCCGCACCCACTACCCGCTCGAGCTCGACCTGGAGCTGGAGCTGATCCGGCAGGAGGCGGCGCTGACCGCGCTGGTACCGGACCACCTGGTCGAGGTGCTGGCCCGGTACACCCGCGGCGTGCGGGAGTCGCCGGCGGTGGACGCCCGGTCCGGAGTGTCGGCCCGGTTCGCCATCGCCGCCGCCGAGACGGTGTCGGCCTCGGCGCTGCGCCGCTGCGGGCTGCGCAACGAGAAGGAGGCCGTCGCCCGGATCTGCGACACCGCGTCGGTGACCAGCACGCTGCGCGGCAAAGTCGAATTCGACAGCGGCGAGGAGGGCCGGGAGACCGAGGTTCTCGCCCATCTGCTGCGGGTGGCCACGGCCGAGACGTTCCGGGCGCGGCTGGGCGGGCTGGACCTCTCCGGCTTCACCGCCCTGGTCGCCGGGGGCGCCATCATCGAGACCGGTGACCTGGTCTCCGCTGAGGAGCTGCTCGGCCAGATCGGCACCGTGCCGGGCCTGGCCAAGGTTCTCGACCGGCTCGGCCTCGGCGACGCGCCCAGCCCCGGGCAGGCCGCCTCGGGTATCGAGTTCGTCCTCGAAGGTCTGCACCTCACCCGCCGGCTGGCCAAGGAGCTGACCGACGACGGACGTACCCTCTACGGGAGCTGAGCATGCCGGCGAATCGGTTCCGCTACGGGGCCTGGAACGACGGGCCGGACCCGCTCGCACCGCCGTACGACGTGCGGGCGGCGGTGGACGAGGTCGGGGAGCGCGTACTCGAAGGGGAGAGCCTGCGCGACGCGCTGCGCGACCTGATCCGCCGCGGCCCCCGCGATGGCCGCGGCCTCGACGAGCTGCGCGCCCGGGCCCACCGGATGCGCCGCGAGGCGCTGCGCCGGGGCAACCTCGACGGTGCGGTCACCCGCGCCCAGCAACTGCTCGACCAGGCCCTCGCCGCCGAACGCGACGAGTTGCGCGGCCGCGACGACGACGAGGCCCGGTTCAGCGAGGCGATCCTGGACAACCTGCCCCGGTCCACCTCGCAGGCGGTCCAGGAGTTGTCCGGTTACGACTGGAAGAGCGACGAGGCCCGCTCGACCTACCAGCAGATCCTCGACGGACTACGCCGGGAGGTGGTCGAGCAGCGTTTCGCGGGAATGAAACAGGCGCTGCAGGGCCAGGATCCGGCCACCGACCAGCGCGTCTCCGAGATGCTCGGCGACCTCAACGCCCTGCTCGACAGGCACGCCCGCGGCGAGGACACCGACGACGCGTTCGCCCAGTTCATGGACAAACACGGCGCATTCTTCCCGGACAACCCGCGCACCATCGAGGAGCTGATCGACTCGCTGGCCCGGCAGGCCGCCGCGGCCGAGCGGCTGATCCGCTCGCTCAGCCCGCAGCAGCGCCAGGAGCTGCAGGAACTGATGGACCAGGCGCTCGGCGACGGGCCGCTGCGCGGTCAACTGGCCGAGCTGACCGACAACCTGCGTGCGCTGCGGCCCACTCTGCAGTGGGGGCGCGGCGAGAAGATGCGCGGCGGCGAGGATCTCGGCTACGGCGACGCCGCCGAGGCGCTGGCCGAGATCGGCGAACTGGACGACCTGCTGGACCAGCTCGGCCAGGAGCACCCGGGTGCGACCCTTGACGACGTCGACGTCGAGGCGGTCGAGCGCCAGCTCGGCCGGGGCGCCGCCGACGACGTCCGGCGGCTGCGCGAGCTGGAACGCGAGCTGCGCCGCCAGGGCTGGGTCACCCGGGACGACGACGGGCTGACCCTCTCGCCGAAGGCGTTGCGCCGGCTCGCCCGGACCGCCCTCGCCCAGGTCTTCGCCGAGCTGTCGAGCAGGAAACGGGGCAGCCACGACCTGCGGGACGCGGGCGCCGCCGGAGATCTGATCGGGTCGTCGCGGCGCTGGCAGTTCGGCGACGAACAGCCGCTCGACGTGGTCCGCACCATCGGCAACGCGGTCCGCCGTCGCGCGGGCAGCGGGATCGGCACCCTGCCGGTCCGGCTCGAACCCGAGGACTTCGAGGTCGCCGAGACCGAACGCCGGGCCTCGGCCGTGGTGGCGCTCTGCGTCGACCTGTCCTACTCGATGTTCGCCGACGGGCGCTGGGGCCCGATGAAGCAGACCGCGCTGGCGCTCTCGCACCTGGTCGCCACCCAGTTCCCGCAGGACTCACTGCAGATCATCGGCTTCGGCAGGTACGCGATGTCGCTGTCGCAGGGTGAGCTGGCGGCGATCGAGCCGGACCTGGAGAAGGGCACCAATCTGCAGCACGCCCTCAAACTTGCCGGTCGCCACCTGCGCCGGCATCCGGGCGCGGAGCCGGTCGTCCTGGTCGTGACCGACGGCGAGCCGACCGCGCATCTGGACGAGTCGTCCGGTGCGGCCCAGTTCTGGTGGCCGCCGCTGCCGGAGACCGTGGCGGCCACGGTGCTGGAGGTGGACCAGCTGACCCGGTACGGGGCGACGCTGAACGTGTTCATGCTGGGGGAGGATCCGGCTCTGCGCCGGTTCGTCGATGCCGTCGCTCAGCGTAGCGGCGGGCGGGTTTTCAGCCCGGACGCCACGGAGCTGGGGCGATATGTGGTCGACGACTACGTCCGCTCCCGGCGCGGAAAGCGGTAGAGCGTCGCGCGGCTCTCCGCAGCGGAGTTGTAGCCTATCTTCCTAGGATGGCTTACGGAGTGTGTGGCCGCACACGGGTCGCGTTAGTGCGCTGGCGGAGCTGGTTATAGTTGGCGCGCCAGCGAGCCGGCCCGGCGGCCCGTGACCGGGGTCGGCAACGGACGATTCTCATCGGGGGCCGGTCTACGCCGGCACGGCTGGGGCCAGGTACCCGGGGGGAGAGGAAATCGCGATGTCGCAGCAGCCTGCGCCGGTCGCGTCCGCCGTCGTCTCCAACCGGATCTGGACAGTCCCCAACGTGATCAGCCTCGTCCGGCTGCTCGGGGTTCCGGTATTCCTCTATCTGCTGCTCGGCCCGCACGCCGACGTGGCCGCGCTCGTCGTGCTCGCCCTGGGCGGCACCACCGACTGGGTCGACGGCTACGTCGCGCGGCGCACCAACACGGTCAGCCGGCTCGGGGAGCTGCTCGACCCGTTCGCGGACCGGCTCTACATTCTGGCCACGCTGATCGGCTTCACCGCGCGCGGGGTCGTGCCCTGGTGGCTGACCATCGCACTGCTGCTGCGCGAGGCCGTGCTCAGCGTCGCCCTGCTGGTGCTGCGCCGGCACGGGTACGGGCCGCCGCCCGTGCACTACGTCGGCAAGACCGGCACGTTCGTGCTGCTCGGCGCCTTCCCGGTGCTGCTGCTCGCGTATGCCGTGCCGGCCACCGTGCCGATCGCCGGGCCGATCGGCTGGGGCCTGGCCTGGTGGGCGCTCGGCCTCTACTGGGCCGCCGCCGTCCTGTACCTCGCCCAGACCCGCCAGCTCCTGCGCGCCGACAACGCGGCCGGCGCCGCACTGTCGGATTCCCCGGCAACCGGTGCCCAGGTCAGCGGGGACGTGGGCCGGGGCCCGGCGGGGACGGGAGGCTGATGACCTCGCCCGACGGCGGTACGGAGCGGCGGACCTATACGCCTGACTTCCTGACCGAGCTCTTCCGCAATCCGCTCGACCCCGGGTATGCCGATGCCGCCGCGCGCAAGGCTCGCGGGGACGGGCTCACCGGCGTACGCCAGAAGGCCCTCAGCGTGATCTTCGTGGTGACGCTGGCCGCGCTCGGGTTTCTGCTCGTCATCGCCTATCAGCAGACCGTGGCGGACGAGCCGGAAGCCACCAACGCCCGGGACACGCTGATTCAGCAGGTGCAGAACAGGCGTTCCGACACCGATGCCCTGCAGGCCCGGGCCGACCAGCTCGGCGACGAGGTCGCTCAGCTGCGGGAGGCCGAACTGGGTGGGGCCGCGGTCGCCCGGCTGCGGGATCTGGAAGCCCAGACCGGCCTGGCGCCGGTGCGCGGGCCCGGAGCGAAGATCACCGTCGGGGACGGCCCGACGCCGATCAACCCGGTCACCGAGAACAGGTCCACCGAGGCCCGGGTCCGCGACAGTGACCTGCAACTCGCCGCCAACGCCCTCTGGGCGGCCGGGGCCGAGGCGATCGCGGTGAACGGGCAGCGGCTCACCGCGACCTCGACGATCCGGCAGGCCGGCGAGGCGATTCTGGTCGACTTCCAGCCGGTGACGACGCCGTACACGATCATGGCGATCGGGCCGGACACGCTCACCGGCGCCTTCCGGGACGGCTATGCCGGCAAGTTCTTCCGGGAGCTCGTCTCCCGGTACGCGATGTCGTTCGACGTCACGTCGGCCGACTCCATCACCCTCGACGCCGCGACCGAGCTCAAGCTGCGGGTGGCCGAGCCGTCCACCGCGCCGTCGCCCGCCAGTGGTTCCCCGTCGCCCGGTTCGTCTGAGCCGGCCCCCTCCACGTCGAAAGGCGGCCGATGATCGCCGTACTCGCCCTGGTCGCCGGAGTCGTCCTCGGCATCGTCTTCCACCCGAGCGTCCCGCCGGCGTTGCAGCCGTACCTGCCGATCGCCGTGGTCGCCGCGCTGGACGCTGTGTTCGGCGGGGTGCGGGCCAAGCTCGACGGGATCTTCGACGACAAGCAGTTCGTGGTGTCGTTCATCGCCAACGTCGTGGTCGCGGCACTGATCGTCTACCTCGGCGACCAGCTCGGCGTGGGCGGTCAGCTGTCCACCGGCGTGGTGGTGGTGCTCGGCGTACGGATCTTCGGCAACGTGGCCGCCATCCGGCGGCAGATCTTCCGGGCCTGAGCCGATGACCGACACCGACCAGCCCCGCGAGGAACCGGACCGCGACGCCCCGCCGTCGGCCGGGCGCCAGCCGGCAAGCGACGTGCCGGAGTCCCGCGCGGCCTGGGACACCCGCACGGCAGCCTGGGATTTCCTCGCCGCTGAGGGTGGGCAGGCTGAGCATGAGCTGGCCGAGCATGAGCTGGCCGAGCATGAACTGGCCGAGCATGAACTGGCCGAGCATGAGCTGGCCGAGCATGAGCTGGCCGAGCATGAGCTGGCCGAGCATGAGCTGGCCGAGCATGAGCTGGCCGAGC
>JAVHVY010000044.1:0-2658 GCA_032160305.1 Actinoplanes sp.
GTGTGGCTCTTGTGGCTGTTGCTTCTGGCAGCTGGAGAGCAAGGGAGAAGATCGGTGCGGGCGTTCCCTGTGACGATGCCGTCGGGCATCAGGTACTGGACGGTGTTGGACTCCGGGTGGTCGGTGGTGCCGGCGGCAGACGAGTTCCTGCGGCATGTGCGGTTCGGCCGCGATGGGGCGGAGCTGACGACGAAGGCGTACGCGCACGGCATCGCCTTGTACCTGCGGTGGTGCACGCGGACGGGCAGGGCCTGGCCGGTGGCGGCGGCGGACTTGGGGCTGTTCATCACCTGGTTGAAGCATGCGCCGACCGACGTCAGCGGTGTCGAGGCGGTGGACGGCGGGCAGGTGCTGGCGGGTCCGGGAGTTGAGCCGGTGCGCGGGGCGAGCCGGATCAACAAGGTGCTGGCCGCGGTGCGGGGCTTCTTGTCGCACGCGATCACCGCTGGGCAGGCCCCGGCGGAGGTTCTCGAGTTGCTCTACGAGCTCGCCGATGATCGCAGCTTGCCGACTGCGGCGCGGGGCGAGTGGACGGGCCTGTCTTATCGGCTGCGGGCCCGTCACCGGCTGGTTGAGCCCGAACGGCCGGTCGACCGGGCTGCCGATGAGGAGATCGTGGACCTGCTCCGCTCGTGCAGGTCGTGTCGGGACCGGCTGATCGTGCTGCTGATGGCCCGGGCCGGATTGCGCCGTGGCGAGCTGGCGGGGCTACGGCGCGAGGACATCCACTTCATGGTCGACTCGGCCCCGTTGGGTTGCCAGGTGCCCGGGGCTCACCTACACGTGGTGCGGCGTGACAACGTCAACGGGGCGTGGGCCAAGTCGCGTCGCCAGCGGGCCGTCCCGGTTGACTTCCTGGTCGTTCAGGCATACGACCAGTACGTCTTCGAGCGAGCCGAATGCCTCCAGGCCGAGTCGAGTGACTTCGTGCTGGTCAACTTGTTCCGCCAACCGCTCGGGACGCCGATGCCACCGGACGCGCTGGGCGATTTGATCACGAGCCTGGCCAGCAGGGCAGGGCTGAACCGGCGGGTCACCGCCCACATGCTCAGGCACGCCTACGGAAGTAACGTCGTCGACGCCGGCGGCACCCTCGACGAGGTCCAGGAGCTGCTCGGGCACGCCTCGATGAGTTCGACCCAGGTTTACATGCACCCAGCACCGGCCCGGACTCACCCGGCTGCTCGGCTTCGACCTGCTGCCACGGATCAAGGCGATCAACCGGGTCCGGCTCTACCGCCCCGGCACCGGCGACACGTACCCGCAGCTGGGTGCGGCGATGATGAACCGGCCGATCCGCTGGGACCTGATCGCCGACCAGTACGACCAGATGATCAAGTACGCGACCGCGATCCGGACCCGGTCGGCGCAGACCGCGGCGATCCTGCGCCGCTTCCAGCAGAGCAACCTGATGCACCCGACCCCAGGCCATGTTGGAGGTCGGCCGGGCGCAGCGCAGCATCTTCGTGGCCCGCTACCTGCGCGACCGGGATCTGCAACGCGAGATCAACTCGGGGCTGAACGTGTCGGAGTCGTTCAACGCTGGCAACTCGATCATCTACTTCGGCAAGGGCGGTGACATCTCCGCCAACCGCCGCGACGAGCAGGAACTGTCCGTGCTGTGCCTACGCGTGCTGCAAGCCGCCGTCGTGTACGTCAACACCCTGATGGTCCAGGACGTCCTCGACGAGGGCCTGGTCGAGCTCGCCCCGGCCGACCGGCGCGGGCTGACCCCACTGTTCTGGTCCAACATCGCCCCGTACGGCGAAGTCCGCCTCAACATGAACAACCGGCTCGCCCTGCGCGAGCCGGACAGCACCCAAGCACACTGCGATGATGGCGCCGACACACCACCCGCGACCCCGAACAGCGAGGAACAGCCCTGATGACCCGCCCCGGCGCCTACACCGACGTGTTCCGCGAGCAGCACGCCGCCACGCTCACCGGGGTGGCCGCCACCGCGGCCGCCGCCAGGGCCGGCGACCTCCACCACGCCACCACCGCGGCCCAGCGGGTCGTCGCCGCCGGGCGGCACCTGCTACACAGCGTCGTCCGCGACGCCCTCGGCACCGACCTTGACTGGTGGCAGGTCGGCGAGCTTCTGGACATGCACCCGCAGGCCGCGTTCGACACCTACGCCACCCTTGCCGACAGCACCCGCACCCCGGCCCAGCAACGCCCACAGCTGGCCGTGGTCTGCACCGCCGGCCTGGCCGCCGAACACGACATGAACACCGAACACGGCATCGACCTCGACGACCTCGACCCGCAGCACAGCCTCACCATCGACCCACCGTGATGCAGCTTCGTGCCGCCGGGCAGCTGCTCGGCGCCGACATCTGGATCGCCGTCAAATTGCCCGGCGCCTACGACGGCGATGATGACCTCGACGACGACGCGGCCATCTGCCGCTGGACCACGGTGGCGCTCTACCCCGACGAACTCGGCTGGCTACGCGAAGCCCTCGCACTCAACGCCGACACCACGCAGGACGACGAAGATCAAGACGACGATTTCGAACCGCATGGCTGAACAACTGGCCCGGTGGCACGCCGCTCGCTCTGAAGTCGGCCCTTGACACTGGCAGGGACCGGTAATCAAGTGATCTGTATTCACCCGACCGCCGCCTTACATGGTCACGTGGTGTGACCATCAGGG
>JAVHVY010000066.1:0-8262 GCA_032160305.1 Actinoplanes sp.
CAGGGAGGCGATCGCGAAGGTGCGCAAGCGGATGCCCGATCTGGACAATCTGATCCGCCGCAACGACATCTTCCTGGCCCGCACCGTCGGAGTGGGCGTGCTGAGCGCCGAGCAGGCCGCCGCGTACGGGGCGTCCGGGCCGGTCGCCCGGGCCAGCGGGCTCGACCTCGACCTGCGGCGCGACGAGCCGTACCTGGCGTACGGGGAGCTGGACGTGCCGGTGGTGACGCGGACGGCCGGCGACTGCCACTCGCGCTTCGAGGTGCTGCTGGACCAGGCGTACGTGTCGCTCGACCTGGCCGACGCCTGCCTCGACCGGGTGGACCGGATCGCCGGCCCGGTCAATGTCCGCCTACCCAAAGTGGTCAAGGCCCCCGAGGGCCACACCTACGCCTGGACCGAGAACCCACTCGGGATCAACGGCTACTACCTGGTCTCGCACGGCGAGAAGACCCCGTGGCGCCTCAAACTGCGCACCGCGTCTTACGCCAACGTCCAGGCCCTGGCCACCCTCATCCCCGGCTGCCTCGTCCCCGACCTGATCGCCATCCTGGGCTCGATGTTCTTCGTGGTGGGCGACATCGACAAATAGCCGGTCCCCACCCAGCCGGGCCGTCACCAGTCGTCGGTGGACTGACGCCAGTTCTCGAATCGCTCGGCCATCGGGTCCGGTCCGTACTCGTCCGGCGCCGGCGCCCCGTACCCGGAGTAGCTGGTGTCCTCATCCGCCTCGTAGCTGTCGTCGGCAGTGGCGTGGCTGGCCCGTGACCGCCTCCCGGTGTAGCCGAGGTCGACAGCGGTCTCGTCGGCGCGGCGCTTACCGCTGCTCGGCTCCCCACCGGGAGAATCCTGGTCACTCTCGGCGTTTCGGGGTGAGCCGTAAGCGCCTCCCGCCGGCCGCCGCGACGCTCCGGCCCCGCCGTTGAGAGGCATCGGCCCGGCGCTCGGCTCATGGGGCCCGGTTCCGCGCGACGTCGGCCCGGTACCGCGCGGAACCGACCCGGTCCCACGGGACATCGATCCGGTACCGCGCGAAGCTGGGCCGGCCTCATGGGACATCGATCCGGTACCGCGCGAAGCTGGGCCGGCCTCATGGGACATCGATCCGGTGCCGCGGGGAGCTGGGCCGGCCTCATGAGATATCGATCCGGTGCCACGCGGAGCTGGTGCGGCGCCGGACGAAGTCGACGGCGAACCGGAGGACGGGCGGAAGACAGGTGCCGTCGTCGGGGGTGGCACGACCGCACCAGCGCGGGGCGCCGGAATCGGGCCCGAGGCCGTGCCGACCGGCCGGGCCGCTGCCGAGACGGAAGCGCTTCCAGCCGGTCGCGGCGCCGCGGAACCCGCCGGCCCGACCGCATTCACCGCCGCCGCGGCCCCGCCGGTCGGCCGGCCCACGGCGGCCGGCCGCTGGATCGGACCCGAGGTGGCGCCCGCCGCCGGGACGACTGCCCGCCCACCCGTCGGCAGGCCGGGCTCCGGCCTGGCCGAGCCCATCGGCGCCGCGAGCGCGCCGGCGCGGACCTGGCTCAGTTCCTCCTCCAGGGCCTGGACGCGGTGGCTGGTGACTCGGGCCGCCGCGGCGATCTCCTCGCGCAGCTGCGCGCGCAGAGCCTCGACCTCTTCGCCGACCCGGTCCTCCACGTGCATCCGCAGCAGCACCGGGTCGCTGCGGATCAGCATCGACGCGCCGATCAACACGACGCACACGGCGATCAGCACCACCGCGAAGCGGACCGAATTGTCGCTGCCGCCCACCAGTACGACGAGGGCAGTCACTGGCGCAAGCCCGACACCGCCCCAGATGAGGGCGCGGAGCAGGCGGGCACTGTGCCCGTGCTGTTCGGAATCCGGGTCCGGCATGATCGCCGATGCTACCCACATCGAACTCCACGGCGAAACAACCTCGGATCAAGCCTGCTCGGACGCACGTCCCCCGAAACGCGACCAAGTACCGGGCCGCCGAAACGCGACCAAGCGCCGGGCCGCCGAAACGCGACCGAGTACCGGGCCGCCGGAACACGACCAAGCGCCGGGCCGCCGAAAGGGCGCCCGGCGCTCGGCCGAAACGTGTCGAGACCGGGTCAGCCGGCGGCCAGCGCGCCGTCCGAACTGAAGACCAGGCCCACGCTGATCGTGCCCTGCTTGAGGCCGGTCTTGGTGAGCGGGCCGCCCGGGTCCAGCGAGCTGAACTTGCCGGCCTGGAAGTTGTAGGTCGACACGAGGCCGGCCTGGCACTTGGGTCGTTGCGGGCACTCGGCCGGTCCGCCGAGGATCGTGGCCGCACCCGAGCACTTGGCCGCGAGCTCGGACAGCGTCGTGACGCCGTACTTGTCGGCGAAGGCGCTGGTGACGGCGAACGCGTTCTGGTCCTGGGCGCTGGAGGCCGTGCCGAAGACGAGGCCGACCTTGGCGCCGAGCGCCGTCAGGTTGGTCATCGTCGTGGTCAGATCCGACGACGACGGGTCCTTCGCGCTCTTCCCATCGACTTTGCCCGACAGGAACGTGGCCAGCGTGGCCGCGTACTCTCCGACGACGTCGAGGTCGCCCTTCTCCAGGGCGGGCTCGTAGAGTTCGCGGTTGCCGATCGTTTGGACCTTGACCGTGTAGCCGGCCGCGGTCAGCACGATGTTGTAGAGCTCGCCCAGCGTCGCGCTCTCGCTGAAGTTGGCGGCGCCGACCGTGATCTTGCCGCCCGGGCCCTTGGTGATGCCGGCGGTCAGGTTGTTGGCCGTGGCGAACTCCTGGGCGGCGGCCTTGGACGACTTGCGGTCGATGTCGACGGCCTTGTTGAGGGCGATCAGCTTGGGGGTGTCGAGTGCCGCCGACACCTTGTCAAGCGCCGCGACCAGCTGGTCCGACGACGACTTCTTATTGATGGCGGGGACGATGTTGTCCGTGTTCTGCAGGTTCTTGTCGTCGGTCAGGACGACCAGCTTGTCGCCGGCGGCGGGTGCGCAGCCCGATCCGGTAGCGGAACTGGGCGGGGCCGAAGTGCCGGACGAGCCGGCGTTGCCGCAGCCGGCGAGGATCACGACAGCCGCGGCCAGGGTGCCGGCTGTCATGAGCAGGTGTCGATGCATACCGCCGCCTTCTGTGTCCCGGCTCGGCCTGGTCAGGCCGAACCGCGTGTCCGACGGGCAGCCGCTAGCGATGCCCGTATGGGTTCCTGCCATTACACCCGCCGGGTGTGACATCGTGACCGACCGTTGCCGGAGCGTTATGCGACCGTCGCCGCCGGAGCCGGCCGGCGCCGCTTGACCGGGCGCAGCGCACGCGGGGTGACCAGGCGTTGCACGATCGCCAGCAGGCCCTCGACCAGCAGTGCGAGCAGCGCCACAGCGATGCCGCCGGCCACGATCTGCCCGGCGCCGCCGTTGGCCAGGCCGATGCCGAAGCCGGCGCTGATGATCTCGCCGAGCCCTCCGCCGTTGACGAAGGCGGCCAGCGCCGCCGTTGCCACGACCTGCACCGACGCGGTCCGCAGGCCGGTGGCCAGATACGGCACCGAGAGCGGCAGCTCGACCTGCCGGAGCAGCTGGCTGCCGCTCAGGCCCATCCCCTTGGCCGCGTCCCGGGTCTCCGGGTCGATCTGGCGAAGCCCGGTGTAGGCGTTCGCCAAGAGTGGCGGGACGGCGAAGACCGCCAGCGCGAACACCACCGGCGGCTTGCCGAAGCCGAGCGGGGTGAGCGGCAGGATGGTCAGCAGGGCGACGGTGGGGATCGCGAGTGTGAGGTTTGCCACGGTGATCACCGCGCCACCGCCACGACCGCGGTGACCCAGCCAGACGCCCAACGGCCAGCCGATCGCGCAGCCCAGCAGAACCGCCCACAGACTGATCACCAGATGCTCGCCGAGGCGTTCGAGCAGGCCGCCGGGATTTGTCCAGTTCAACGGATCGTTCAGCCAGACGACTCCGTCGCGCAGGTAGTTCACGACCGGCGCTCCCTCGTCCACGGAGTCAGCAACCAGCCGAAGCCGGCCAGGATCAGGTCGAGGACCAGGGCGAGCGCCACGCAGAGGATCGACGCGGTCATGATCTCGGCCTTGTAGAAGTTGTTGTGAAAGCCGCCCAGGATCAGGTCACCGAGGCCGCCCTGGCCGATCAGGCCGCCGACCGTGGCCAGCGCGACGGTGGAGACGGTCGCCAGCCGCAGCCCGGTCAGGATGCCGGGCAGGGCGAGCGGCAACTCGACGTGCCAGAGCCGGCCGTACCTCCCGTACCCCATGCCCACCGCCGCGTCGAGTGCTTCGGGCGGCACCTGGGTCAGTCCGGCCAGCGAGTTGCGCACCAGGACCAGCAGGGCGTAGATCACCAGGGCGATCAGTACCACGGTGTCCGTGGTCGTGCCGAGCAGCGGAGCCAGCAGCGCCAGCAGCGCCAGCGACGGAATCGTGTAGAGAACGCCGGAGAGTGCAAGAATCGGGCCGGTCAGCGGTTTGATCCAGTAGGCGATGACCGCGAGCGGCACCGCGATGACCAATGCGATGAGCACGGCCCGAGCCGTCAGGCCGGCGTGGTGCTGCAGCGCGGCCAGGAGGTCACCGGCGTTGTCGTGGACATACCGCCAGGAGAACCACGGATTTCCCGGACCGCCGTCCGCGGGTGCGGCCCAGGGCCAGGCAGGCGAAGGGGCCCTCGACAGGAAGGACATGCGTGGACGCTACCGCGATCACCGAGCCCGGCGCCGGCCGGACGGCGGCGTCGATAACCCTCGAGAACGTGGGCAAGGTCTATCCCGACGGCACCGTCGCGGTCGGCGACTTCAGTCTGGAGGTGCGGGCCGGCGAGCTGGTCGTGCTGATCGGGCCGTCCGGCTGCGGCAAATCGACGATCTTGCGCATGCTGAACAGATTGATCGAGCCGTCCAAGGGCTCGATCCGGATCGACGGCCGGGAGATCACCACCCAGGACCCGGTCGAGCTGCGCCGGCACATCGGCTACGTGATCCAGAGCGTCGGCCTCTTCCCACACCAGTCGATCCGCACCAACGTCGGCACGGTCCCCCGGCTGCTCGGCTGGAACCGCAAGCGCGTCAAGGAGCGTACGGACGAGCTGCTGAACCTGGTCGGCCTCGACCCCGCCCGGTACGGCGACCGCTACCCGCACGAGCTCTCGGGCGGCCAACGGCAGCGCGTCGGGGTGGCCCGGGCGCTGGCCGCCGACCCGCTGGTGCTCCTGATGGACGAGCCGTTCTCGGCCGTCGACCCGATCGTCCGGGCCCGTCTGCAAGAGGAGTTCCTTCGCCTGCAGGCCGCCGTACGCAAAACGATCGTTCTCGTGACCCACGACATCGACGAAGCGGTCCGCCTCGGCGACCGGATCGCCGTGCTCGGCGAAGGCGGCCTGCTCCTGCAGTATGCGAAGCCCGCCGACCTGCTCAGCAACCCGGCGTCGGAGGCGGTGAGCCGCTTCGTCGGCACCGACCGCGGCATCCGCCGCCTCGCCGTGACCCCGGTACGCGAGGTGATGCGCCCGCTCGGCGAGATCGAGGACGTCCGGCGGATGCCGCAGGTCCCGGCCTCGGGCACGCTCTACGACGCGCTCGCCGCGATGCTGACCGTCGACACCCACAACGTGGTCGTGATGCAGGACGGCGCCCCGATCGGCACGGTCTCCCGCTCCGCGATCTTCGAGACGCCGACCGAGGAGGCCGCCGCACCGGTCTGAGCAGGCGGCACGACGAGCCGCAGCGCGACCCGGGCCGACGGGGAGATAGGGTCCGGATAGCGCTGCGGGCCGGCGCCGCGCAACCGTCCTGGCTGGACCCCCACCCGGCCAGGACGGTTGCGCCGGGCGGGCGGAGGTCAGCCAGGACGGTTGCGCCGGGCGGGCAGAGGGGGTCTGCCAGGACGGTTGCGCCGGGCGGGCAGAGGGGGTCTGCCAGGACGGTTGCGCCGGGCCGGCGGAGGGGGGTCTGCCAGGACGGTTGCGCCGGGCGGGAGGGGGTCCAGCCAGGACGGTTGCGCCCGGGCGGGCGGAGGGTCAGCGGGTGCCGCGACTGCCACCCAGGGTTGCCAGGCCGATGATCCAGCCGACGAAGAGCCCGTAGGTCGCGCCGTCGCCGGCCGACCGGAAGGCACCGAGTAGCGACGGGTTGGCCAGGAACAGCGTGGTGAGCAGGGCCGCGAAGCCGCCGGCGAAGACGTACCCGGCCCAGCCGGCGAAGAACTGGCTGATCGTGCCGCGGGCCCGGGCCAGCTGCGAGCCGGGCAACAGGAAGAGGAACAGCGCGGTCAGCACGATGAGCAGGATCGCCCGCAGGTCACCGACGACGATCTCGCGCAGCGAGTCGTTCGAGTTGAACTGCCAGTGTGGCCAGGCCAGTAGCCGCAGCCACCAGCCGCCTGCGGTGTTGGGGTTGGTGTTCCTGTTCGCCCAGTCCGAATACCACGGACTGCCGAAGACGAGAACGAGGATGAGCGCGGCGAGCGTGCCCGCACCAGGCGCAGTCTTGTACCGGTTGCCGAGAGCCATGGCCCGCTAGTTCCCAGCGGGACCACATTTTCAAACGAAGTCCGTGAATGCGTCAGTGATTCTGTAGGTAGTCGATGAAGGCGGCCCGCAGCAGCGGCTCCTGATCCCCGTACCCGTGTCCGGTCATCTCACGCCACAACGCAACGAATTCGTCGACCGTCGGGCCGATCGAGTTGGGGGCGCCGTCCAGTTCGGAAGCCTCGTCGGAGTCGGGCAGGTGCTTGAACACCCCCCAGAAAAAACTGACGTCCCGCTTGCCGCGGGCCTTGGTGAAGGCCCGCTCGCGCAGCTCCTCCGTGGGCAGGGCGTCCAGCTCGGCGAAGGTCGCATCGGTCATGATTGCCAGCATAGGGCGACACCTACGCCGATCGGCGGGCACCGCCCGGAACCGGTCGCCGGGAGGCGGCTGTCAGCGGACGCCGCCCGGAACCAACCGACGGATAGCGGCAGCCAGCGGACGCCGCCCGGAACCGGTCGCTGGGAGGCGGCAGCCAGCGGACGCCGCCCGGAACCAACCGACGGATGGCGGCAGTCAGCGGGCGCCGCTCCACGGGCCGGCGTCCCACCGGTCGCTGCGGGGCGGCGCTGCGGTCGCCCGCTCCCAGATGTCCGGCTGCCGGCTGCTGCCGGTGCTGGCCGCCGCGTTCTCCGCCGCGTCGAGCAGCGTCAGCGGCAGCTGCTTGCCGTAGGTCTCGACCAGCCGGGTGATGATCAGGCCGCCGCCGATCGCGCAGGCCGCGATGGCGAACAGCGCGATGTCGAAGTTGCGCCGGTAGGAGTAGTCCAGGAAGAGCGTCATCCCGGCGACGGCGAGCAGGGTCCCGAAGACTCCGCCGCGCCGGCCGTAGGCGCTGGTGCCGGCGACCAGGGCGGTGCCCAGCGCGATACCGGTCCACTCCAGGCCGGTGGTCGGCACGATCGCCTTCACGGACTGGGCGGCCATCAGGATGCCGGCGACGGTGGCGAAGACCGAGGACAGCACCAGCGAGCCGATCACCGGCAGGGCCGGTGCCCCACCCCGGCGGACCGCCGCGTCGCCGTCCGGGCGCATCCGGCCGAGCCAGCGCCGGACCACGCCGACCGTGCCGAGCAGCCCCCCGAGCACCGCGAGCACCGCGAACCCGCCGAAGATGTAGGTGGCGTAATCGGTCGGGTCGTAGTCGCCCTGGACGATGACAGGAGCCGTACGCAGCTGGTCGTAGACGATGACGCCGAGGCCGGCGCCGAGGGTCGCCGCCCAGCCCGGCACGTGCAGAGCGAGGATCAGCACGGCGATGACCAGGCCGCCGGCAGCGGCGATGACCAGCGCGGGCAGGCCGGATTTGACCAGGCCGAGGTCGCCGTTCTCGGCGTAGTGCAACTCGGCGGCCAGGGTAATCGGGCCGATCGCGAGATTGGGCACGCCCGCCCGCAAGGTCACGCCCATGCCCAGGGTGAGCAGGCCGATCGCTGCCGCGGCGACCAGTAGCGTGTCCAGCGCCGGGCGTTTCAGGCTGGCCGGGTCGAGCCGGTAGAGCAGATAGCCGATCGCGGCGACACCGAGCAGCAGCACGATCTCCCAGCCGAGGTGGACGCCGAGCCGGTCACGGCCGTCGCCCGTGCGGCCCCCGAGGTCAGCGGTCACTTCGGCGTGCCGCGCGCCGTCGGCGGGGTCGAGATCGCGGCGCCGCGAGCGGTAGTCCGCAGCGGCGAAACCGTTGCGGTAGGCGGCCGGGTCGCCGTCTGTCTGGTCGTCGCTCTGCTGACGAAAAGCCGTGTCGTCGTACGCCATTGCTCCGCCCCT
>JAVHVY010000102.1:0-3252 GCA_032160305.1 Actinoplanes sp.
GTACGCTGGTTCTGAGTCGTGATCTTGACGGTGCTGGGCGGTAATGCGCCGTCGGGCTCGACCGTGGGACGGGAGCGCGATGACCGGCTACTGGGTACTGATCGTTGATGACAGCGACGACGATGCCGTACTCGTCGCGGAGGCCCTGCGCGACAGCGGCATCGACTTCGCCTACGAGCGCATCGACACCGAGCCGGCTCTGCGGACCGCGCTGACGACCCGTACCCCGGATGTGGTCATCTCCGATTACCGCCTACCCGGCTTCAGCGCCGAGCGGGCGCTGCAACTGCTGCGCGACAGCGGGCACGACACGCCTTTCATCCTGACCTCGGGAAAGATCGGCGAGGAGGCCGCGGTCGCCATGATGCGCAGCGGTGCGCAGGACTTCGTCCGCAAGGATCTCCTGCACCGGCTCGCCCCGGCGGTGCGCCGGGAACTCGCCGACGCCGACGTACGCCGCCAGCGCCGAGCGGCCGAGGAGGCGCTGCGCGACAGCGAACGTCGCTACCGTCTGCTCGCCGAGCATGCCCAGGACGTCATTTATCACGGTACGTTGTCCCCGGTGGTCGCGCTGCGCTATCTCAGCCCCGCCGTCGCCGAGGTGACCGGCTACCCGGCGAGCGAACTCCTCGGGCCCGTGTCGCGATTGTCGGTGCACATCGTCGATCCCGAGGACCGGATCCGATTCGAGGAGTCGTTGCGCTCGCCGACCTCGACACCGCTCGTCGTCGCCTGGCATCGTCCGGACGGTTCGGTCGCCTGGCTGGAGCAGCGTGCGCAGGCCATCCTCGACGAGGACGGTCGAGGAGTCGCGGTCGAGGGCGTGCTTCGCGACATCACCGAAAGGGTCATCGCCGAGCGCGAACGCGAATTGCTGATCGGCCAACTCGGGCAGAACGAACGTATCGAGGCGCTCGGCCTGCTCGCCGGCGGCGTCGCGCACGACTTCAACAACGCGCTCGCGGTGATCCTCAGTTGCGCGGCGTTCCTGGAGGACGACCTCGGCCCAGACCATCCCGGCCGCGCCGACGTCGAGCGGATCCGCAGGTCCGCGGAGCGCAGTGCCGCGCTGACCCGGCAGTTACTGATCTTCGCGCGGCACGAACCGGCGGCCGCCGGCGCGGTCGACATCACCGCCACCATCCGCGGCATCGAGGATCTGATCCGGCGGACCATCGGCGAGGACATCGAGTTCGACTGCCACCTGGCCGCCGGCCCGCACCCGGTCACCATCGACGCCAGCAAGATCGAACAGGTGATTCTCAATCTCGCCGTCAACTCCCGGGCGGCCATGCCTGGTGGTGGCCGGCTGAGCATCCGGGCCGAGGCGTGCACCGTGACCACCGATTCGCCCGAGAACCCGGAGGTACCCGTCGGATCCTACGTCCACATCTCCGTCGCGGACACCGGCGCCGGGATGGCGCCGGACGTGGCCAAACGAGCCTTCGATCCGTTCTTCACCACCAAGGCGCCGGGCCAGGGCACCGGTCTGGGCATGGCCAGCGCATACGCGGTGATCACCCAGGCCGACGGGCACATCACGTTGCACACCGGGCTGGGCCGCGGCACCACCGTCCACATGTACCTTCCGCCGGTCGACGGCGTACCCGAGGAATGCGAACCGGCCGCCGACAGCCCGACCGACGGCCATGCCGAAACCATTCTCGTGGTCGAAGACGAGGAGCCGCTACGCGACGTGATCAGTCGCATCCTGACCCGCCACCAGTACCAGATCCTGGTCGCGGAGTCCGGCGCCGAGGCGCTCGCGATCGACGCGCGGCCGGGGGTCCGGGTCGACGCCCTGCTCACCGACGTCATCATGCCGGGAATGTCCGGCGCCGAACTGGCCGAGCGCCTGCGCGCCGACCGGCCCGACCACCTTCCGGTGCTGTACATGTCCGGCTACACCGCGAGCCAACTCCCCCCGGATGGCGCCCAGGGCCGCAGAACCCACTTCATCTCCAAGCCGTTCAACGCCGAAACACTGCTCGCCGCGTTGCGCGACGCCATCGATGACCGACACGGGCCACCATTGCTACCGCACGAACTGCCAGCGGCCAACCCGACCGCTGTATAGGGCGACCGATCACAGAATCCACCGGCTCGGGTCCGTCAGAGAAGACCCAACTGTCTGGCACGGGGGGTACGGCACATGGGCAGAGGCGAGAACGTCCACCGCCCCGGCAGGCTGACTCGATGGTGGCTCGGCCGTAGCATCCGGACCAAGGGCACGATCGTCCTCGTGTTACCGGCCTGCATGTTGCTGGCGACGACCATCGCATTCGCGGCGACCCGGACCCAGGCCCAGCGGTCCAACGCCTGGGTGTCGCACACTGTCACCGTGCAGGCCAGCCTCAACCAGGCGCTGGCCCTGATCGTCGACGCCGAAACCGGGGTCCGCGGCTACCTGCTCACCGGCACGGTGGGGTTCCTGGCTCCCTTCAACATCGCGAACAGGGATCTGCCCAGAGTGATCCCCGAAATCAGGACCCTGGTCTCCGACAACCCAGCCCAGACACAGCGATTGGACGCGTTCGACGCCGCTGCGACGCGCAGACTCGACCAGCTCGACGCCCTGCGCCAGGTCGCGCGGTCGCAGGTCGCGACTCCACAAGTCCAGCAGTTGGTCATCGACGGCAAGACCATCATGGACGGGCTACGCCATATCCAGACCGACATGCTGCAGGCCGAGCACGACCTGCTCAAACAACGTGAGGCCGCCGCGCGGACGGTGCTCCGCACGTCCGGATGGCTGGTTGTGGCCGCCCTGATCCTCGGCGTGTGCGGCGGCCTGCTCTCGATTGCGTTGTTCACGATCGGGATCAGCCGCCGGATCCGGCACATCACCGGCAACGCGGACCGGCTCGCCGCCGGCGAGCGCCTGGCAGCGCACCCCTACCGCGCCCAGGACGAGATCGGCCGGCTCGACATTGCGATGAACCACGCCGCCAACCTGCTCAGCGAACGCACGGCCGCCCTGCAACGGTCCAACCACGACCTCGAAGCGTTCAACTACTCGGCCGCGCACGACCTGCGCACACCGCTGCGGGCGATCGGCGGATTCAGCGAACGGCTGCTCCTCAACCACGGCAGCCAACTCGACGAACAGGGTCGCCACCATGCCGGCAGCATCCACCAAGCAGCCCTCACCATGGGTGAACTGATCGAGGACCTCCTGGACTTGTCGTCTGTCGCGCGGGCCGAACTACGCCTGCAGCGGGACGACCTGTCGGCCGTCGCCACCCGCATCGC
>JAVHVY010000120.1:0-21491 GCA_032160305.1 Actinoplanes sp.
CGCGCTCGACGAAGCAATGGTGACCGGCGAATCGATGCCGGTGACCAAGACAATCGGCGACAGCGTGATCGGCGGCACGCTGAATCAAACCGGCGCGTTGGTGATCCGCGCCGACAAGGTCGGCGCCGACACGATGCTCGCCCAGATCATCCGGCTGGTGCAGCAGGCCCAGGCGTCGAAAGCGCCGATCCAGCGGGTCGCCGACGCCGTCTCGGGCTACTTCGTGCCCGTGGTCATCGCGGTCGCGATCGCCACGTTCGCGACCTGGTACGTCGCCGGCCCCGACCCGGCCGCCACCCTCGCGCTGGTCTCCGCCGTCGCGGTCCTGATCATCGCCTGCCCCTGCGCGCTCGGACTCGCCATACCACTGTCGATCATGGTTGGAACCGGCAAGGGCGCCCAATCGGGGATCCTGATCCGCTCCGCCGCCGCGCTGGAGACCGCACACAAGCTCACCACGATCGTGCTCGACAAGACCGGCACCGTCACCGCCGGGAAACCGGCACTGACCGATGTGCGCCCGTTGGCTGGCAGGTGAGCAGGACCTCCGGATAGCGGCCGGGGGTCTTTCGGCCCTGCCTGCCACCCGCACCGGCAGCGAAGCTCACTGTAGTGCCCGGATCACCGACCGCCGCATCCGCAGGAGGGCCTCACCATGAGAACCAGGAACTACGGACTGTTCGCCCTGGCCCTCTCGGTCGTGGCAGTGGGGGCCATAGCCTACGGGGTGCCGTTGCAGCGGATCGCTTTCCTCGGGTTGTTCCTCGCCTGCCCAGTGATGATGTTCGTCATGATGCGAGGCATGGGTGGTATGGGCGACAGCCGAGACAGTAAGGACACCGACGCCACGAACCAGTCCCACCCCCATGACCACACGCCCGTGCGGTGACCTGACGCGGGACAGCGAAACCGATTCTAAACAGCTTCTGCCGCGAAACGAGCGAGGCCGGACACCCTTATCGGGGTGCCCGGCCGTCCGTTCGTACGCGCTACAAGCGGGCCACGATGGTCTGCATGGTGGTGATCTGCGCCTGCTGATCGGTGACGATCTTCGCGGCGAGGGCCTTCGCGTCGACGTTGCCGCCCGCTGCGCTTTCCTGCTTCGCCATCGTGATCGCGCCCTGAGGTGGGCGATCATCATCGTCAGGAACGTATCGTCAGGGCGACGCGGAACAGGGTTGCCGGATCGGGTGGCGATCGGGGTGTTGACCAAGACGTTCCCGCCCGGGTTGGTGGACGCGGTGATCGATGAGGCGCAGGCGCGTGAACTACGGAAACGGTCGTTGCCGGCCCGGCTGACCACGTACTTCACCCTGGCGATGTGGTTGTGGCGTGAGCAAGGCTACGAGGAAGTGTTGCGGCAGTTGATCGACGGGCTGGTCCGGGGCCGGGCCGGACGAGGCGGATGTGGCCTGGTCCGGGTCGATCACCAAGACCCCTGCCCGGCTGGGGGTTGAGCCGTTGCGGCTGTTGTTCGCCCGGGTCGCCGGCCCGATCGCCAGCGAGGCGATGCCGGGCTGTTTCTGGCGCGGGCTGCGGTTGACCGCGATCGACGGATCGACCCTGGATGTGCCGAACAGCCCCGCGAACCGCGCGGTGTTCGACGGCCCGTCCAATGATGCCGGGCCGGGCGCGTTCCCCCAGGTCCGGCTGCTCGTGCACGCCGAGTGTGGCACCAAGGCCTTACTGAACGCTGATTTCGACGGCTACCGGAGCGCCGAAACGGTGCTCACCGGGCGGATACTCGCCTCGTTCGGTCCGGGGATGCTGATCCTGGCCGACCGTAACTTCCCTGCACCGACTGAAACCCCTACCAGCGGAAACACCCTAATTAAGCGCCATTGCGCCGTGGGCGCTGGCGGCGATCCACGTCTGCGGTTGGGCTGGCGCGTTCAGGGTCGGCGTGCCGGTGAGATGAGAAGTCAGTCTCGTCTGGGCAACCGAGTGGTCGCGAAATGAGTGACGAGGACCAGTAACGCTACGGCCTGGCTGATGACCACCGCGATGATCAGGGTGGTGCGGGAGTGCTGGTAGAGGGCGCCTGCGGTGGCGCCGCCGGCCAAGGCGCCGGCGCCTTGGACGGCGGCGAACAGTCCGTAGGCGGTGGCTCGCCGGTGCCGGGGGACGAGGTCAGCGACCAGCGCCTTGACGGTGGAGTCCTGCATTCCGGTCGCGGTGCCCCACAGCAGGATCCCGGCCACGACTGCAGGTAGGCCGGTCCCGAACGTCAGGGCGGGTACTGCGGCAATCATGGCGGGCAATGCCACCAAGGTCCAGGGGCCGCATCGGTCGTAGACGACACCGGTGATCAGCGCGGCGACCGCCCCAACGGCCATCGCTGCGGCGTAGAGCAACGGCACGGCGGCGCTCGTGACGATGTGCGCGCTGGCCAGATGGAACCCGATGAGCCCGTACGTGACCAGACCGGCGGTACACAGTCCGGCGGCTGTGGCGAACCACCAGAATCGCGGCGGCATCGGTTCTCGTGCCGTGGCCACGGCAGGCGCCGCGGAGGCGGCGGTGGGGGGCGTCGTCGGGTGATCACTGAGGCGGTGAGCCCGCAGGAAGATCAGCAGCAGGATGGATGCTGCGCCGGGGACCGCGAGGGCGATCAGGGCCGGCCCGAGGCGGCCGGAGTCGACGGCGACGATCGCGGCCACGAGCAGCGGGCCGGCGAACGCCCCGATCTGGTCGAGGGCTTTGTGTACGCCTAGGCCCCGGCCCATGCCGACCTGGCCGGCGGCGTCGGCGAGCAGCGCCGACTTGGCGGGGCTGCGGATCGCCTTGCCGAGACGCTCGGCCAGGATCAGCGTGGCGGCGGCAGCCAGCCCGGCGGCCCCGAGGGCGGGTGCGATGGCCAGTAGCGGCACGCACACGGCGGTGAGGGCGTACCCGAGCATGGTCAGGGTCCAGTACCGGCGGGTACGGTCGGCGAAGGGCCCGGACACCAGCCGCAGCAGCAACGCGATGGCTTCCCCGGCGCCGGTGACCAGACCGACCACGGTGGCGGAGGCGCCCAGTGAGGCAAGCAGCGGACCGTACACCGATCGGGCGCCTTCGTAGACCATGTCCCCGGCCAGGCTGACCAGTCCGAAGCCGACCACGGTCCGCCACGGCGACCAGCCGGGCGCCGAGTCGAAATCCTTCACCAGCGGTTCGGTCACCGATCCTCCATTCACATGGTTGCGTGGTGCGCGAGTGTGTTTCGCGCCTGGCGTCTGGTGTATTTCATGGTGCTGGCGGGGCCTGGCCGTGCGTGTGTGCTGCACCGATCAGCACGGTGATGGTGGTTCCGGTGGCAGGGTGGTCGCAGCCGACGTCGAATCGGTCGGTGGTGCTGTAGTGGGCGCCGTGGGAGCAGATCCGCAGTTCGCCGTGGTGGGCGCTGACGATCGCGTCGACCAGTGACAGGCCAAGTCCCGTGCCGGGTGTGCTGCGGGCGGTGTCGGCTCGGCTGAATCGTTCGGCAGCCCGGGGCAGGAAGTCCGGGTCCATGCCGAGGCCGCCGTCGTGCACCGTCAACAGGATCACGTCTGCGGTGCGGTCGGCGGTGACGGTGATCGGTGAGGCACCGTGCCGGACGGCGTTGTCGAGCAGGTTCGTGATGACCTGATCGAGGCGGGTCGGGTCGCCTCGGACCGGCAGCGCCGCTTGGGTGTGCAAAGTCAGGCGGCTGTGGCCGGCAGTGACCTGGTAGCGGGCGATCACGTCGGTGACCAGGCGGCCAAGGTTGACCTCGTCGGCGTTGGCCTGGTCGGGTTGCACGCCGACGGTGAGTAGGGCGTCGGCGAGGCGGATCAGGTCGGCGGTGTCCGCGGCGGCGGCCTTCACGGTCTGTTCCAGTTCGGCGGTGGTGCGTGGGCGGCGCAGGGCGAGTTCGAGTTCGGCCGATAACAGGGTCAGCGGGGTGCGTAGTTCGTGGCTGGCGTCGTTGACGAAGCGTCGCTCCCGGTCGAGGGCGGTTTCCAGGGCGGCGAGCATGGTGTTGAGGGTGTGTCCGAGCCGGGCGACTTCGTCGTGCGATTCGGTGGTGACGGCGAGGCGGACGCCGGTGGCGCCGGCCGCGATCCGGGCGGCTTCGGTGCGGTACCGCTCGACCGGGGCGAGGGCGGCGCGGGCCAGCCGGTAGCCGACGAAGGAGGCGACGGCGAGGGCGGCGAGGTTGGCGAGGGTGAGCTGGGCGATGAGTTCGCGCAGTGCTTCGTCGCGCTGGTCGCGGCGCACGGCGAGCACGGCGACGACGGCGTCCCCGGCTGACGGCGCGACGCCGGGGTGCACCGGTACGGCGTAGAGGCGCAGGGTGTGGCTGCTGATCGGGAACAGGTCGCCGCGGTCAGCACGCAACGGATGGTGCAACGCGGTCGTGGTCTGGTCCGGGCGTAGCAGCGACGTGCCGGTCAGTCCGGGGCTTGCGGCCACCACCCGGTTGTTCACGTCGAGCAGTTGATACGAGGTGCCGGGCGACACCGCCGGGGCGCCCCCGGCGCCGATGTTGCCCACAAGCTGGGCGGCTTGGGCGGACAGGTCTTCGTTGAGGCGCAGGTCGAGGGCGTATTGCACGCGCAGGTAGACGAACGCGCCAGCCGCGGTGAGCACAACCAGCATTGCTGCGGCGAAGCCCGCGACGAGCCGTAGGCGAAGTGGTAGCCGGTTCCACGTGGAAGAGATGCGGCGCAGCCGCCGCGTCCGGGGGACGTGCGGGCGCATGTCAGCCGCCGCGGGGTTCGAGGCGGTAGCCGGCGCCGCGCAAAGTCTCGATGGCGTGTCGGCCGAAGGGTTTGTCGACCTTGGCGCGCAGGCTGGCGATGTAGACGTCGATGACATTCGAGCGGAGGTCGGTTTCGCCGTCCCACACCTCATCGAGGATCTGATACCGGGTCAGGCACTGCCCGGCCCGCGCCATGAACAGGTGCAGGATGTCGAACTCCCGCGCGGATAGGGCGACTTGCACGTCGGCGCGGAACACGCGCCGCCGGGCCGGGTCCAAGACCAGATCACCCGCGCGTAATTCGGCCGCGGCGGCGTCGGCGGTGCGGCGGTGCAGAGCCCGTAGGCGGGCCAGCAGCTCGTCGAAGGAGAACGGTTTGGGCAGGTAGTCGTCGGCGCCGGCGTCCAGACCGGCGACCCGGTCCGGGATCTGGTCGCGGGCGGTGAGCATGAGAACCGGCAACCGGTTGCCGTGCTCGCGGAGCCGCCGGCAGACGGTGATGCCGTCGAGGCCGGGTAACATCCAGTCGAGGACCACACTGTCGTAGCCGCCGGTGGTGGCGGCGAACAGGCCGTCGGAGCCGGTATGGCGCACGTCGACGGTGTGCCCGGCCTCGCGTAGCCCGCGGGCGATCAGGTCTGCCAGGCGCCGCTCGTCCTCCACCACCAATACCCGCACCAGGTCACCTCCCTCCGTTGGTCGTCGCGGTGGTAGTGCACCATCCTCGGCTGGCGGCTTCATCTGTCCTTCATCCTCGCCTACCTACCGTGGTTGCCATGGGCGCACCGCCCGGTCGCACCGGTCCTGACCCGGAGTTGAGGGCCCGGCCGGCGTGAGGAGGAGGCACACAGAGATGGACGATCGGTTCTTCACGACGGTGAACGCCTTCGCGCGGGCCACGCCGTGGCTGCACGGCGTCCTGCTCGGCTACGCCAACTACGGGGTGGTGCTGTTCGCGGTTCTGCTCGGGTGGGGCTGGTGGATCGCCCGGCAGCGGGGCTCGGGCATGCCGGCCGCGTTGTGGGCGCCGCTGGGGACGCTGCTGGCCGTGGCGGTCAACCAGCCGATCGTGGCGGCGGTGGCCGAGCCGCGCCCGTACACCGTGCTGCCGCACCTGCTGGTGCTGGCCACGCCGAGCACAGACCCATCCTTCCCGTCGGATCACGCCACCATGGCCGGGGCGGTCGCCGCCGGGCTGCTGCTGGTCGATCGGCGTCTCGGTGCGGTCGCAGCTTCGGCAGCGGTGCTGATGGGGTTCGCCCGCGTATATATCGCCGCGCACTACCCGCAGGACGTGCTGGCCGGCTTCGCCGTCGGCGCGCTGGTGACGGTGATCGGGTACGTGCTCGTCCGGCGCCCGCTCACCGACCTGGTGGTGCGGCTGGAGCAGACCCGGGCGCGGCCACTGCTGACACCTGTTCCGGCCCCGGCATACCCGCAGAACATGCCGCGGCGATGAGGACATGACCGGCGACTCCACGCTCGCTGCCTCGTTGCTTGGGGTGGTCGACCGCTTCGGGTACCTCGGCGTCGCCGGGTTGGTCTTCATCGAGAGCTTCGGCGTCCCGGCGCCGGGCGAGACGGCAATTCTCGCCGGGGCGACCTACGCCGGTCAGGGTCATCTCAACGTGATCGTCGTGGCACTGGTGGCGTTCCTGGCCGCGGTGACCGGCGACAGCCTCGGCTACTTGATCGGCCGCACCGGCGGGCGACCGCTCGTGCTGCGTTTCGGCCGGTACGTTCGGTTGACGCCGGCACGGCTGGACCGGGTGGAGACGTTCATGGCCCGGCACGGGCCGAAAGTTGTCGTGGTCGCCCGGTTCGTCGAAGGACTGCGGCAGCTCAACGGGATCGTGGCCGGGGTGACCGGCATGCCGTGGCCGCGGTTCGTGCTGTTCAACGCGATCGGCGCCGCAGCGTGGGTCGGGGTGTGGACCACCGCCGGATATCTGGCCGGCGACCACCTGTCCGCGATCACCGCGACCATCCACCGCTACCAGTTGTGGGCCATCGCCGCAGGGGTGCTCGCCGTGACGGCACATCTGCTGCTACGCCGCGCGCGGCGTCGGGCTGCCCGGCCCGCGTCCGGCGAGGCGTAACCCGTTCGAGGTGTGCCCGCGACGGGCTTCATGTTCGTTCATGTGATCTTTTCGGTTCCCGGCAATGAGCGAAGTGCTGGCTGTTGACGCCGTCGACCTCACCAAAACCTACGGCCCACTACGGGCGGTGGATCGGATCACCGTGCAGGTCGCCCAAGGCGAGGTGTACATGCAGTTCCCGGACGCCACCTTCGACACCGTCGTGTGCACCTTCTCGCTCTGCACCATCCCCGACGACCGGCAGGCCAACCAAGACATGACCCGGGTGCTACGCCGCGGCGGGCTGCTCCTGCTCGCCGACCAACTCGAAGCTGCCGCCCGTCCCGTCCGGGCCGTCCAACGCCTCCTGGAACTGGTCACCATCCCGCTCGGCGGTGAGCACTTCCGCCGCCGGCCCATCCGGCACGTCGAAACCCTCGGCTACACCATCGAAGCGCACGACCGCTTCAAAGCCGGCATCGTGGAACGCCTCGCCGCCCGCAAGAGGTCCTGACTAGCGCTGCGGCCGCAACCCGGCGAGGGTGACCGTGACGAGCCGATCGACGGCGGCTTTCGACGGCAAGCCGCCGGCCGCGGTGAGGGCGTGCAGGCAGAATTCGGCAAGTTCACCCGGCGCGACGTCGTCGCGGACCTGGCCCGTGGCGGTCGTCTCGGCGAGCAGCCCGGCAAGGAACTCGCGCAGGTGCTGCCTCGCGGAGGCCATGTGCTCGCCGCGATGCAGCGCCGCGGCGAGGTCGTGGCCGTGGTGCTCGTGCTGGATACGGGCGTATGCCCGCAGCACGGCGTGCAGGCGCTGTCCGGGATCGTCGCCATGCTGGCCGATCGCCGCGAGTTCGTGCAGATGACCGGTGACCTGACGCTCGTGCCAGGCCATCAGGATCGCTTCCACGTCCGGGAAGTACTTGTACAGCGTCGCCCGTCCGATCCCGGTGGCCTGGGCGATCTGCGACATCGTGACTCCCGTCAGCCCGTGTTGGGCGGCCAGGGAGGCGGCGGTGTCCAGGATCGCCACGTGCACCGTCCGGCGGTGCTCCTCGATCGTGTCGTTCCACAGCTTCGGCACCAGCCAAGCATACGAGATGACTCACGTCCGTCACTGTGCCTTGACGTGAGACAGAGTGTATTGCAAAACTGGGCGTTCCGAGAAGTCGATGACATGGAGGACGACCGTGGCCGACCAACCGCCCGCTCCCGACAACCGCACCGAACGCCCCGGTCCACGGTCGCCCGGCCGATGGCCACCCAACTGGGTCAACCCGCGCCCGACGCCCACGACACGTACGCCGCGGTGGGTCAAGGTGTTCGGCGTCATCGCCGTGCTGGTCGTGCTGCTGATTGCCGTCATGCTGCTCACCGGTCACGGCCCGGGCCGGCACATGCAGCATGGCCTGGGCGAGCTGCGCACCTCAACAGCCGCCGCCCCGGACGGCACCGCCGCGTTCGCGGAGCAGCAGCGATGACGATGGCGCCGGCCGTGCGCAAGGTGACCCTCGTGACCCATGTGGGTTGCTCGGTCGGCTGGCTCGGCGCGGTCGTGACCTCCCTGGTCATTGCCGTCGTCGGCCTGACCAGCCGGGACGGCCAGCTCGTCCGGGCGGCCTACCTCACTCTGGAGCCGGTCGGCTGGTACGCCCTGATCCCGCTGAGCCTCGCCTCCCTGCTGACCGGCCTGATCCAGTCCCTCGGTACCACCTGGGGGCTGCTGCGCCACTACTGGGTCGTCGCCAAGCTGTTGATGAACCTCTTCGCCACCGGCGTGCTGCTGCTCTACACCCAGACGCTCGGCTACCTGGCGACCATCGCACGTAACGCGGCCGCCCCGGCGCAGCTGGACGGTCTCCGCGACCCGTCTCCGGTTGTGCACGCCGGCGCCGCGGTGGCGCTGCTGCTGGTCGCATTGGTCTTGTCGATCTACAAGCCCCGCGGCCTAACCGCATACGGGCAACGCCGACAACAACACCAGCGCACCGCAACGAGTGTCACCAGCCCCGCACCGGCCAGCTCCCCCGCCTGATCCCCACCCACGCGCCCAGCCGGGTTGTCCCAGACTCCGGGTTGCCGTCACCGTGCCGCACGGTCCACCTGCCTTGCCTGTCCACACCACAGGCCGGAACGGGTGCCGCCGCCCGGAGTGCATCGGGCCGGTGGCCGGTCGACACCACGCCGCGGCGAAGTACCGCACCCCATTGCATGAGACAACGAAGGACACCACGATGAGCGTTCTGCAGGTTGCCGGCGCCGGCGTCGTTTCGTGAACGGCTGCACGGGGTAGCCGTCGGCATGGGTCACGGTCATCTGGTGCCCGCCGAGCGCGAGGCGGAAGGCGGTGTCGCCGCCGGCGTTGATGATCCGTAGCCGGAGCCGGGCGCCGGGCTTACCGCCATGGGTCAGCGGCGCGTTCGGCCGGCGGCCGTTGAGCAGGAAGTACGGGTATGTGTGCGTGCCCGTGTCCATGCCGCCCATGTCCATACCCGGCATGCTGCTCGCGTCGGCGGAGGGGCTGCCCATGCCCCGTTTGAGTTCGGCCAGCACGTCGTCCTGGGTGCCGGTCACGCCGTCGAGCCAGTCGTCGAGCACGACGACCCATTCGTCGTCGTAGTGCAGCGGCTCGTGCGGATCGTCGACGATCAGCGGAGCATACGGGCCACAATCCAGCTGGGCGCCCTTGTGGGGGTGGAACCAGTTGGTACCGGCGTGCTGCGCCGTGAACTCGTAAGTTCGTTGTCCGCCGGCCGCGACACTCGATTGCGTCACATCGGCTTGCGGCGGGTCTCCGCGTCGCGTACCTCCGGGCCGTTCGGCGTCACGAAGCCGGCCAGAGCGTTCTTGGGATCAGGGGCGCAGGAGCTCAGGGCACCGGCTAACTGTGCCTGGGCCTTTCCGGCGATACAGGGGATGCGGCGGGGCGGCATGTGGTCGCGCGCTAGCGTGGACGCCGTGACCAACCGACAGGCAGCACAATTCGGGCGCGCTGCCCGGGCGCTGTTGCTGTTGGTCACCGTTTTCGGCTTGGCCGCCATGCACACGCTCGGCCATGCCGGGATGCGGATGGACACCGACCGGCCGGGCATGTCGCATGCCATCTCCGCTGTCACGGTGCCCGTTGCGCCCTTGATCGACGCTGTTGCCGTGGCGTCCATGCCGTGCGACGGCGATCACTGCCCTGGTGGGCACGGTGCGATGAACGGCTGGAGTATCTGCCTGGCGGTGCTCGGCGGGCTCGCCGTGTTCGCGCTGCTGGCGGCGCTGTCGGTGGCCGTGTGGGGCGACCGGACACGCCTGCGCGAGGCGACGGCCGCTGAGGCGGCCTCGCGGGCGCCGCCGATCCGGCGACCAGGATTGACCATGGCATCGGCGGCGGTGCTGCGCATATAGAACGCCTTCATCCCCGGGCAGGTGGTCCAGTGACCACACGCCGGGGGCGTTCATGCGTACATCCGTAGCCGATTCTGAAAGGTCAAACCCGAAATGATCCGTACTTCCACGCTGCCCGCCGCCGTGCTGCATCGCGGCTTGGTGGCCGGTGCCGCCGTCACCACCGCGCTGATCTTGTCCGCTTGCGGGGGCGGCATCTCGCCGTCGGGTTCCGGCACGAGCCACGACGGCATGACCGCATCCAGTAGCGCACCGGCGAGCGCGGCGACGTTCAACGACGCGGACGTCAGCTTCGCCCAGTCGATGATCCCGCACCACCAGCAGGCCGTACGGATGGCGGCCATGGCCGACGGGCGGGCATCGAACGCACCGGTCAAGGACCTCGCCGCAAAGATCCGGGCGGCTCAAAAGCCGGAAATCGACACCATGAACGAGTGGCTGACCGCCTGGGGCAAGCCCATGCCGATGCCCGGCATGAGCCCGTCCGCCGCCATGTCCGGCATGGATCACGGCTCGATGCCCGGCATGATGAGCGACGCGGACATGGCCAAACTGGCGGCCGCGAAACCGGCGGCGTTCGACAAGCAGTTCCTCACCATGATGATCAGCCACCACGAGGGCGCCATCGAGATGGCCCAGCAGGAAACGACGCAGGGCTCCAACCCCGACGCCAAGACCCTCGCCCAGAAGATCATCACCGATCAGCAGGCCGAGATCACCACGATGAAGGGCCTGCTGACGCAGTTGTAGTGACGATGTCCGCCTTGGTTGGGCACCCGTCAGGGTGCCCAACCGGGGCGCCTCAACACCGCTCGCCCGCCCCGCACAGAAAAGCCCGCACGGGCGATGTCGTAGCCTTGCCGGGTGACCCGCCGTCAGCAAGCAACCACCCGTCCCTGGGTGCTGCGTTGGCTGCTGATCGTGTTCACCATGGCCGGGCTGGGCATCTCGGGGGTGCATTGCGCCGACGACCTGGTCGCCGTCCCCGCCACGGCGCTGAACCCCGGCGTCGACCTGTCGCAGTTCGCCGACGTTCACCCGGTCGCCGTCGAGATTGCCGCGCCGCACGTCGACCAAGACGGCGGGGATCTCACCGCCCGGCCACGACCCGGGCGACACCGCTGACGACTGCCTCATCGCGACGGCGACCGCAACCACGCCGAGCGCCAGCGGCGCTACGAGCGTGCACCTGCCGACCGCCGTACGCACACCGCCGCGAGTTGACCCACAGCCCGGCAGGCAGCCGCGGTTGCTGCCCGCCGCCACGTTGGCGCAGATGGGCGTCAGCCGGACGTAGGACACCACGTCGAGCATGCCAAGGCCGTCGCCGCCTTACCCGCATGCCTCGACCCGTTCCGGCGGCCCGGCTCCGTGCGGCCCGCCGCGGCATCGCGGCGGTGTCCGTGCACCTATCTGCGTCGAAGGTCAACCCCCATGAATCCGTACGTCTTCGCGCGTGCCTACCGTGCCCTGATCCAGGCCGGCGTGGCGCACCGCATTCCTTCCGTCACCATGGCGCAGCACCCGACACGAGAGGCTCGGTTCGCCACCGCCGGGCTCACGGATTGCGGCGGGCCGGCGTGATGACCGCCGAGCCGATGCCGCCGGTCCGCGCCACACACGTCTGGCACGCCCCCGCCGGCGCGTGGTGCTACGACGTGTGGGGCCGCCACGGCCGGCCCGTCGTCCTGATCCCGCCGGTGCTGTTCGACCGCACCATATGGTGGCCCGCCGCCGCCGACCTGCGCCCGCACGCCACTGTCCTCGCCGTGGACCTGCCCGGGCACGGCCAGTCCGCCCCACGCGGGCGCTACGACCCCGACGAACTCGTCGACGACCTCGCCTGCCTGATCCACAGCGTGGACCTGCGGCTGGCGCCGGTCGTGGTCGGGCACGGCTCATCGGCGTCGCTGGCTGAGCTGTTCGCCGCCCGCTACGCCACCCACGCCGTCGTCACCGTCGACGCCCCCGAGCCTGCACCCGTCGACACCGCGGCCCGGCCACGCGACGTCCGCTCGTACCTGGCCGGGCTGTGCCTCGACGCCGTGCCGCCCGCATATCGCGACCTCGTCACCCCCCTGCGAGATCCGGGCTTGCTGGCGGCGTACGCCGACTGCATGTTCGCGGCGCGGCCCGCCGCCCCAGCCGGACCGGCGGGTCGACCGGCCCGGCTCGTGGTGCACAGCCGGCCGCCCTCATCGACGCGGCCACCCGGCACAGGCCCGGTAGCCGCACCGTCCCGCCACGAGGTCTACGACGTGGACGGCCGGTTCGCGCACCTCACCGACGTCAGCCGGTTCGCGCACGACATCCGCACGCTGCTATGACGGCCCCTGCTCGCCCGCGATACGACAAGGGCCCCTCGCGGATCTTCGATGCAGCCGCTAGCCTGTGCCGCGTGGAAACAGCCGTGGCGGCCATCGGGCGCATCGCCCGGCTGCTGCTGTTGGCCTGCACGCTGCTCGGCCTGACCGCGCTGCACACCATCGGCCACGCCGCGGTAACCGGCGCCGATCACCCGGCGGCGGCCGTCAGCGCGGCAGATTCCGGACTCGTCCTGATCGCCGCGGCCCCTCGGGACGCGGACGGCTGCGGCAACGACGGCTGCACGCACGAGAGCGTCATGCCCGGCGGCGCGCACGACACCAACCAGCGGTGGGACGTCTGTGTCGCCGTCCTCAGCGTGCTGGCCCTCGGCGTCCTACTGGCCGCGCTCCTGCTGATCGCCACCCGCAGCCGCGGCCCAACACCCGCTCGGCGCTGGCCACCGCGAACATCGCGGATCTCGCGCACACCGCCGTTCGGTCTGGCTCTGACCGCGATCGCTGTCGCCCGCACGTAGCCGCACCAGCGGGAGCACTCACCATCCCGCACAGCCAGACCACGGCCGAGTCGCCTCCGGGCACCGGTCTCCCGACACCTCCAGGCCCAAGGTCAACCCCGTCGTCTCGATCCCACGGCCTGCCGCATCGACTCGCGGCACGCCCTGGGGCACCCGTTTACTCACGGCCCGGCTGAACCGTTCGGCAAGCCGGTCCGTACCACACGGTGACCTGACGGGCCGCTGAATCCGCGCGCGCGGATGACGCCTGCCGCACAACGCGGTGACCTCGCCTCGAGGCATGAAGAAAGGATCCCCGTCTTCGTGTTCACCCCTCACCGTCATCCCCGGTCAACGCTGCGCGTGCTGGCCTGCGCCGTCGCCGGCGCCCTCATCGCGCTCAGCGGCACCGTCCCGGCTCAGGCCGCGCCCTCCCCCTCGGCGGTCGAAGCCCAGCTCAACAAAGCGTGGAACCAACTCGAACCGATCATCGAGCAGTACAACCACACCCACGGCCAGCTCCAGGCCAGCCGCGCCCAGCAACAGAAACTCAGCACCCAGCTCAAACCGCTGCAGACCCAGGTCGACGCCGCCCTGTCCAACGTCGGTGACCTCGCCTCCCGCGCCTACATACAAGGCGGCACGATCGGGTTGAGCAGCTTGCTCGTCACCGGCTCACCGGCCGATCTGACCGACAAGCTGACCTACCTCGACTTCATGGCCCGCTCCCAGCGGGCCAAGGTCACCAAAGTCATCGACCTCCGCGACAAATACGCCGCCGACAAACGCGACCTCGATACGGTCACCGCCGGCCTCGCTACCCGCGACGCCGGCCTCGCCGCCAAGAGAAAGGACATCCAGCAGAAGATCAACGACCTGCAAAAACTGCGGATCCAAGCGTACGGAACCGGCGGCGGCGCCGTCGGCGCCCTGCGCACCGGACCGTGCCCCGCCGCATACACCAACGACGCCGGCGGTAAAGCCGCAGCCAAGGCCTGCAGCCTGATCGGCAAGCCCTACATCTTCGCCGATGCCGGACCCGGCGGATACGACTGCTCCGGACTCACCCTCGCCGCCTGGGCCGTCGCCGGAGTGACCCTGCGCCACTACACCAAGTGGCAGTGGTCCGACAACACCCCGGTCACCCGCGCCAACCTGAAACCCGGCGACCTGGTGTTCTGGTACAGCGACCTGCACCACATGGGCATCTCCGTCGGCAACAACACCGTCGTACACGCCCCACACACCGGCGATTTCGTCCGCATGGCAAACATCGACAACGTCGGGCCCATCGCCGGATACCGCCGACCACGCTGACATGCCTACGCTCGCTCCGCCCGCCGCCAGCAGCCGACACTCTGGTTCGCCGCACGGGCGGAGCGATCCAGCTCCCATCAGCCGACCCGAGGCACCGGCTCAGCGCCCAGCCTCAGCACCACGCCGGACCCGCGAGCATCGGCGGATGAAGGACTGCCAGCCCGACGATCGGCCCCGAACGCGGCGACCGTGGGCCGTCCCGGGCAGCGTAGCCCCGCACAGACGAATGCCTGACACCCCGCAGCGCGGACAGGCCCACCTCCCGCCGAACGTGGTCGCCCCGGATGTTTGTGGGGGGTTTTCGGGGGGTGATTCAAAATCGCATAGACAAACGTTAAGGCCCTGACCTGCGTTCTTGCTGGTCAGGGCCTTAAATGTGTGGAGCTGAGGAGATTTGAACTCCTGACCCCCTCGATGCGAACGAGGTGCGCTACCAGGCTGCGCCACAGCCCCTCGGCCCCGTAGGGCCGCCGCAAGGTTAACAGGTCGCCCGCATCCCTCGCGAATCGCCTCCCCGGCGGTTCCGGCCCACTGGCCCGCCCATCGACTGGCCGGGCGGGCTCAGGCCGAGTACGAGGTGCCGCGGCCGCCGGCCTCGTAAGCGCGTCCGCGCAGACCGCCGGTACGCCGGTAGGAGACCGAGCCTCCGTTGACGGCCGTCGGCAGGTCCGAGGGGTCCCGGTCCAGGCCCATCGCCGCCCGCCGGACGGCTTCCTTCTGGGCAGCGAGCCGGCGCTGCCCCTCGCGCCGGGCCGCTGCCCGCCGGGCCTGCTCGCGGCGCACTTCGGCCTGCCGGGCGGCCAGCCAGGCCGCCTCGCGCGCCTCGATCCGGCGTCGGTGCCGGTCCGCCAGGGCCCGGTTGCGCAGGTGCACGAGGTACGCGCCGAGCAGTGTCGCCGTCACCGCGAAGCTGATCCAGAAGCCGGAGCTGACGAACAGCACGCCGACCAGCTCGATCACGTTCAGCAGGAGGAGCGCGGCGAAGACCCGGCGGCGGCGTACCACGGCGGGGGTGTGCCGCCGGACCGGGATCCGGCGGGCCGGTCGACGGCCGGTGACCAGGCGCAACGGCCGTTTCGGAGGCGCTTGCGGCGGTTCGCTCGCCGGCGGCGTGACCGTGGCCGTCACCTGCCGGGGTGGATTGACGGGCCGGCGTCCGGGCACGGTACGGAGCCGACGGCGGCGCGAAAGCACCCGAGCCGTCGACGACGCCCGCTCCGCCGCGAGGCGCTCGGTGGCGTCGTACCGGCGCACGAGCGCTGGTGCGAGTGCGAGCAGCCCGGCCGCGGTGAGGACGGCGAGGAGCACCGAGGTCGGCACCCTCACCCCTCCCGTCACCCTCGGCGGTCCCCGGGGCGCCGGCGGTGCGCGGGCACGGCAGGGTACCGCAAGTCCTAATCTCCCCGAGGTTACGGGCGGGAGCTGCGGAAATCGGCACGCCGCGCCGAGGCGGTCCAGTCGCGATGATCATTGACAGACCGACCGGTCTCGTCGTCGGGATCAGTTGGCGTTGGTACGCAACCTCCGCCACCTGGCGACCAGTCCGCCCTCACCGGCGACCTCTTCACTCGTCATCGCATACCCGAGGTGGTCACGCCACGTCCCGTCGATATGCATGTACCGCGGGTGGTACGCCTCTTCACGGAATCCGAGCTTCTCGACGACGCGCCGGCTCGGCCCGTTCTCGGGGCGGATATTGATCTCGACCCGGTGCAGCCCGCCAGGCCCGAACGCGTGGTCGACCGCCAGGGCCAGCGCCGTCGGGATGACGCCACGGCCGGCCACGCGGGAATCGACCCAGTAACCCACGTACGCGGAACTGAACGCCCGGCGCACGATATTTCCCAGATTGAGGTGGCCCACCAGGCGCTCGCGGCCGTCTTCCTTCAGGCAGACGGCGAAGGGCATGCTGTCGCCCTGCCGCGCCGCCCGCCGCATGTCCCGGTAGACGTACAGATAGGCGCGGGTTGAATTCATCTCCGCCCACGGCCCGGGCGGGGACGACTCCCACGGGGCCAGCCACTTCTGGTTGGCGATCCGCACCTCGGACCAGGCCCGCGCGTCGCCGCGCCGGTAGGACCTGAGCAGCACAGGTCCATCCGCCAGGACGGCTGGCCATCCAGGCGTGGACCCCAGCATCATCGCCTCCGGTCAAGCAGCAGCACATCGACGGTCGACCCGGCGGCGGCCGCGGTGACCCGCTCGCCGAGTACGAGAAGTCCGTTGGCTTCGGCGAGGCCCGAAAGAGTGTAAGGCCCACCGGCAAGTGGCTGCACAGTATGGCCTCCGCCACGCCGTTCGGCGACGTGCGCGGGCCGGAACTCCCGCAGGCCGCCCGGCGAGGAGACCGTTTCGAGCAGGTGCGCCTTGACGCCGGGCCGGAAAACCGGCTCGGAACCGGCGAGCAGCTGGATCACCGGGCGGGCCAGCACCTCGAAGCCGATCAACGCGGCGCCGGGCTCGCCGGGCAGGCAGACGACCGGCACCTCCTCGCCGCCGACGGTGCCGAAGCCGAGCGAGGTGCCCGGGCAGAGCGCGACGTCGGTGAATTCGACGGCGCCCCGGCCCGGATCGCGCCGGGACAGCACCCGGCGCAGCATGTCGCCCGGACCGGCCCCGGTGCCGCCGGTCGTGATGATCAGGTCGGCGCGAAGTGTCTGGTCCTCGAGCAGGCCGCGGATGCCTTCGGGGTCGTCGTCGCAGATGCCGATGCGGTAGGCGAGCGCGCCGGCCTCGACCGCGGCGGCGGTGAGGGCGTGCGAATTCGCGTCGACGACCTGGCCTGGCTGGCTGGGCCGGCCGACGTCGACCAGTTCGTCGCCAGTCGCCACGACCACCACCCTGGGGCTGGGCCGCACGACGACGTGGCCGATGCCGCAGGCCGCGAAGACCGCCACCATTGCCGGTGTGACGTCAGCGCCGTTGGGGGCCAGCAGGCGACCCACCGGCAGCTCGTCACCCGTTCGGCGTACGCCGGAGCCGCGTTTGGGTGCGTGCATGATCTCGACGGCGGCCATGCCCTGATCGGTCCAGTGCACCGGCACGACCACGTCGGCGCCGATCGGCAGCGGCGCTCCGGCGGCCACCGAGAAACACGTGCCCGGGGTCAGTCGCACCGGCCGCCAGCTGGCCGCGCCGAGGTCGCCGACGACGTTCAGCCGGACCGGCCGGGAGCCGCCCTCGAACGCCCCGAACGCCGGATGCGACCCGATCCGCCCCGCGGCGGCCAGGTCCTGCCACCGGGCGGCGTAGCCGTCGATAGCCGCCTGGTCGAACGCGGGGAACGGATGCGGCGCGAGCACGTCCGTGGCGAGGACGTTGCCGTGCGCCTGGGTGAGGTCGAGGTCGAGCGGAGGCAGCGGCCGGAGCCTGCGCAGCACGCTGCCCAGGTATTCGGCGAGAGGCATCAGCTCGTTGGCGGCCGCCTCGGCATCGGCCGTAGCGGTCATCCCTGCGTGCCCCCGACGAAATCGGTCAGCCACGCTTTGAACTCGGCGCCCAGGTCAGGCCGCTTTACGGCGAGCTGCACGACGGCCTGTAGGTAACCGAGCGGCATACCGGTGTCGTAGCGGTGACCGCGGTAGATGATCGCATGCACCGGGGTGCCGTCGGCGAGCAGCTGCGCCATCGCGTCGGTCAGCTGGATTTCCCCGCCGCTGCCCGGCTTCGTGTTCTGGATCGCGTCGAAGATCGTCGCCGGCAGGATGTACCGGCCGAGGACCGCCAGGTTGCTCGGCGCCTCCTCGGGTGACGGCTTCTCGACCAGCCCGGTCACTGTGACGATGTCGTCGCCCAGGTCGCTGGGCTCGACCGAGGCGATCCCGTACCGGCTCGTCTCCTCGGGCTTGATTTCCATGAAGCCGAGCACGATGCCGCCGGTCCGGGCCTGCAGATCGAGCATCGACGGCAGCAGCGGCTCGTCCACGTCGACGAACTCGTCGCCGAGCAGCACCGCGAAAGCGTTGTCGCCGATGTGCGACGCCGCGACCCCGATCGCGTGACCGAGGCCGAGTGGCTCGCCCTGACGGCAGGTGTAGATGTCCGCGAGTTCACTCGTCCGGCGAACTTCGGCGAGCCGCTCGAAGTCGCCCTTCTCCTCGAGCCTGGCCTCGACGTCGGGCCGCCGGTCGAAGTGGTCGACCATCGAGGTCTTGCCCCGGCCGGTCACGAGAAGCACGTCGGTGATGCCGGCGGCGGCCGCTTCCTCGACGATGTACTGCAGGACGGGACGGTCGACGACGGGCAACAACTCCTTGGGCACGGCTTTGGTCGCAGGGAGGAAACGCGTGGCCAGACCAGCCGCCGGAATGACTGCCTTCACCGCCCGTCGGCCGTTCGCATGCGCGTTCGTCGTCATCTCAGAGGTCACCGCACTTTCGGTCGAATCGTGCCCGGATATGTCGCGAGACTATCGGCCGCGGCTATGCCGCGACGGTGGTGTACCGCCGGGCCCGGCCGTGGCCACTCCTTCCTGCCCATTCTGTATGCCGGGAGAAACCACCGATCGGGTCACCTCCAGCGGCGTCCCAGCCAGCCGATACGTGTCTCGGCCCGCATCCTTGGCCGCGTAGAGCGCATCGTCCGCGGCGTCCAGCACCTGCTGGGCGGTCGCGCCGTGTTCGGGATAGACGGCGATGCCGATCGAGACACTGATGGGTACGCAATCCACCGATTTGCCCGCAGTATCGACTTTCCGCCCGTCGATAGGTACGGGAATGTCGCGAATGGCGGCACCAAGCCGCTCGGCGACGATCTTCCCGCCGTAGGCATCGGTCTCGGGCAGCAGCACGACGAACTCCTCGCCGCCCTGCCGAAAGGCCACGTCGACCTCCCGCAGCCCGAGCCGGAGCCGCCGAGCGAACTCACTGAGCACGGCGTCCCCGGCGGTGTGCCCGTGGGTGTCGTTCACCTGCTTGAAGTGATCAAGGTCAAGAACCAGGACAGTGAGCATCCGCCCGAACCGGCTCGCCCGCTCGACCTCCCGCCGCAGCGACTCCCGCAGGTAGCGGTAATTCCACAGCCCGGTCAGCGGATCGGTCAGCGACAGCCGTTGCGCCTCCTCGTGCACTCGGACGTTCTGCACCGCCACCCCCGTCTGCCCGGCGAACGTGCGCAGGGTGAGCAGATCGGCGTCGTCGAACTCGTCAAGCCCGAGCCGGTCGTACAGGGCGAGCACGCCGAGCGTGGCCGGGGTGGCCGTGCCCACCACCGCACCGGGCACGAGCGGGTCACCGACCGTTCCCGGCGCGCAGATGGGGACCGCGACGTACGAGCGGCAGGCCGGTTCGCCACCAGGATTGAGCCCGCGCCTCGGCTCGCCGCTGGCCGCGACCGTCCCGAGCACCCCCTCCCCGAGCGGAACCCGCAGCGTGGGCAGCTCGGCCTCGGGCACGTCCCAGCGACCGGTCAGCCCTTCGGCGCAGCGTGCCACCAGCATGGTGTCGGTCTGGTCGATGAGTAGCACGACACCGGCCCGGGCCCCGGTGGCGCAGAGCGCGGTCTGCAGGATCACCTGCAGGATCCGGTGCAGGTCATGAGTGCTGGAAAGGGTGTCGCCGAGGATGGCCAGATGGCCGCGCAACTGATCCCGGCTCGCGGTCAGCGCCTGGACATAGGCCTGGAGTTCCCGGGTCATCCGGTTGAACGTCCCGGCGAGCCGGCCCACCTCATCGTCGCGCCGGACAGGTACCCGGGTGTCCAGCTCCCCGTCCGCTACGCGGCCGGCCGCCCAGGAAAGCTCGGCCAGCGGCCTGGTCGTGGACCGGGCCAGCCGCCGCGCCACCAGCACCGCGAGACCGGCGACGAGCAGCACCGAAGCCACCAGGATCAGAAAAAGCGCGGACGAGTCCCGGCCGAGCACGGAAACAGCGAGCGGGAGCGGCTGCCCCGGGCCGACGGCGATCCGCCGGACGAACCGGTGCCCGTCCCCGGTCTCCCGCACCTCGCCGGCCTGCGGGAGCGCGGAAGCCAGCGTGGCGACCGCCGCCCGCGCTCCCGCGGCGACGGTGCTGTGCACGGCCTCGGCCCCCACACCCCGGCGTGAGAGCAGAGTGACCTCGGCGCCGCTGGAGGCGGCAAGCCGCTCGATGAAGGCCGAGTCCAGCCGCAGAGCAGCCACGACGATCACAGAATCGGCAATCGGCCCCTGGGCCGCAGCCCCACCCTCGGCGTTGTCAGCTCTGCCGAACAGCTCCGCGGCGGCGCTGCCGACAGACGGCGCCGCCTGCGAGGTCGCCGCCATGGCAACGACACCGTCTCCGGTCGGCCTGGCACAGTTGCGCCACCCGTCCCCGGAGCCGCCCCCAGGGCCAGCCCCGGCACCTTCCCCCGGACCCCCCACCGCCGAACCGCCCCCGGACGGCCCCACCCCTGAGCCGGCGGCGCTGCCCGAGCCCGCGGCGCTCCCGGAGCCTGCAGCACCGCCAGGGCCTGCAGCACCGCCAGGGCCAGCCGCACCGCCAGGGCCAGCCGCACCGCCAGGGCCAGCGTCGGGAGCCGTCGCGGTGGACTCGCCCTGGACCGATGAGGTCGTCCCGACTTGATAGGAGAAGTCGCTGCCCGTGACCCGGATTGCGGCGGCCAGCCCCCGCGCGACCAGCTGATCCGCAGCCGCCCGCCGGTCCCGGTCCGGGAGCACCGCGACCGCATCAGCGACCGCCTGGAGCTGCCGGCAGACGGCGCCGATTCCGGTTCGCACCGTCGTGGCAGCATGATCAAGCCGTTCGACCGTACGGTCGCGGCTCACCTTGGCCACAGTCATGCCGACGAAGAAGGATCCGAGCAGGACCGGACCGAGCACCACCGCCAAGAAGGCTGTAGTGAGTCGGCCGCGCAATGTCACATATCCTCCTGGGACTGGCCCGCTTTGGAGCGATGCTGACATAGTGTGCCCTGTTTGCCGGTTTCAAAAAGGGGGTGTTGCATGCCGGATTTCCCCAGTGAAGCGGAAAAATCAAGGTCCACCAAAATCGCCCTCCGCAATCGTATGATCACGTTCCGCAGATCTCTCCCTGAATCCGCGCGCCTTTCCGCCGCCATCGCAGTCCAAGCCCACCTCCGCTCCCTACTTCGAACCACCCAACCCGCAAGTGCCGGTGAACCCGCGAGCACGGCCGCTCGCCGTAACGCGTGTGCGCGGCCCGAACCCACCACCCCGCCGGCCGGCGCCCCC
>JAVHVY010000188.1:0-4427 GCA_032160305.1 Actinoplanes sp.
GACAGCCGCAGGGCGCCCGGTTACGCGTATCAGCAGCTCGATTTCATCGGCGTTCGTCCGGACGGGCAGGGTCGGGGTATCGGAAGCCTACTGCTCAATACGCATCATGCGGTCTTGTCCGAGCTCGGGACGCCCGCTTTCGCGGTCACAACCGACGACCGGATGCAGCGGCTGCTGGAACGGCACGGCTATTCCACGATCGGACCGTCAGGAGCGCTTCCGAGCGGTGTGCAGATGTCAGCGATGTGGCGGCCGCCCGTGCCCGCGCTCGCCGTTCTGCCATGAGGCCCTCGCTTGCCGTACCTGCCGTGGGGGCGGTGCGGTGGGCGAGGAAGTACCTGCCTGGACAGCGAGGGGGCCCAACGGCGTGGCCCGTCGGCGTCCGGGCGCACTGAGGCTGGGGGTGCGGTTCTCGCCGACGCCGGCGGCACCCCCAGCCCACTTACCGCCGTCGAACCGAACGTTGTTGATCGCGTAGCCCATCGCATGCGCTTGGTGCTGCCAGCCCCTTTGCGTTAGCAATCCACTTGGAGGATCACGTGACTCGCCCTCGTCCAGCGCCCCTGAGCAAAGCCCAGGTAGAACGGCGAACGGTCGCCTTCGTTCGCCCGGTGTCGGCCAGGCTGGTAGCGGCGGCAGTGCGGTGACGAAGGCGATCATCGATCGGCGGACGATGTCGACTGGCCGGATCTACTTGTTCTCGACGAACGCGTTCGGTCCGTTGATCATCCTCATCGGTGGAATCCCGACGACCTACGCGCTCGGGCAGGCTGCCGGGGTTCCGCTGGCGTTCGTGGTGGTGACTGTTGTGGTGTGGTTGTTGTCGGTTGGTTACACCGCGATGGCCCGGCACGTCCCGCACCCGGCGGTGTACTACGCGGCCGTCGCGCGGGGATTGGGCCGGCCGCTCGGTGTTGGCGCCGGGTTCCTCGGCTTGGCTGCCTACAACGCCATCCTGTGTTGCATGTACGGCCTCGTCGGCGGTTACCTGGCCGGCGTGCTCGGCGGCACATGGTGGATCTACGCCCTGGTGGTCTGGGCCGTCGTCGCGGTCACCGGAGTCCGGCGGGTGATCGTCTCGGCGTGGCTGCTCGGGATCGTCCTGGCGATCTCCGCCGTGCTCATTGTGTTGTTCATCGTGGCCGGGTTCACCCATCCGGCGGACGGCCAGCTCACCTTGCAGGGCTATGCGTGGTCGGCGTTGGCTGGCCCGACGATCGGCAGCGTGCTGACGATGTGCATCGCCGGGGTGATGGGCTTCGATGGCGGCGCCTCGTTCAGCACCGAAGCCGTCCACCCGCGTGGTCCGGGCCGGGCGGTGACGTGGGCGCTGCTCACGGCGGGGGTGGGGTCGTCGTTGATGGCGGCGGCGATGGGGATTACGAACGGCTGGAACGACGTGAGCGTCGCCGCCAGCGACCCGAACCTGCACGTGCCGTTGAACACGATGAGCAGTGTGTACGGGGTGCTGGGTGGCCTGCTGACGCAACTGATGTTGGTGTTCGCGGTGATCGCCACGATCCTGTCGGTGCATGCGATCGTCGCCCGTTACGGCTACGCCATCGCCCAGGAGAAGGTGCTGCCCGTGTGGGTGGCATACACCGGCCGGGGGGAACTGGCCGGCAGCCCGGTCGGTGGCTCGTTGCTGCAGTCCGCGATCGGCGTCGCGGTGATCGCCGTCTTCGCGATCTCCGGCCGCGACCCGATGCTCTCGTTGTTCCCGTGGTTCGCGACCGCCGGTGCGCTCGGCCTGGTCGCGCTTCTACTGATCTCGTCGCTCGCCGCGATGGTGTATCTGCGGGGGCGGCGCTCGGAGTCGGCGTGGACGCGGTGGATCGCACCGCTGCTCGGCATCGCCGGTGGCGCGGTGATGTTCGCGTCGATGGTGTTGCACTGCGACGTGCTGCTCGGCGCCGGACCCGGTTCGCCGCTGCCGGTGATCATCGCGGCTGTCCTCGCCGTTGTCGTGGTCGCCGGGATGGTGTGGGCCGGGTATCTCGCCGCCCGCCGCCGCGACGTCTACGCCGGGATCAGCCACGGCGTACCGAAGCCGCTCGTCCAGGTGGCGCGTCCGTTTATCAGTATGCCGATCTGACAAGGAATCCCTGCCGTGATGACCGACGCGAGCCGGTATCGCTCCCGGACCCCGGACGGCGCCTCGGTGCCGGCCGAGGTGCCCGCGCCTGCCCAGCATTTGTGGCCGGCCGCCGAGAAGACACCCCACGTGCCGCACCAGCGACCTGCCGACAGCGGAACCCTGCACCGGTCAACGCTGCCTGCCGGGTGGAATCCACCCGCACCCTGGTACGAGGCACCCCCGGAGCCGTTCGTTCAGGATCAGGCGCCGCTGCCAGCCCTCCCGCCTGCCATACCTGACGGCGGGTTGTCGCCGTACACGGTGACCCGGTACGAACAGGTACAGGATCCGCGGATCAACACCGGCGCCGCCACCGCTGTGTCCAGGCGCGGCGACGACCCGGACGGCGACTCGGCCGCGGCGATGCTGCAGGACCCGTTGCTGGTGAATCTGCTGGGCATGCGTCTTGTCCGTGCCAGCGCCGGGCACGCCCTCTACACGCAGTCCCATCTCGGCAACCCTGCTGCCGAGCCGGGCCCGCACGCTCTGATGCTGCTGTCCGGTCGGCCTAGCCGCGGCGGCACCGCGCAGGTCGTCGGCTCGGGCCGGCTTTTCCACGTCGGGGAGGCCGATGATCTACCGGCGATGCTGCACGACCTGGCCCGCATCGTCGACACGATGGTCGCTGACGCTCGCCGGGAGCGGCGTCTGCTGGCTTACCTGACCGTCGAGGAACGGACCCGGCTGGCCCGCCGGCTGCTGCCCGGGCGCCGGGCGCAGGCGCCGCACAGCCCGTTCCCCTACGCGGCGGCCCTGGAACAGGGCTTGTTGTGGGATCCGCGCACGCCAGGACTCGGCATCGTCTCGACCAGCGACGCCCCACCCACCGAGCCGGGAACCGGCATGACCGCCGACACTACCTACCTCGGTGTCGCGGTCACCACCTTGGACACCGGGACCACACCGTGGGCGTCGGTCAAGAAGCATTACGCCAAAGCGAAAGACCCGGTCTCCGGTATGCCACTGACCCCGGCACACCTACCCGGCCTGAGCTGGGCGTTGCTCGAGAACGGCACCGGTCTGCACGTACGCCGGATGCCCGCGGTCAGCATCGCCGACCCCACCTACGAGATCACCGCCAGCGCGGCGATCGCCGCCGCCCTCGACTCGCGTGGCATCACCCGCTACGACCCGGCCCTGGCCCGCAAACCACCGGCTATGTTCGGCACCCGCGACCTGTGGGAGCACCTGTCCGGCCTGCACACCGCGCTGCGTGAGGCGTTCGGCTACCGGAGCCCGACATGACCGCCCTCAGCCAGCACACCAGCGCGGACCTACGGCACCTGTTCGACCTCGCCTGCCCCACACCGGACACCCCGGCGGCGATCATCGCGCTACGCGACCGGCATCTCCGCGACCGTTGGCACTACCTCGGCTTTCCCGTCGCCTACGATCTGGAATTCCCGGCCACCCGGAAGCTGCTGGACGTCGGCTTCTTCAACAACATCTCCACCGAGGCTCACTGGCCGCCGGGCGGCCAACATGCGATGGAAGCTGAGATCGCCGTCCTCGACTGGCTCAGCCACCTGTTCGGCATCAACCCTGCCCACCGGTGGGGCTACGCCACCACCGGTGGCACCGGCGGCAACCGGGCCGCAATCCGCCGCGCCCGCGCCCTGCACCCCGACACTACCGTCGTCTATTCCACCGCCGCGCACTACTCGATCCCACGCGCCGCCCGCGACTTCCGGATGCCATGCGCGCAGGTCCCCGCTCTACCGTGCGGTGCCATCGATCTGAAACAGCTCGACAACACCGTCGGCGCGCTGGTCGCCGACCGCCCGGACGGCACCGCCGCCGTCACCGTCGTCGCCACGTTGGGGACCACGGTCACCGAGGCCAGCGACGACCTGGCCGGCATCACCGCGATCCTCGACACGCACCGGGTCCGCCGCCGCTACCTACACATCGACGGCGCCCTCGCCGGCATCCCCCAAGCCCTCGACGACACCGTCGACCTCAGTCGCGCGGACAGCATCAGCATCTCCGGCTACAAATTCCTCGCCGTCCCCGAAGCCTGCGGCATCATCCTCGGCCGCGGCAGCGACGAGCCCAACGACCAGGTCATCGCCTACACCGACACCCTCAACGTTACCGAGACCGGCGTCCGCAGCGGCCTGTGCCCCGCAATGATGTTCGAGGCCATCGCCCAACACGGCCTCGACGGTCACCAGGCCCGCGCGCACACCAGCCGGGCGCTCACCGACTACACCATCGACCGGCTCACCAGCATCGGTGTGCCAGCCTGGCGCAACCCCAACGCCTACTTCACCGTCGTGCTACCCACCCC
>JAVHVY010000169.1:0-10974 GCA_032160305.1 Actinoplanes sp.
GATCCCGCTCGGCCGTCCGCACCGGCGTGCCATACGCGCCCGTGCGGGTGCGGCTAGGGCCTGGGGTGAAAGCGTCGAGCAGCCACAGCAGCGGCTCGACCGCGAGCCGGGCCGCCCCGTTCACCGTGCGGGCGGCCAGATCAGGCCATCCGTGCGGGTGGGTGGCGCTGGTCGCTGCCGCCCGCCGGGCGGCGCGCACCCGGCGGGCGGGCGCGGGCCGGGCCAGGACTTGCACGCACGCGTGTTCGCCGTTGCGGACCTCGGCCCCAGCCGCGAGCAGCGCCCGCAACGGATCGGTGTCGTGCTCCGACCGCAGCGGTAGCGCGTCGGTGTGTTGCGGCCAGTGCGCCCCGCCCACCTGATCGGCCACCTCTGCCGGGATCGGGCCGGCGGCGTCGGCCACGGTGAACGTGGAGGCGGGCCAGGCCGCTCGGACGGCGGCCTCGACGGCCCCGGGCGGGACGGTGCCGGGCACCCACACGCGGATGGTCAGGGCACGGCCGGTCCAGGTGTACTCCCAGCCGACGTGCGGGTACCCGTAGATCCTGCGCCGCCACGCCGACGGGGTGAGCACCCCGACCAGGGTGGTCCAGAACGCGGCAGCGGCCTCCGGGGTGACCTCCGGTGGGGCCGCGATGGTCAGCCAGCGCGCCCCGACCGCGAACCGTTGGTGCCGCCAGGCGAGCAGCTGGTCTCGGGCGAACACCGCACCCACCACAAATACGGCGGCGACCAGCGCGAGCCACGGCCGTACGGTGACCCACTGCCAGGTGGTAGCGGGCCAGGTCGGGGCGGTCATGGCGTGTCTCCGCTCCCGGTCACGGCGGCTCTGTGCTCGGCCGCCGACCCCACGCTGCGAAACGGGATCCGCGCCCGGCCCGCAACTAGGAGGCCCTCCCCGCGCGGCGCCGAGAGCAGCAGACGCGCCTCCCCGGCGGTGAGGTTGAACGCCTCGGTCACCGCGTCGATGGACTGGGTGCTCTGCCGCATCAGCACCTGGGTGGCTGCGTTGGATACCACTGCGAGGCCGAGGTCGGTGGAGAGGATGTCGGCGGCGTCTTGGGTGATCACGCACAGCCCGGCCGCCCGTTTCCGGGCGGCCTTGGACATGCGGAACAGGAACCGTGCGCCTTCGCCGTCGCGCATCAGCAGCCAGGCTTCGTCGACCACGACGAGTTGCCGTCGCCGGCGTACGGTCTCGGCCGGGCTGTCGATGCTCGACCAGATCGTGTCGAGGGCGATCAGTGTGCCCACGGTGCGCAGCTCGTCCGGCAGGTGCCGCAGCGACCACACCGTCAGGTGCCCGCCCGGGGCGGCGGTAGTGGGGCCGTCGAAGAGGCTGGCGAAGTTCCCGACCGTCCACGGGGCCAGCCGGGCCGCCAGCTCCCGCGCTGCCGGGTCCGCGTCGGTGCCGAGCACGTCGGCCAGGTCGCGCAACAGCGGCGCAGGTTTCGTCCACGTCGCCGGGTCGCCGGTGATGCCCGCGCGGGCGTAGGTGGCGGTGATGGCCCGGTCCAGGGCGGCTCGTTCGGCCGGCGGCGGGGCCGCGCCGAGCATGACCGAGATCAGCGTGTGCAGGTACAGGCCGTGCCGGGTCAGCGTGTCCGTCCGCCGGTCGGCGGGCAGGTCGAGCGGGTTGACCTTCACGCCGGGCTGGCCGAGTTGCACGACGGTGCCGCCGACGTGTTCGGCGAGCGGTGCGTATTCGTCTTCGGGGTCGATGACGGACACGCCAACGCCCTGGTACAGATTCCGCAGCACTTCCAGCTTGATGAAGTACGACTTCCCGGCGCCGGATCTGGCCAGCACTACAGAGTTGTGGTTGTCCTGTGCCCACCGGTTCCACAGCAGCACGCCGTTGCTGGTGGTGTTGACCCCGTAGAGCACGCCGTCCGGGGAGGCGATCGTGCCGGGGGCCGGGGCGGCGAGGTCGGCCGAGGCGAACGGGAATGCGGCGGCGAGGGCAGTGGTGTCGAGGATGCGGCGCATCCGCAGCGGGTCCACGCCGATGGGTAGGGTGGACACCCAGCCCTGCTGGTGGCGGAACGTGGCCGGTTGCAGGTCCAGCAGCACGCTCGCGGCGGCTGACTTCACCCCGGCGGTGACCGTGGCGAGTTCGTCCAGGTCGCGGGCGTGGACGGTCACGTAGATGCCGGTGTCGAACAGCTTCGCCGCGCCGCGGGCGACGCGTTCGGCGAGGTCCGCCGCGTCGGCCGCCGCCGCGTCGACCATCGGATCGCCCAGGCGGCCCTGGTCGGCGTCCAATCGTCGCGACGATTCGAGGCGGGCGCGTTGGCGTTTGAGCATCGGCGCGGCCAGCTGCGCCGGGACCGGGTCCACGTGCACGGCCACGTCGACCCGCCCCGGGTACGAGAGCAGCGGGTCGAGCCAGGCCGGGCCGACCTCGGCCGGGTAGCCGCAGACCGCGTACGTGGCCGCGTACCCGTCACCGACGCGCACATGCGACGGGGCGACCGAAATGGCGGCCGGGGCGGGCACGCTGTCCCCGTCCGCCGCGCTGTGCTTGTTCTTCTTCTTGGTTGTAAGGGTGTTCACGATGTCCTCCCGAGGGTGATCGGGACGCCGGGCACGGCGCGCGGGCCTGGCGGCGGGGGTGAGTACGGATCGACCGCAGAAGCCAAGGCCGCGGCGACGGCCGGGCCGTCCAGGGCGGTGGCTTCGACACCGAGGGCCGCGAGGGCGCGGACGGCGGTGTCGGCGGCGTGGTCGCCGGTGACCACGGCGGTCACCTGACGGCGCAGCGGATCCCGTTCAGCGTCGAGGTCGAGCAGGAACTGCGCGTAGTCGTCGGCGGCGGCCTGCAATGCGGGATGCGGCAGCCTCGGCGCGTGGTCGGCGCATGCCTGCGCGTAGCCGGTGAGGTCGTGCCGCTGGGCGGCGACGACGATCTGCGCCGGTCCGGTCAGGCTGTTGAGGAACCGGCCGTACGCCTCCAACAGGGCGCTTTGTTCGCCGCCGGTGCGCAGGTGGATGTTCGTCATGCCGCAGCCGATCAGCACCTTGCCGGTGCCCTCGGTGGTGAGGACTCCGGACGGGCTGACCGACGTGACCGGCGAGCGCAGCGGCGCCGGGAGGCTTGGTTTGCCGGCCACGACCGCGACCGAGCTGACCCGCGCCGTCCCGGGCGTCATTGTGCTCGGGCTGCGGGTGAGCGCGAAGCCGTGGCGCAGCCACACGTCCAGGGGCAGCCCGTCGCGGCGGCCGAGCGCTACCACGACCGCGACCGCGAACGCCACCAGCCCGGCGGCGATCCACGCCACCGTCGGCAGCAGGTGGCCGAACGTTCGGTACGCGCCGAACCCGGCCAGGCCGGTGCCGCCGATGATGGCGAGTTGCCGGAACGTGAGCCCGAACGCGATGCGGTCGGGCTCGTTGACGTTCGCAGCGATGGCGGCGCGTGGGGGTTTGTCGTCGTGGGTCATCGCCCACCTCGCAGGAACGGAATCCGCCGGACGAGGCCCTGCATGACCACCGCGCGCAGCACGATGCCGCCGATGCTCGGCCCTTTGTGGGTCACGAACAGGCTCATCAGCCCGGGGATTTTGATCGTCGTCCAGAGGACGACGATGACCAGGATCAGGTTCGCCACGTCGGAGCCGGGCAGCCCGAGCAGGATCGGCAGGTTCGATCTCGGGTCGATCAGCAGGTGGATGCCGGTGACGAACGAGACGGCCTGCAGCGTGGGTGTGGCCAGGCAGCCGAGCAGGGTGCGCCACCACATGTCGGCGACGCCTTGCGTCCACGGCGTGGCGTAGCCCGCCAACGCGAGCGGGGCGAGCCCAGCCAGGATCACCAGGACCCCGACCCGGGTGAGCCAGCTGAACACCAGCACGAACATCAGCGCCACGATGAGCAGGCCGACGATCGCGAGCAGCAGGCCGTTGGTCTGGTCGCTCATCGCGGCGGCCAGCCGTGTCTTGACGAAGGTGAGGGTTTCGGTGGTCGGCGCGGACGTGCCGGTCATCGCCCCGGTCAGCGCGTTCGCGACCTCGATGAGCACGGAGGTGAGCGGGACCGCGAACGCGGACAGCACGAACCCGACGACCAGGCGCGGGACCAGCTCCTTGACGCCGTAGCGCATCTGCACCGTATCGCCGACCATCGTGGCGACCCCGACGGCGATGATCGCCAGGATGAACGAGGCGTTGACCACCAGGGCGCTCTTGTCGGCGATCGCCTTCACCTGCGGCAGGATCGTGACGTCCGGCGAGGTGAAGATCGTGGACGTGAGGAAGGTCAGAAGCCCGCCGAGAAGGTCCAGGACCCTCGCGGCGAGCCAGCTGACCAAGCCGTTCATCAGCCAATCGACCATGGCGGGTCAGCCGCCGAGGATGCTTTGCAGCACTTGCAGGACGACCGGGGCCAGCACCGCGAGGGCGTAGCCGATCAGCGCGGATTTGAAGTTGCCCTTGGCCTGTTCGACCTGGGCGGGGTCGCCTCCGGCTGCCATGTAGCGAAGGCCGCCGATCACCAGGAACATCGTCGCGACGACTGCGATGATGCCCATGATCCAGCCGGTGATGCCGGAGATGACGCCGGAGATGGTTTTCGGGGCCGCCAACGGTTGAGCGGCGGCGGCCAGGTCGGACAGGATTGACAGAGTCGTGTGCATTGGCGGCGCTCCACAGGGATCTGCGGGCCGCCGCGGTGGGGAACCAGGCGAAGCCGGGATAGGTCCGGTGGGGGCGCTCCTCCCTCGCGTGTCGCGAACGGGAAAGGCGGTGTCAGTACGCCGCGCCAGCCATGCCGGACCGTTGCCTCGCCGTCGGGGTGTCCCCACCGGGCGGGCATGCCGTGGATGACATGCACCGCCCAGATCTCTGTTGTCAGGCCGGATGAACTCGCCGTTTGCCTGTCACGCCCTGACAGAAACGGTCACTGCTGCATGAGGCGGGCCGTGCCGCCCGGGTACGCGAACGCCGCCCCGGGCGAGGCCCGGGACGGCGTGTCATGGCGTGGCGCGGTCAGGCTGCGGCGGCCTCCGGGTAGCCGGCCGCGCGGAGCGGGCCGGACAGGTCGCCTCGCACCACCGCCGCGGCGACGATGCGTTCGGCGCGGCGGCGACGCATCCGCAACACTTGCGCGGTGACGCCCATGTCGGCGGCGAGCTGTGCGATCAGGGCGTCGCCGAACCGGGTGGCGCTGATCAGTTCCGCCGCCTCGGCCGAGATCAGGCCGGTGGCGGCGGCCCGGCTGAGCAGAAGGTCGGGGTGCCCGTACGGCATCCGCGGCGTCCGGGAACCGCTGGACAGCTCGAGCGGCAGTTCGTCGGTGTCGTCGGCGCGGACCGCGGTGATGCCTGCCCGCCAGGCCGCCCAGCACAGCCGCAGCCACAACCGGGCCGGGGCCAGGTCCGCCGTCCGCAGCGCGTGCAGGAACCCCGCCAGCACCTCCGAGTCCACGTCGTCGGCGTGCCGGGCGTGGCCGCGGCTGATCTTCGCCGCCAGGTGTGTCAACGCGGGTAGCGCGACACCGATCGCGCCGACCACCCAGGCCGGTCCCCACTCCCGGGCGTGGTGGGCGAGCTGCCGCCACAACTCGTCGGTCGTGTCGCTGTCGTGCCGCTCGAACACCAGCAGCCTGCGCAGCTCGTCCAACGGCAACACCATGTCCGGCAGGCCCGGCACCGGCCGCGCGTCGAACACCAGCGGGGCCGGTTCCTGCACCAGCAGCTCGAACGCCTTCTCCGCGCTCGTCAACGCCGTGCAGGCCGTACGCGTGTGAACAGTCATCGTCATGTCCCTCTCGAGGCAGCGCCCCGCCGTCTTGGGGGCGAAGGACATCGAGTGGAACGGTCCGATCTGACACCACTGGCGATCGTCAGATCGGGACAGGTCGTGCCAGGTCCGGTCAGGTTCCGCCGTGCCAGAACGGGCCGTCTGACAACGACGTGACCGGTGCTGTCAGGCGTGGGGTGGGTTCGATCGGCCTGACAGCCGCGCACTAGGGATCGTCAGTACGCCCCACCGGTCCGGGGGCCACCACACCCATGACCGACAACACCCACCAGAGCGCGCCCGTCCCCGCCGGGGACGTGGTGCCAGGAGAATTGCCCGTGCCGATCACCGTCTGGCCGGTGCCTGCCCCGATCGAGGGCGACGCAATGTCCAACGCGATGGGCGTTCGTCTGGTCCACAACCTCACCCATCCATCCGATCTCGTCATCGACCTGACCTGCGGGCCGCAGCTGGCCCGCGCGGTCATCGCCGCCCGCCGCCGCAGCCACCCGCACCCGGACCGCACCGGCGGCTGGGGCCGCAGTTTGGTGAAGCTGATCGTCACCGTCTGGCCGGTGCCGGTCACGGGCTGGCCGATGCCGGACAGCACTCCGGTCGACTTCTTCCGGCACTGCCACGACAGCCTCGTCCCCGGCGGATGCGTCGCCGTACTGCTCCCGCACGCCGACACCCACATGCCGGGCGACGTGATCCTCACGGCCCGGCTCGCCGGGCTCGCGTACCTGCAGCACGTCGTGGCGGCCGACCGCGCACCCCGGCGCGGCGAACACGTCCACCTCGACATCCATACCGACGTGCTGATCCTGACCCGCAGCCGCAGCGACGAATCGGGGCTGCGATGACGGACACCCTTCCAGTCACCTCGGTCTGGTTGACCTGTCAGCAGCCGGCCCGCGACCAGCGGCGAGGCCGGTACGTCCCACAGACCTCCAGCCACCCCGGCAAGATGCTGCCCAACCTGGCCGCCCAGGCGATCAGCTCCTTCACGGCCCCCGGTGAGCTGGTCCTCGATCCGATGTGCGGATCCGGGACCACCCTGGTCGAGGCGATGCACCTCGGCCGCCAAGCCATCGGGATCGACATCGAACCCCGGTACACGGCCCTGGCCGAGGCCAACGTGACGCTCGCGGCGTCACAGGGCGCGGCCGGCGGTGCGAAGGTGTTCACCGGCGACGCCACCCGGCTCCTCGACCTGGTGCCCGCGTCCGCGGTCGGCAGGGTAGGACTCGTGCTCACCTCGCCGCCGTACGGGCGCGGGACGCACGGCCTCGTCCGGGCGACCAGCACCGGGGTCCACAAGCGGGACCACCTGTATGGGGACCGGGAGACCGGCAACCTCGCCTACGGCGGATGGTCCCGCCTGCTCGACGGGTTCGCCACGATCCTGACCGCCAGCGCCCAACTGTTGCGTCCCGGCGGGACCGTGGTCATCACCTGCCGACCGGTACGCCGCAAGCGCGACGACCTGATCGACCTGCCCGGCGAACTGCTCGCCGTCGCCGGGTCGGCAGGACTGGTCCCGGTGCAGCGGTGCGCGGCGATGCTCGCCGCCGTCCGCGACGGCCAGATCATCCACCGCGCCTCGATGTTCGGGCTTATGGCCGTACGCCGAGCCCGAGCCGACGGCATCCCCGTACACCTCATTGCACACGAGGATGTCCTGGTCCTACGGCGAACCTGAAAGTCCGCGGGTTCGGTCGAACCGGGGTGAACACCCGATCAGGGCGTTGGGCCCCGAGGTTCCGGACCTCCCGTGTCGAGTCCCGCTGGCAACGTGCGTGCGCAGGGGGTGGACATCTCCGCCCGACGACCGTGCCCACTGGCAGGACTCGGCGTGTCCCGGTGCGGTACCGCCCGCGTGTGGCGTAGCGGGACTCCCACCCGTTGAGGCCGGGCAGGAGCGGGACTCGGCGTGTCCCGGTGCGGTACCACCCGCGTGCGGCGTAGCGGGACTCCCACCCGGTTGTGGCCCGGGCAGGAGCGGGACTCGGCAGCGCTCGAGTTCCGCTGGCAAGCCGCGCCATCGAACCTGACAACGAACTGTCGGTTTGCGGTTGTCAGGTTCGGCCAACTTTCCGGACCTGACAGCCCGCCGGGCTGTCAGGTCGCGCGCCTAGCCTGGACGTTCTCCTTACTTTCTTTACTTGCCTGTGCCCCTCGATCTGACGCCCGCGACGCATTCGCGCCCACCGCATCCGGTCGGCCGCGCCGCGCCAGCCCAGATCCCAGCGCACAAACACACACCACGTCCCGCGCCTACGCGCGCTCGGGCGTGACATCCCACCCTGACAGGCGGTCACCAAACGGTGCCGCCATTTCCTGCTGTCCTTGGGAGGACACCATGCTTCGACCCGCCTGGTACCTGGCCGACACCAACTGGCTCGCCCAGAACCCCGGCGTTCCCGTCGTCGGCACCGAGCAAGCCCTCTTCGGCGAGCTGACCGCGCTGTTCCACGACCCCCTTCTCAACCCGGCCATGACCGTCAAGGCCACCTACCTCACGCTGCTGGCTGCCGAACACCTCGGCACCGCCATGACTCACGGCGCGCGGATACACGACGTGAACGACCTGGCCCGACTGCTGTGCGGGCTCAACCTCGTAACCGCCCACCTAACCCAGACCGTCCAACACGTCGCCGAAAACATCGAGGCCCGCACCTTCCACGGGCTCAGCCGTACCAGCGACGGACTCGTGCGCTCACTCGCCGACAGCGCCAGCCGCGCCGCAGCCAACGGCGAAATATTCGCCGGCCACCTCAAAGAGGCCCACCTCACCCTGCGGACCTCGATCAAGTAGTCACGCCACGACTCGGCGGCAAGAGCACCACGTTGACCTCCGCGATCCGGTACCCGGACCGCGCGCTTCCTCGCTCCACCCGGCCGTTGCCCGGCGGACCGCGCATCCGCGCACCTCCGGGCACGGTCAGTCGGCCGTGCCCGGATTCCACCCACCAGCAGATGCAGGAATCCGATGCCACCCACCATCCACACCGCGCCCGGCACGGGTACGGCCCGAACACGCTGCCGGGGCGAGATCGCCCCGCACATCGTCGTCCTTCTAGACCGCGCGCAACACGGGCACCGCGACGCTTTCGCCGACCTGTACGTCACCTTCCGCGAGCCGGTCACCCGCTACGTCGGCGCCCGGATGCGCCACCGCGACCGCGACGCCATCCCCGACCTCGTACAAGAGGCGTTCGCCGGTGCCCTCGCTGACTAGGCGCCGCCCTGCCCGACGTCCGCGGCTGGTTCATCACCCACGCGGCCCGCGCATGCACCCAGCACGACTGGTCCCGCCGCCGCCACGTCCGCGCCGCGTACGCCGTCCGGGACCACCCCCGCCGCGAGACTCCCGCACCCACCGGTACAACCCGCCTGTCCGCCCGGCCCGGCCGCCTCACATTCGCGCACGCCATGGCACGGCTGACCGTCGACCAGCGACGCGCGATCCAGCTGCACTACCTCGACGGCTATCCCCCGCGACGCCGCCGCCCGGCTCATGGGCCGCACCGCGAACGCCGTCCGCTGCCTCGAACGCCGCGCCATCCGCGGCCTGCAGCTCGCCCTCACCCCACCCACCGCCCTGCCGTGAAATCCGCCCAACCAGCCGCGAAAGGATCCGTCGTGAAACTGCACGTCATCGCCGTCTACCACAACACCGACAGCCGGTTCCTCCCGTACGAGCCCGGTCACGCCCTGTCCCAGGTCATCTCGCATTGGCGGCACATGCCTGCCGACGCCACCCCGCAGGACACCGCCGACCACACCTTCCGTCTCTTCAACGCCGACCTCGACCAGCTGGAAACCTGCCGGGCGATGCCGAACGGCGAGATCGACTTCCTCATCGCCAGCGCGTACCGGTTGCTACGGCTTCGGTCGCTGTCCATCGGTGACGTCGTCGCCGTGACCGTGGATGGGCACACCACGTGGCTCGCCTGCGACACCGTCGGCTGGCGGCCCATCGCCGAACCGCGCAATCTCACCGGCAGTCCGCTGACCGCAGAGATCGTCTACCAGCACACGCGGCGGGGCGACCAATGATTGAGCATCCCTGCCTGCGGCACGCGCCGGGCCGCCACACCGAGCGGTGCCGCACCGGCGAGTGCGGCTTTTGCGACACCAACCTCTCCGAGGTCGCCTCCGGGGAGTGCCGCACGTGTCTGCTGATTGTCTGCGAGCGGTGCGATTCCGGGTACGACCCCGACCTCGGACCGATCTGCACCCCCTGCGCCAACACGGCGGCCCACGCCACCGGCCACCGCATAGCTGTGCCCGAACCGGCCGACGGCCAGGAGCAGTTTCGGCTGTGCGTGTTCAAGTTCTGGCTGACCTGCGGCCACCTGGTCACCGTGACACTGACCGGCTGGTACCCGGAGGTCGTGGCCTGTTGCGACCGGCTCGGCGGCACCATCCGGTGTGGCGAGTACGTCGCGTACGCGTCCCACGTCGACTACGTCAACGTGCTCTCCGAACGGTACGAAAACCGGCCCGCCGGAAGCCCGCGGGAACCGTACCGGCTCATCGGCCGTCAGCATCGCATCGACGACCCCCGGCCCGCGCAGCACCCAGGCGACGAAGGCAGCGCCGGTCGGTACCCCGCCCATGTCGGCGCGACCTTCAACCTCGACCACGCCAGAGCCAACAGGAACCACTAGCCCGAACAGCAGCGACCCGACGCCGCCGACCCCCGGCGTCAGAAACAGAAAATGCGGCCCGCCAGAAGGCGGGCCGTCGTCATATCCGCAGGAACCCGGGACGCCACGCCTCGACAACGAAAACGTCCCGGGTCTCCATCGAGATGGAGGAACCCAGTGTTCACCACAGTCCTCGTGATCGCCATCATCGCGCTGGCGCTCGCGGCAGGCGCGGCCGGGTACGGACTCGGCCTCTGGGTCGACAGGCCCATCATCGAACAACTCGCCGCCGACCTGGCCAACGCCGCTTGGCGTCTCGCGCACGACCCGCTCACCGGGATACTCAACCGCGACGGACTCCACGCGATATACGTCGGCCTAGCGTCAAATCGGCCCAGCCCTCTCGCGGTCGCCCTGATCGACCTCGAGCAGTTCAAAGTCGTCAACGACACGTACAGCCACGCCGCCGGCGACCACCTACTCATCGAGGTCGCACACCGGCTCCGCAAGTTGGCTGGGGAACACGGCGGAATCGTCGCCCGGCTATCCGGCGACGAATTCGCCGCCGTCACACCACTGGC
>JAVHVY010000200.1:0-5018 GCA_032160305.1 Actinoplanes sp.
CGAGGCGTCGAGTTGGCCCAGCCAGGTTCCGGCGAACGGAGCGACCGACGGCACCGGCCAGCCGGTCATCCGCAGCTCCAGCCTCGCGTTGTCCTTCTCGAAGCCGAAATGCGTGGCGATGGTGTACGTGACGCCGGGGTACTCCTGCTCGTACATCGCGACCGCGCTGCCGCCGCCGTGTAGCAGGTGGCTGATCCCGAAGAGCATGAGTGCGTTGCGGCCTTTGGCGAGCACCTCCGTCTTCATCAGCGCGGCGATGGTGCGGTCCCGTTCCTCGAAGGGCGTGAGCCCTTCGGGGCTGGTCACCTTGCTCCAGTCGATGGGCGGATCACAGGCCAGCACGCGAAGTTTCTTCGCCGGCGGCTGGCTCTTGTTGATTTCGCGGACGAGTGGGAAGAGCCGCTCGTAGAAGGTGGAGAACCCGCAGCTGGGCTGGGTGGTGTTGCGCCTCACCTGGCGCACCTCGGCCAGCGGGACGTTCCCGCCCGCGATGTAGCGGTCCAGAAGTGGCTGGTAGCGCGAGTTGCCGCACTCGACGGCGATGACGTCGGCCTTGCCGGGGAAGGCGGGGTTGCGGATAAGGTCGAGGAAGATGTCGTTCGGGCTGGCTGCGGCCACGACCTCGTAACGGTCGAACGCGGCGAGAATGGTCTTCCGGGCGTCCTGCGGGCCGGCGCCGGGCCCGGCGGTGGTGGTGGTGGCATTGGCGGGCGGTGATAACTCGAACGGCAAGGCGGCCAGCAGGACCGCGCCGGCAGCCAGGGCGACGGCGAGGTAGGTGAGTTTGCGCATGGTGCCTCCCACGGACGGCTTCGCAGTCATGCGACGCGGCGGATGCGGCGGACGGCGAGGTAGAGCAGCAGGACGGCGACGGCGACGAAGATGCCGGTCTCGATGCCCTGGAACAGCCAGAACCGGGTTCCGGGCTGGTAGAGCTGCCAGTTGTAAGAGCCCGACGTGATGCCGAGGTCGGAGCCGCAGGCGGCTCCCGGTCCGGTGGCGTCGGGCGCGCAGGCGATCTGCGCGTTGGACGTGATCATCTTGCCGGAGGCGTCGCGGATGCCGTAGGACAGGATCCAGTCGCCGGCGGCCGGGTTGGTCTGCTCGGTTGCGTCCTTGAGCGGGAAGGTCAGGACGCGGGCGGGCAGGTAGTGCGGCCGGGCGAGCGTCGTCAGGGCGATGCGCAGCGCGAGGAACCCGACGAGCGTGGCGGACATCGCCGGCAGCACCTTGGGCCAGATGGTGCCGGCGAAGATGCCGACCGCGACTGCGAAGATCGTGTAGCCGATCGGGGCCGTGCCCTGCATGTCGAAGAAGAAGATGTTGAAGCGGCCGTGCTGACCGGCCTGGCTCATCGGTGCCAGCCACCACGAGACGCCCAGTCCGTAGACCAGCGAGGCGACGAGCGCGACCGTGCCGGCGACCCCGAACTTGACCAGTGCCCAGTGTCGCCGGCTGACGCTCTGGGTCCAGACCATGCGGTGGGTGCCCTGCTCGATCTCGCGGGCGACCAGGGGCGCACCCCAGAACAGCCCGACCAGCAGTGGCAGGACGAGGAAGAGCACACCGATCATGGTCAGCACGCCGTACTGGCCGTTGAACTGGATGGACGCCTTGCCGCAGGTGTCGGCGTCGGCCCGGAGCATCGAGGCGCTACCCAGCGCGCGGACGCAGTCGTCCAGGCCCAGGTCGGCGAAGGTGTGCCGCATGGCCAGACCGGTGGGGACCATCAGCACGGCGAGCAGTGCGAGGCCGATCGCGGTGAACAGTGCTTGCTTGCGGTGCTGCCGCCAGGCGAGCCAGATCATGCCGGCACCTCCCATGCGGTCTGCGGCCGGGAGTCGCCGTCGCCGAGGTAGGCGAGGATGAGGTCTTCCAGAGTCACGTCGTACGCCTTCCATGCCGGATCTCGCAGCGCAGCGTTCGTGCGGACCAGCAGCGTGGACTGCCGATCGGTGTGCTCGGCCCGCACGACCTGCGCGACCCCGGCCGGCAGCGGAGCGCCGTCTCGCGGGCCGACCAACTGCCGGTGCTCGGCGAGCAGGGCACTGACGTCACCGACGAGCTTCACCTGCGAGGCGTGCAGCACGATCAGGTGGTCGCAGGTCCGTTCGAGGTCCGCCAGGATGTGCGAGGACAACAGCACCGTGGTGCCCGTCTCGGCGACCACGCCCATCAGCGCTTGGAGGAACTCGCGCCGGGCCAGCGGGTCGATGCTGGCGACTGGCTCGTCGAGCAGCAGCAGCCGGGGCCGCTTGGCCATCGCCAGGGCGAGAGCGATCTGAGCCCGCTGACCGCCGGACAGCTTGCCGACCGGCTTGTCGCGCGGGATGCCGATCTGCGCCAGCCGGCGGTGCGCCAGTGCCGTGTCGAAGCACCGGTTCAGCTTGGCGCCCATGGTGAACAGCTCGTCCGCCGTGAAGTCCCGGTACAGCGGCGTGTCCTGGGCCACGAAGCCGACTTCGGACAGGACGGCGACGTCGTCGTACGGCGCCCGGCCGAAGACCCGTACGGCGCCGGCGTCCGGCCGCAGCAGGCCGACCGCCAGGTGCAACAGGGTGCTCTTGCCCGCTCCGTTGGGGCCGACCAGTGCGGCCACCCTCCCCGCCGGAAGGCGCAGCGAGCAGTCCCGCAGTGCCCAGGCTCTGCCATATCTCTTCCCGAGCTGGTCAGTTTCGAGAACGATGTCCATCCGTAGCCCTTCCATCCTGCTGACGCGGTTTGCAGGTTTCGGTTCTACGCGGACGCCGGTGTCAGGACGGTGCCGTCGCGTGACACCGTTCTGACACCCGCGCCGTGGCATGGTGGGGATCATGCGCGTGCTCGTGGTCGAGGATTTCGAGGTGCTGGCCCGCACGGTGGGTGTCGGGTTACGCCGCGAGGGCATGGCCGTCGACGTGGTCCTCGACGGCGACGCGGCCCTCGATCACCTGACCGTGACCCGCTACGACGTGGTGGTGCTCGACCGCGATCTGCCGGGCGTGCCGGGCGACGAGGTGTGCCGGCGGATCGTGGACGAGCACTCGGCGACCCGGGTGCTGATGCTGACCGCGGCCTCGTCGGTGCGACAGCGGGTCGACGGCCTGGGCCTCGGCGCCGACGACTACCTGGCCAAGCCCTTCGACTTCGCCGAGTTGGTCGCGCGGGTGCGGGCGCTCGGCCGGCGGCCGGGCACGGCCGTGCCACCGATGCTGGAGCACGGCGAGCTCACGCTCGACCCCGGCCGCCGGGTCGCGACCCGCGCAGGACGCCGGCTGGAGCTGAGCCCGAAGGAGTTCGGCGTCCTGGAATGCCTGCTCGCCGCGCACGGCCGGCTCGTGTCGGCGGAGGATCTACTCGAACGGGTCTGGGACGAGGCGGCGGACCCGTTCACCACGGCGGTGAAGACCACCATCCGCCGGCTGCGAACCAAGCTGGGCGATCCTGCGATCATCCACACCGTTCGCGAGGGCGGCTACCGGATCGGCGAACCGTGATGCGCGTCCGGATTCCCCGACGGAGCCTGCACCTCCAGCTCACGCTGCTCTACGCCGTGCCCTTCCTGATCTCCGGCGTCCTGCTGCTCGCGATCCCGCTGCTGGGCAGTAACCAGGCCACCCCGGCGGGCCCGGTCGCCGGGAACTCCGCCGGCGTCCCCGGCGACGGCGGTCACCTGGACCAGCAGTTCACCACCTCGGCGTGGACCGTAGCCGGCATGGGTGTGGTCGCCCTGCTGCTCGGCTGGTTCGTCGCCGGCCGGTTCCTGCGCCCGCTGCGCACCATCACCGCCACAGCCCGGGAGATCTCCGCCAACGACCTGCACCGCCGGCTCGGCCGGACCGGTCTGCACAACGAATTCACCGACCTGGCCGAGACGCTCGACGATCTGTTCCAGCGGTTGCAGGCCGCGTTCGCGTCGCAGCGGCACTTCGTCGCCAACGCCTCGCACGAACTGCGTACCCCGCTCACCGCCGTGCGGACAGTGCTCCAGGTGGCGCTCGCCGACCCGGACGCCACCGCCGAGACGCTGCGGTCAGCGTGCCACGAGGTCCTCGCGCTGAACGACCAACAAGAACGCCTCATCGAGGCGCTACTCACCCTGGCGCACGGCGAACAGGGCCTCCAACTGCACACCCCGCTCGACGTCGCCGACACCGCCGCCGAGGTAGTCGCCGCCCGCCACCAGGACGCCGGCCGGCGAGGCATCCAAATGCACACCGCCCTCGAACGGGCACCGGCGACCGGCGACCCCGACCTGATCGAACGCCTGATTGTCAACCTGGTCGACAACGCCGTGCGGCACAACGCGCCGGGCGGCTGGGTCGAGATCAGCACGACAACCACCGCGACCGGCGGCGCGGTCCGGGTCAGCAACTCCGGCCCGGTAGTGCCGCCCGACGAACTCGACACGCTCTTCCAGCCATTCCGCCAAGTCGGCAACCGCCGGACCAGGCACCCCGACGGACACGGGCACGGACTCGGCCTGGCCATCGTCCGCGCAATCGCCGAGGCGCACGGGGCGACCCTCGACGCCCGCGCCCGGACCGCCGGAGGTCTCGACATCGAAATCGGGTTTCCCGGATAAGTCAGCAGCGGTCAACCGGCACGTGCCTGGTCGACCATTAGGTACAGATTCTGCGTCAGGACCGGCGGCGTTGTCGCTCCTGCGAGCCGAGCAAGATCAGGTGCACGCTCATCGGCATGACAATGCACTGGATTGCCTCGCATGCAGGTAGGCGTGGCGGCGCGGTCGGTAGCCGGCAGAGGGAACCGTTGCCGACGGCCAGTCACCAGGGGCCGCTCACGATGATGGTCGGGTGGGCATCAGCGCCCAGTCGGACTCCTCGGGCGGGGTTGCCGCCTTCAGCCGGTCGACCATTGCCCGGGCGGCGCTCGCATCGGTGAACGGGTGGGTGACCTCGACCCCTTCGGCGCCACCACGGCGGGCACGCACGTACCAGCCGAATGCGTCGTGACGCAGGTAGACGTCCCGGCGCAGGGTGCGGTAGCGCCGGTTGAACCAGTGTTCGACGAGGTCA
>JAVHVY010000089.1:0-5177 GCA_032160305.1 Actinoplanes sp.
GGCGAGGTGTTGCGCACCAGCCGCGGTGATCAGATCGTCCGGTTGGCGGGCGGTCAGGTGCTCGGCGTACACCCGGTACTGGCGGGCGGCCACGTCGAGGTCGTTGGCGAGCCGGTCGGTATCGGCGCCGAACATGCGGTACAGCTGGTCGCGGTGCGTGTTCATCAAGGACTGTCCTTTCGTTGGTGGGCGCGGCACTCGCCGCCCGGGGGCGCCGGGATGTGCCCGGGCGCGGCAGGCGGCGAGCAGACCGTGGGGTTGGGGGTGCCGGTCAGCGGCGGAGGGTCACCATCCGCGTGTGGGTGGGCCGGACGGCGACCTCGAGCAGGAACATCCATTGGTGTCGGCCGCGGCGCACGAGCAGATGCAGTTCGTCGCGGTGCAGGGCCGTACCGGTCAGCGGGTCGTGGGTACTGTCCGCGCGGAACCGCAGCCGCCGGACGTCCCCGACGTGCAGCAACGCGGTGATCGTGTGCCACACGTCGTGCAGCGCCGCGTGCTCGATGACCAGGGTCGCGGCGGCGGGCAGGTCGTGCTCGTGCCAGTGCCCGGTGGTGTCGAAACCGGCGATGTCGGCGTCGAGGGTGATGACGCGGTGCCGCCGATACCCGGCTGCGTCGGGGAACGCGCGTTGCTGGGCCGCGGTGTAGATGCGCAGCCTGTCGGAGGTGGTCAAGGTGGCGCGGATGCTGCCGAGATCGTCTTGGGCGTGGATCGTGACGGTGTCCGCCCGGCGCAGCGCCTGAACGTCGCAGGCGTAGAGCAGGCCGTGCGGGTCGGACTCGAGATCGGTGTCACGGGGTTCGCCACCGGGATAGGCCAGCACGATGGTCGCTCCTTATCGATCGTGCAACGGGGTGCCCAGCCGGGTGCGCGGCCCGCCCTGCGCGGCGCCGGCGGGACAATGCGGGGCGGGCGTTGCCCGGCGACACCGTGCCGTGGGGTCGGCCGGTCAGGACCGGTAGGCCACCGGGCACAGCGCGGACAGGGGGTGTCAGTTCTCGGCGGTCCCCGGCAGCGACGCCGCGAGCGCGGCGGTCTTGGGCGCGGTCCTGAACAGCGAGACCACGTTCGCGGGGATGTCGGCGATCCCGTTGCTGAACTCGGAGCCGGTGAACGGCAACCGTGCGTGCGGGCCGACGCGGTACGCCGACCGGTCGACGTGCTTGCGGGCGACCGCGGTGCCGTCCGGGGTGGTGTAGGTGGCGAACGAGCGCTCGGCGAGCCCGTCGATCTCGACCTCGCGGTTGCCGGTGCACAGGATCACCAGGTCGTAGGTTCGCCCGTCGACGATGGCGGTGTCGGGCAGCGCGACGGGCCTCGCTTGGCGCTCGAGCACCCTCAGCCGTCGGGTACCGAACCGGTCGCTGCGCAGGTACCGGCCGATCGCCTGGTAGCGGCCCCGCTCCTGCTTGCGCCACTGCTTGCAGGTGCCGGGCAGTGTCCGGCTGTACCAGTCGACCCGCTCGACGTGATCCAGCGTGGCGGCGGCCATCGCCGGTGCCGGGGCGATCCCCAGCAACGACTCCACGGCACATTTGCCGGAGTCGCCGCCGCCGACGACCGCGACCCGCCGCAACCCGCGCAGCGGCCACCGCCCGGCCATGCGCTGCATGAACTGTTCAAAGGTGAGCACCGACGTGCCGTTAGCGGTGCGCTGGTCGACCGGGTCACCCACACCCCGCGCGTCGATGATCCGCCGAGCCGTCAGCGCGCCCCGGTCGCGGATCTCGATGTCCACGCAGCGTTCGTTGCCGTCGGCGGCGATGACCTCGGCCTGGGTCACGACGTCGGCGTACTGCGCCAGCGCGAGGCGGATCACCCACGCCAGGTCCGCGTTCGTCTGGTACTCGGCCCTGGACACGTTCGCCGCCTGGATCGGGGCGCCCGGCAGGTAGTTCAGGCTCGCGGCCTGGTCACCGGCCAGACCGGCACCGCCCGGGCGGTTACGCGAGTTGAGGAAGAACGTGGGGTGCCCGGTCATCGCGAAGGTGCCGCCGACGCGGTCGCCGCGTTCCAGGACCAGCGGCTTGCCGAATCCGGACAGCACCCGGATCGCCGCGTAGGTGGCGGCATGGAAGCCGCTGCCGATGATGACCTCGCAGGTGTCACCGGCGTTGATCAACAGGTCGTCCTGGTTGGCCTCTTCTGCCCAGAAGGAGTCGAGGACCTGCTCGGCGGCGGCGCGGCCGGCCGGGTCGAGGGCGATGCCGGTGAGCTGCGCCTGCGTCAGGCTGGGGAATTCGGTGGCCCGTTGCATCATCGCCTGCATGCCCTCGGCAGCGGACGATCGGGAGGAGATGGTGCTCAGGACAAGGTTGATCAGGGGGGAAGGCTCGAACACGGCCGGAGTTCCTAATGAGTTCTGGGAGTAGGCCATCCGGCAAACTCCTGGTGGGTAGGTAGCCGCCGGCAGACGAGCACTCGTGGTTCCTGGACGTTGAGTCCTGTCGAAAGATCGTGCCGCTGCCGGTCGGTGTGGAGAGTTGATCGCTGATGGGATGTCGTGCCCGCCCGGTTGCGGCGTGAGCACTGCTTCATTAGGTCGCTGATAGTTCTCCCCCTGGCTACCAGCGGTGATCGGCTCGGTGGAATGAAGGAGATGCGTTGCTGTTCGTAGGAGATGACTGGGCGGAGGACCACGTGCGCCACGAGGCGCTTGGAATCGAGCGGAGGTGAGAGGCCTGCGCCGCCTTGCCGTCGCAGCGGTTGGGTGAAGCTGAGGGCAGCCTGATCCGGGAGACGCCGGTGAGGGCGGGAGCAGCCCTGACAACGCCGGAGCGTGCCAGTACTGCCAGATGGTGCGGGTCCGGTTAGCGAGACGAGAAGGTACACGCGAGAAATCAGCGTTTGACGCCCCTTAACGGCCCACCGGCTCGAACCTGGCGGATCTGGGCTGGTTGCGGTGCGCACCCGACCGCCGTGTGGTGGTCGGGGAACTTTCGGCGGGGATGTGACAAGCCGTCGGGAGGCCATGGTGAATGTCTGCGGCGTAGCCGTGGCGATGCCGCAGGGGTAGAGCTGGGTGCCTCACTCGTCGATCGATTACCAGGTGAACGTGGGAACCGTCCGGTGTCGCCCTCGCCTCGCGCGGCCAGCGCGGGAACGGGCAGGTGCGTCGTCTGCTGATGGCGTCGGGCGGGGCGGAGGCTTCGTAGTAGTCGGAGGCCGGGAAAGCCGGCCGCGGGGCGAAGGAAGCCAGCAAGTCAGTAGCGGACGTGCTGGAAGGCCAGGAGGACGCTGGTGAATACGAGCGATCTGCCGCTCAGCTTGTTGCGGGCTGAGCTGCGGGTACTGGGAATCCAGACCAAGCTGCATCGTTGGGCGAACGACGATCCTCAGCGCAAGTTCGATGATCTGTTCAACCTCGTCACCGATCCTGCGTTTCTGTTGACCTCGGGAATTCACGGACTTTGTGCCGGGTAGGCCGGGATACCCCCGGGGAGTAAGGAAAGTGCCGTCCTGACCTGGATGATCTCGATTGTCTAGATCATCGATCTCCCAGGAGAACGGCACCTTCGTGGTGAAGCGTAGAACATCCGCGCGTTTGCGGAAGAAGAACCAGCGTGTTAAAGATCTTCGACGGCGTCGGGAGTTGGAGCAGCGCACCACCGGGTGGACGGCCTCGTTGGACATGGCCGGGAGCACGAGCGGTCTGATACCCGCGGCTGGGGTGCCGCTGTTGCGGCTGCTCGCGGAGGAGTCCGGGCTGCGCGCCGGGTTGTCGAAAGCGTTGGCCCGTAACGGTTTCAACCCTGGATACGACCGGGGTCAGGTCGTGACCGATGTGGCGGTCGCGCTCGCGCACGGCGCGTGCAATGTGGCCGCCGCGGCCAGGATGCTGGAGCAGTCCCGGGTGGTGTGCGGGCCGGCCGCGTCGACGGCGACGGTGTGGCGGGTCTTTGACGATCTCGATGCGACCGGGTTGGCTCAGCTTGCTGCCGCCCGGGCTGTGCAACGGCGCAAGGTATGGGCCGCTTTGGCCGCCCGCCCCGCTGGTTTCCCCTGGCTTGAGGTAGCCGGGCAGATCTGGGACGGGTGGGTCGTGGTCGATGTCGATGCGTCGCTGGTCGAGTCGCATTCGGACAAACAGGGTGCGGCCGCGACGTTCAAGAAGCATATCTACGGGCTGCACCCGATTGTCGTGTCGGTCGCGAACACCAGCGAGGTCCTCGCCGTGCTGCTGCGTAACGGCAACGCGGGCAGCAATACCGTCACCGATCACATCACGGTGCTCACCGAGGCGATCGCCCAGATCCCGCTGCGCTACCGCAAGAAGATCATCTTCCGGGCTGACGGGGCCGGCGCGACCAAAGACCTGCTCGGCTGGATCAAGGCCGAGGCCGCCCGCAACGGCTACACCTGGCATTACAGTGTCGGGTTCGACGTCACCGAAGCGGTGCGTACCGCGATCAGGTCCGTGCCGGGTGACGTGTGGGTACCCGCGCTGACCCCGGAAGGCACCCTGCGGCGCGGCGCGTATACCACTGAGATCACCGGGGTGCTGGAGTTGGCCGACGGGTGGCCGGCCGGGCAGCGGACCCTGGCTCGTACCGAACCCCTGCACCCGAAACACCGTAAACAGGCATCCGAGGTGGAGAAACGTCGCGGCCAACGGTTCCAAGCCGTCGCCACCGACCTGCCCGGCAACCACTACCCGAAACTGGACGCGTTGCACCGCAACCACGCCGGGGTGGAAACCGTCATCAAAGACGCGAAAAACCTCGGTCTGAAACGACTCCCGTCGTACTACCTCGCGTTCAACCAGGCCTGGTGTATCGCCGTCGCGATCGCTTCTGACCTACTCGCCTGGCTCCGGCTGCTCACCCTCGACCACCACCCCAAGCTGACCAAGGCCACCCCCCACACTCTGCGCACCCTGCTGCACGTCCCCGCCCGCCTGGTCCGCCACGCCCGCCGACGCCTCATCCGGCTCCCCACCGACCACCCCCACGCGGGCGACCTCACCCACGCCTGGCAGAAAATCCACGCCCTACCCACCTAAACCCGACACCCAGACCCGGCGAGAAGAAGGGCCCCACCCGCCCCACCAGGGGACACCAAGGGCGCACCCGGCCACCGCCGGGCTGTCACCATGCCCGAACCCGAAACCCCACCCAATACAACGACATCTATCGATACACGACCCGGACGCACAAGATCATGAAAGATCTGGG
>JAVHVY010000306.1:0-17908 GCA_032160305.1 Actinoplanes sp.
CGACGTGCTCGCCCAGCGTGCCGAGCCGGGCGTAGAGCTCACGGGCGAGCTCGTGCACCGCCACCGCGTTGTGGGCGAGAGCCTCCTGGCGCCATGAGTAGGCGACCGTACGCAGCAGCGCGATCAGCGTCGCCGGGGTGGCGAGCACGACATTGCGGGTGAACGCGTGCTCCATCAGCCCCGGATCCCGTTGCAGTGCCGCATCCAGGAACGGGTCGGCCGGCACGAAGAGCACCACGAAATCCGGCGTCTGCGGGAACGCCGTCCAGTACTGCTTGGCCGAGAGGGCGTCCACGTGCCCGCGCAGGACCCGGGCATGCTGGTCGAGATGGCCGTCCCGGGTGCGATCGTCGCGAGCCTCCATCGCCGACAGATACGAGTCGAACGGGGCCTTGGCGTCCACCACGACACTGCGGCCCCCGTGCAGGCGGACCAGCATGTCCGGGCGTACGCCCTGGTGGTCGGTCGTGCCGGTGACCTGTTCGAGGAAATCGCAGTGCTCGAGCAGTCCCGCCGCCTCGACGATGCGCCGCAGCTGATGCTCGCCCCAGCGGCCCCGCACCTGCGGCGCGCGCAGCGCGGCGACCAGCTGTTTCGTCTCCGTCCGGAGCCCACCCGCGACGGCGCCCATCGACCGCACCTGCTCGCGCAGCTCGGCATAGGCGTCCACCCGGTCGTGCTCCAGGTCGCCCAGCCGCTGCTCGTATCGGCGCAGCACGTCGTGCAGAGGGGCGACCGCCCGGGCCACCGCCTCCTGTGACTGGGCGGTCGCCTCGAAGGTCAGCGCCCGCAACGACTGCTGCAGGCGCTCCTCGCCGTCCTTGGCGGCCTGGACCGTCGCCTCGAGCCGGGCGATGTCGGCCGCCGCGCGCAGCCGGGCGACCAGCCAGCCGAGGGCAGCACCCACCGCAAGGCAGACGATCACCACAGCCAGCGTCGAAACAGTCACCTGGAGCACTCTGCCAGAGGGGTACGACGAGACCGGCGCAGGTACCGTGGGGACATGACTGGGTTTCTGATCGTGGTGATCCTGGTGCTGATCGTGGTCGGTACCGTGATGTTCTCCCGCCGGGGCAGCGCCGGGCGGGCGCAGCTACGCCTCGACGACGCGCGAGCCGAGGCCCAGCGCTGGTACGAGCGTCTCGGCGGCCAGGTGCTCAATCTGCACGGTGACAATCCCGCGGCCCAGCAGGCGCTGAGCGACGCGAGCGAGCGCTACAACGCCGCCGGCGGTCAGTTGCAGCAGGCGAAAACCGTCAACCAGTACGCGCTGGCCCGGGAGTCTGCTCTCGAAGGCCTCGCCTACGTGCGGGCCGCCCGGCTGGCGATGGGCATCGACCCCGGCCCCGACCTGCCGCCCCTGGCCAGTGCCCAGGGTGCGGGCGCGCTGACCAAGGAACGCGAGGTCAGCGTGCAGGGACACAATTACCGGGCCGGCCCGCAGCCCGGTGCCGACACGCCGTACTACTACCCGGGTGGCCGGGTCGGTGGTCGGCCGGTCCCGTCCGGCTGGTATTCGACGCCGGTCTGGAAGACGGCGCTGGGCGCGGGCGCCGGGGCGCTCGGCGGTCTGCTGATCTTCGACGCGTTGTTCTCGCCGGCCTTCGGCGACAGCGGCTACGGCGACGGCTACCAGGACGGCTTCGACGCCGGCAACGACGGCGGCGGCTACGACGGCGGTGGCGCGGACGGCGGTGGCGCGAACGACTTCGGCGGCGGCGGTGACTTCGGGGGCGGCGATTTCGGCGGGGGCGATTTCGGCGGCGACTTCTGACGATTCGCGGGACCACCCGTTCGACGCGGCCGGCCCACCCCGGCTCCGGCCCGGCTCCGGCCCGCCCAGGGCCGGCCTCCGGCGGCCGGCCTCCGGCGGCCGCCCTTCGGTGCGGGCGGGCCGCCGGGAGCGCGGGTCAGAAGGCGCAGGCGATGACCAGTTCGGCGGTGCGGTCGGGGAGCATGTCCAGTTTGGCGATGCGGCCGGCCGACCTCAGGTCGGGCTCGATGATCGCCAGACGCTCCAGCAATGCCGCTGGGCCGAGCGCCTCGGCCAGCGGAACCTCGGCCTTCATCGACAGCTTGCGGTCCGACTTGGCCCGCCGGATCTGCCTCAGCGCGGCACCGGCCAGGTCAAGCAGGCCCGCGTCTCCCTCGGGCGCGACCCGGGTCAGCTCGTACCGGGTCGGCCAGGTGGCGCGGTGCACCGAGCCGTACCGCCACCACGACCAGACCTCCTCCGTCACGTACGGCAAGAAGGGCGCGAACAACCGCAGGAGCACCGACAGCCCGGCGGCGAGCGCTGCCCGGGCCGAGTCGCCACCCGGACCCTGCGCGTACGCCCGGTCCTTGACCAGCTCGATGTAGTCGTCGCAGAAGGTCCAGAAGAACTCCTCGGTCCGCTGCAGCGCGTCGGTGTGGTGGTAGGCGTCGAACGCGGCCGTGACCTCGGTGACCACTTCGGCCAGCCGGGCCAGCACCGCCTGGTCGAGCCGCTCGCCGACCGGCTGCCGCAACGCCTCGGCCGCACCGAGACCGAGCGCGAACCGGGACGCGTTGAGCAGCTTGGTCGCCAGCCGCCGGCCCACCTTGATCTGGGCCGCGTCGTAAGCCAGGTCGGTGCCCGGCCGGCCGTTCGCCGCCCAGTAGCGCACCGCGTCGGAGCCGCTCTGCTTGAGCAGGTCCAGCGGGGTGACCACGTTGCCCTTGGATTTCGACATCTTCTTGCGGTCCGGGTCGAGGATCCAGCCGGACTGCACGGTGGTGTGCCAGGGCAGCGCGCCGGACTCGAAATTGGCCCGGACGATCGACGAGAACAGCCAGGTGCGGATGATCTCCTGACCCTGCGGACGTAGGTCCATCGGGTAGACGCGGCGGTGCAGATCCTCGTCGTTCTGCCAGCCGCTGACGATCTGCGGGGTGAGCGAGGAGGTCGCCCAGGTGTCCATCACGTCCGGGTCGGCCGCGAAGCCGCCCGCAACTCCCCGCTGTGACTCGTCGAAACCCGGCGGGCACTGCGCAGAAGGGTCAACCGGCAACGAGTCTTGATCAGGTATGACAATCTGGTCGTAGTCCGGTTCGCCAGCGTTGTCGAGCCGGTACCACAGCGGGATCGGCACGCCGAAGAAACGTTGCCGGCTGATCAGCCAGTCGCCGGTCAGCCCGTTCACCCAGTGCTCGTAGCGGTGCAGCATGTGCTGCGGGATCCAGCGCAGGGCCTGGCCCCGGGCCAGCAGCTCGGCCCGCAACCGCGGGTCCCGGCCACCGTTGCGGATGAACCACTGCCGGCTGGTCACGATCTCCAGTGGCGACTCGCCGTTCTCGTAGAACTTGACCGGGTGGGTGATCGGCTGCGGCTCGCCGAGCAGGTCACCGGTCTCGCCCAGCAGCCGGACGATCTCGCGCCGGGCCGCGTTCACGGTGAGTCCGGCGAAGTCGTCGTAGGCCGCGCTCGGCACGCCGGCCGGACGGTCGGGCAGGAAACGCCCGTCGCGCCCGATCACGACCCGGGTGGCCAGGTCGAGATCGCGCCACCAGATGACGTCGGTCAGGTCGCCGAAGGTGCAGACCATCGCGATGCCGGTGCCCTTGTCCGGCGCGGCCAGCGGGTGCTCGTAGACCGGGACCGCGACGTCGAAGAACGGGGTCCGCACCGTCGTGCCCAGCAACGGCTGATAGCGCTCGTCGGACGGGTGGAAGACCAGCGCGACGCAGGCCGGCAACAGCTCAGGCCGGGTCGTGTCGATCTCGACCGGCCCGTCCGGGCCGTGGAACCGCAGCCGGTGATTCGCCCCCGGCCGGACCCGATCCTCGAGCTCGGCCTGCGCGACGGCCGTCCGGAAACCGACGTCCCACAACGTCGGCGCCTCCGAGGTGTAGGCCTCCCCGCGCGCCAGGTTGTCGAGAAAGGCCCGCTGCGAGACCGCTTGCGATCTCGGGCCGATCGTCGTGTACGTGAGGGACCAGTCGACCGACAGCCCGAGCCGGCGCCACAACGACTCGAAGGCCTTCTCGTCCTCGACCGTCAACCGCCCGCACAGCTCGACGAAGTTCCGCCGCGAGATGGCGACGGGCGGCTTGGGCGGCGACTCCGGCGGCTGCCACCGCGGGTCGTACGGCAGCGCCGGGTCACACCGGACACCGAAGACGTTCTGGACGCGCCGCTCCGTGGGCAGCCCGTTGTCGTCCCAGCCCATCGGATAGAAGACGGCCTTGCCGCGCATCCGCTGGAACCTGGCGACCAAGTCCGTGTGGCTGTACGAGAAAACGTGGCCCATGTGCAGCTCGCCCGATACGGTCGGCGGAGGCGTGTCGATCGCATACACATCCGCCCGCTCCTTCGAGCGGTCGAACGCATACGTACCCTCCTCCTGCCAGCGGCGTGCCCACTTCTCCTCGAGCCCGTCCAGCGACGGACGCTCGGGGAGACCGGCGCGCGCGGTCCTACCCGTATCAGTCATGCGCGCAATGCTACGGCTGAGCCACCTCGCCGGTCGCCCGATAATCAGTGCTCAGCCTCGTGGTCGAGGAGCCGGCGTTTCACCGGCAGGCCCCAGCGGTAGCCGCCGAGGCTCCCGTCGGTGCGCAGCACCCGGTGACAGGGCACGAAGAGCGCGACCGGGTTGCTCGCGCACGCCCCGGCGGCGGCCCGGACCGCGGCCGGGCGCCCGGCCAGCTCGGCGAAGCCGGTGTACGTCAGCGGGGCACCCGCTTTGATGTCGCGTAGGACCGTCCAGGCGTGGGCCCGGAACTCGCCGGCGGTGCGCTGCTCGACCGGTACGGCGTCGATCGCGGTCAGGTCACCGTCGAAATAGGACCGGACCGCGTCGCCGATCGTCGCGAGGTCCGCCGCCGGGCGCGTCTCCTCGACCAGGTCCGGGTGGATGAGCGGGAGCAGGTCCTGCACGTCCGGGGTGAAGCCGGCGGCTCGGACCGCGCCCACCGCGCTGACGACGACGGTGAGCGGGCCGGCCGGGGTGGATAGAGTGCTGTGCGTCAACATGCTGATCTCCAAGGTCTTCGCGGGGGACTGCGGGCGGGCGCGGGCCAGGCTCAGCCGGCCCGCCACAACCGGACCATCGCGTACGAGCGCCAGGGGCGCCAGCTTTCGGCGTGCTCGGCCAGGGCGCGGGGATCGTCGGGCAGCCCGAGGGCCCGGGCGCCGCGCCGGACGGCCAGGTCGGTCGGGAGGAAGACATCGGGGTCGCCGATCGCGCGCATGGCCACGTAGCCCGCGGTCCAGGCGCCCACGCCGGGCAGATCCGTCAGCCGTTTCGTCGTCTCGCCCCGATCGGCCCCGGGATCGAGATCGATCTCGCCGGCGGCGACCGCCCGGGCGAGCGCCCGGATGCTCTCCCGCCGGGCCACCGGCATCCCGAACGCCGCATCCGGCAACTCCGCCAGCGCCGCGGCCGACGGGAACCCCCTGAGCCCAGTCGCGCCCCGACCAGGCGCGTCAGGAAGACCGTCGCCCGCAGGGGCCGCACCGGGAACACCGATGTCGACCAGGCCGGCGCTGTCCCGTTCGGCGGCGTTGATCAGCCGGCCCAGGGTCGTCCGGGCACCGGCCACGCTGACCTGCTGCCCGACGATCGCGCGCACCGCCATCTCGAAGCCGTCCACCGATCGTGGCACCCGCACTCCGGGCTCGGCCCGCACCGCGGCCGCCAGCGCCGGATCGGCCCCCAACGTCGCGTCGATCGCGGCCGGATCCGCATCCAGGTCGAGCAGCCGCCGGCAGCGCGCGACCGCCGGCGCGAGATCCCGCACGTCGGTCAGGTGCAGCGCCGCGGAAACCCAGCGTTCGTCCGGCGTCAGCGCGACTGTCCCGCTGCCGTGCGGCAGGCTCAGCCCGCGCCGGTACGTCCTGGTGTCGCACTCCTCGACGCCGGGCAGCGCCCGCCGCGCGAGGAAGCCGAGCAGCGACTCGCTGTGCAGCGGGGACCGGTGGGCCAGCCGGAGGCGGATCGTGCCCGCCTCCACCGGCGTCGTCCGACGCCGGGCCCGCAGAGTGCTCGGCGCCAGGGCGTACACCTCATGGATCGTGTCGTTGAATTGCCGGACGCTGCCGAAGCCGGCGGCGAACGCGATCTCGGCCAGGCCGAGATCGGTGGTCTCGATCAGGACGCGCGCGGTCTGCGCGCGCTGGGCGCGGGCCAGGGCGAGTGGCCCGGCGCCCAGCTCCGCGGTCAGCATCCGGCCGAGGTGGCGTTCGGTGTACCCGAGCCGGTGGGCCAGTCCGGGGACGCCGTTGCGGTCCACGACGCCGTCGGTGATGAGGCGCATCGCCCGGCCGACCACGTCGGCGCGGACGTCCCACTCCGGCGAGCCCGGCGCCGCATCGGGACGGCACCGCCGGCAGGCCCGGAAGCCACCGCGCTGCGCGGCGGCCGCACTGGGATAGAAGGTGACGTTCGCTCGTTTCGGGGTGACCGCCGGGCAGGACGGGCGGCAGTAGATGCCGGTCGTTCGGACGGCCGTGCAGAACCAGCCGTCGAACCGCTGATCACGGCTGTCGACGGCGCGGTAGCACCGCTCGAAATCCAACTCCATGCCGTCGAGTCTGCCCCCGCGCGGACCCGCTTGGCTCGCGGGTTTCGGACCTCACTGTTGTCGAACATGTGTGCGATTATCTGGCTCGGGTACGACACTTTCCCGTCAACCAAGGTTGACGCCACCCGCCTGCGTAGACTGGCCTGTCGTGAGCCTCACCATCGGGATCGTCGGCCTGCCCAACGTCGGCAAGAGCACCCTCTTCAACGCCCTGACCAAGAACGACGTGCTCGCCGCGAACTACCCGTTCGCCACGATCGAGCCCAACGTCGGCGTGGTCGGGCTGCCCGACGGCCGGCTCACCCAGCTCGCCGAGCTGTTCGACAGCGAGAAGATCATTCCCGCGCCGGTCAGCTTCGTGGACATCGCCGGCCTGGTCCGCGGCGCGTCCAAGGGTCAGGGCCGCGGCAACGCCTTCCTGGCCACGATCCGCGACGCCTCCGCGATCTGCCAGGTCGTCCGGGCCTTCTCCGACCCGAACGTGCTGCACGTCGACGGCAAGATATCCCCGGCCGACGACATCGAGACGATCAACACCGAGCTGATCCTGGCCGATCTGCAGACGGTCGAGAAGGCGCTGCCCCGCCTGCAGAAAGAGGCCAAGCTCAAGAAGGACCGGCTGCCCGCGGTGGCGGCGGCCGAGGCCGCCGTCAAGCTCCTCGACCAGGGCGGCACCCTCTACAAGGGCGCCGCGGCGGCCGGCATCGACCTCGACCTGCTCGCCGAGCTGCACCTGCTCACCACAAAACCCTTCCTGTACGTCTTCAACGTCGACGAGGCCGAGCTCGGCAACGCGGGCTTCCTGGCCGAGATGCGGGCGCTGGTGGCCCCGGCCGACGCGGTCTTCATGGACGCGAAGATCGAGTCCGAGCTCATCGACCTGCCCGACGACGAGGCGATGGAACTGCTCGAGTCGACCGGCCAGACCGAGCCGGGCCTGAACCAGCTGATCCGGGTCGGCTTCGGCACGCTGGGCCTGCAGACCTACCTGACGGCCGGTCCCAAGGAGGCGCGCGCCTGGACGGTCCCGGTCGGCGCGACCGCGCCGGAGGCCGCCGGAGTGATCCACAGTGACTTCCAGCGCGGCTTCATCAAGGCCGAGATTGTCAGCTTCGACGACCTGATGGCTGCGGGCTCGATGTCGGCGGCCAAGGCCGCGGGCAAGGTCCGGATGGAAGGCAAGGACTACACCATGAAGGACGGCGACGTGGTCGAATTCAGGTTCAACGTCTGATTCCGCTTCGACGCCCGCCTCCTAGGCTGCGCCTCTTGGTGAAGCTGAGGGCGATGGTCGTGCGTTGGCCCTCGGACGACTTTCCCGGTCGACGTTACTGTTCTTGACGCCCGTGATCGTCCCCGTGCTGGGTTATGTGGCGCTCGGTGCTGGTCGCCGGCGCAGACCGTGGCGCTTTTCCTACTCGTTTGACACACTCGGGTGATGGGCGAAACGGTGTACAGCATTGGGGAAGGTCCGGCGACGCGGGTGAGTCTGTCGCTGCCGGAGGGGACCGCCGAGGCGATCCGGGCGCGGGTAGGCAAGCGGGAGTTCTCCGCGTTCATTGCCGAGGCGGTCGAGCGGGAGTTGCGCGGGCAGGTGCTTGACGAGTACCTGGCGGATTACGAGAGCCGCAAGGGGCCGGTCTCCGAGCAGGCTCGCCAGCGGGCGCGGCAGGTCTTCGATGAGGTGTTCGCCGAGGAGGGCGAATGGCCCGCCGCAAGCTGATCCACGACGGGACGCTGGTCCTCGACAGCGAGGGTCTCTCGAAGCTGCTCGCCGACGACGAGCAGGTTGTGGCAATGACTGTCGAGGCGCGCTCGCGTGGCATGGAGGCCGTGATCAGCGCACTCACCATCATCGAGGCCGTGCACGCCCGTACCCACAAGGCTCGCCTGAACTGGGTGCTCTCTGGGTTGCGCGTCGTGCCGGTGGGCGAGGAGGAAGCAAGGGCAGCGTCGAAGCTGCTGATGGATGCCGGTTTGCATGGGCACAAGTACGCGATCGATGCGGCGGTCGCCGAGGCTGCGTTGCGCCAGCATCGCCCCGTGGTCATGTTGACTTCCGACATCGACGACATGGTCAAGCTCTGCGGCGATCGTGTTCGGTTTGTGGCCGTGTGATTCAGCTCTTGCGACCGGGCACCAGTCCATCCAAATCGAGCTTGATCGCGAATGGCGTCGTGGTGTGCAGCTCATGTCGATGGATTGCGGTCGGCACATACGACCGAGAGGGCCCGTCGAGTTCGTAGGCGTGGACCACCGGTGATCCATCCTCGTCCTCGATGCGCCAGTAGTTCGCGATGCCGGCCTCCGCGTACTTGCGCAGCTTGACGTTGCGGTCGCGGTGCGCCGACTCCGGCGAGACCACCTCCACGACCAGAAGAGTCTCTTCAGGCGTGTAAAAGGTGCGGGACGGATCGTAAGGTGCCGTTGTGGCCAGGAGATCGGGCTCCGGACGATTCCATCTATCGAGTCGGATCGTGATTTCCCGGTCGACCTCGATGCCTGCCGGTGCTTGGTCTGTCAGGGAGTTCACCAGCGCGGTGATCATTCGGGCGTGCCAGACTCGCTGGGGAGACATCATGAAGACGAGTGCTCCATCGATCAGTTCGGTGTGACGCGGTGCCTCGGGAAGGTGGTCGAGGTCGTCGGCATACCACCCCTCAGGGCGAGGCGGCCGCATCCACTCGGGCACCGCAGTCATGCCGTCACCGTAGCATTCGGTAACGGCGGCTCCGGCGTGCTGCGCTCCGCCGTCCTGACGTTGTACGGTGCCGGAATCTGGTGAACCGCCGTCGGCTGGTCGAGGATCTGGGCCACTCCGATCAGCCGGGTCATTTCGAGTGAAGGGAAGCGGAGGTTCCGCTTCGACGGGTAGCACCTCAGGGTGACCACAGCCGGATCTGGCTGCGCCGGCGGGCCATGTCGGGCAGCGTGGGCGGCATGGTGTTGATCAAGAAGGGCGCTGCTCAGCTGCTCGACCATGCCTTCGACCTGGTGCCCGCGCTCGTGCTGCTCGCCGTCTGCGCCGGCCAGGCTCGGCATCTCGTGATCGCGATCTGAGAGCGGTCAGTCCACCGGGTCGCGTTGCCGGGGGATCGACTGCTGCAGCACGCCGTCGCGGGCCAGCTCGGTGAGCACGTTGTCGAGTGCGTCGACCTGGGCCTGGGTGTGCGCCGCGGTCAGCTGGATCCGGAAGCCGATCTCGGCGCGGGGAACGCCGGGATAGGGCGCGAGCGTGACGTACTGGCCGGCCGCCCAGAGGCGTTCCGAGACCTCGATCAGGTCGTGCTCCGGCGAGATCGGGATCTCCACCACCGGTGTGTCGTCGGTATTCAGCGTGTGGATGCCCAGGCCGCGGACGTGGGTGAGCAGTTTTGCGGTCAGGAAGTAGAGGTCGGTGCGGAGTTGGTCGCCGCGCGTGTCGTTGACTTCCAGGCCGGCCAGCACGGTGGCCAGCGAGGCGACCGGCGACGGCCCGGAGTACAGGTAGGTCGGGGCGGCCACCTTCAGATGGTTCTTCAGCGCGGTGGGCAGAGCCAGGAAGGCCAGCAATGAAGAGTACGCCTTGGAAAAGCCCCCCACCAGCACGATGTCGTCATAGGTCTCCCCAGCGTGCCGCACGATCGCATTTCCTCGCAGGCCGTACGGGGTCTCCTCGACCGGACTGCGCTCGCCGATGACACCCATGCCGTGCGCGTCGTCCACGTACAGCAACGCTCCGTTTTCGCGGCACAGGCGGGCGTAGCCCCGCAGGTCGGGAATGTTGCCGGTCATGCTGTTGACCCCGTCGATGCACACCAGGACCGGCCGGGCGGTGGCCCCGCGCAGCAGACCCGCCAGCTCATCCAGGTCTCCGCTGTGGAAGCGGCGCAGCGTGGCGCCCTGCCCGCGGGCGAAGACGCAGCCGTCGTAGACGGTCTTGTGCGCCCGGCTCTCGATGAGGATCGTGCCCGGCCCGGCCAGCACGGGAATGACCCCGAGGTGGATCTGCGAGATCGTCGGCAGCAGCATCGTGTCCTCCGCGCCGAGCAGCTCGGTCACCCGTTCCTCGATCTGCGGGTAGAGCCGCGGGCTGCCGAGCATCCGGGACCAGCCGGGGTGGGTGCCCCACTGGCGCAACTGCGGCTCGACCGACGCGATGATCTCCTCGTCTAGGTCGAAGCCGAGGTAGTTGCAGGAGGCCCAGTCGACCAGCCAGTCGTCGCCGATCCGGATCCGACGCCCGTCGATCTCGTCGATCACCGCGTCGTACATCCGGCTGTGCCGGCGAAGGTCCTCGACGTCGTACGTACGAGCGGGCAAGACAATTCCCTCCGGGCAGCGGATCAACAGTCGCCGCCACCCGCAGCCCGGTCGATCAATCGCGATCCGGTTCGGCCGGACCACACTCCACAGAGTACGGCTATCGCCGCCTGCGAGCGTTGATTGTCAGCCCCAGGATCAGATATCATGGCGCACCCTCACCGCCTGGGCCACCGGCACCGACTTCACCGCCGCCGCCGACGGTGGATCAGGAGCCCTGCCGCACGACCACTACGGCCGGCGGGCCGGGCCGGCGCGCCCGCACCGGCCCGGATCCTGACGCCGGTCAGGCCAGCGCGATCGCGACCTGTTCCAGCGCGTCCATCGATTCCTGCATGCCGACCTCCATGCCGGTCTGGAGCACCATGTCCCGGTCGCTCTGGTCGCGGTACTCGCAGAGCATCTCCAGTGTGGTCCGGCCGTCCTTCTCGCGGAAGGTCACCGTGACCAGGCTGGCGTGCGCGTCCGGGTCCGGGATGCCCTCGAAGATCTCCGTGTTGACCAGCCGCTCCGGCTCGGTGATCTCCCGGTACTCGCCGCGGAAGGCCACCTCGAAGCCGCTGTTCGCGACCATCACGTAGCGCCAGGCGCCGCCGACCCGCAGGTCGATCTCGGCGCTGGTCACCGTCCCCCGCTGACCGCTCCACCAGCGCGTGACCAGCTCCGGTTGGGTGTACGCCCGCCAGACCAGCGCGGCCGGCGCGGCGAAGTCGCGGGTGATCAGGATCTGGTGGCCCTCCGGGAGGGTCACCTTCGCCGTGCCGCTAGTCGTCTCTGCCATCTCGTTCCTCCGCTTCCTTGAGCTCCTCGATTACCGCGTCCATCAGGTCGAACCGCTCGTTCCAGGACTGCTCGTACTTGACCAGCCAATCGTGGATGCCTTTCAGCGGTCCGGCGTTCAGCCGATACATCCGCTGCCGCCCCTCGTCGCGCACGTGCACGAGATCCACCTCGCGCAGCACTTTCAGGTGCTTGGACACCTGGGGCTGGGCGAGGCCCAGCCGGGTGACGAGCTCGCCGACCGGGCGTTCGCCGGCGGCCAGCAGGTCGAGGATCTGTCGTCGCCGGGGCTCGGCGACCGCGTTGAAGGCGTCCGTCGTCGTTGCTGCTCGTGCCATGACCTCATCATATACCCATAAGGGAATGTGTCGTCAGCCGCCGACCGCGACATTGCCGAACGGGCACCGGAACTGCTGAGCCACGTTCGGAAACCGGCGGCAAACGCCCACCTGCCGCCTGCTCGTCTGCGCTCGACGACCGGGTGCCAGCGCTCGCCGCGAAGTGATTCGGCGGCAGCTCAGGCGCAGTTGCCTGGTGCCACCTTCCGCCGGACGGGACGTTAACCTCGGCGATCAGCCGATCGAGTGTCGCGGCGGTTGCGGCCGCCGCGCCGGGCAGGTCGCAGAATGTGTGAGTGCCAAACCGGACATCCAGCGTTCCCTGGGAGGTTCTCCTCCACATGCCACCGAAGTCCTACTGGGCCCGGCTCCCGTTCTCGGTGCGGATGACCATCGGTGCGCTCGCCGCCCTGCTGATCCTCGGCACCGTCGTGGCGGCATTCCGCACCGTGGTCGAGGACCAGCACCACCCGGCCGCCGTACCCGCCCGCACATCGCACCGCCACCCGGCCGATTCGCCGACCGCCCCGATGCGGTGGTGACCTGACCCGGCGATCCCGCTACCGGCCGGGCGCACCGGCGCGGGGCTGGTGACCACGGGATGGGGCCCCGCCATCGTCGGACCGGGGTGTGCGCGAGACCATTTCCGGGTGGTGTTGAACGCAGAACGGCTGCGGGAAGTCGCGGGCCGGTTGGTTGCTGTTCCCGGGGTCATCGGCGTGTTACTCGGCGGGAGCCGGGCCCGGGGCACGCACACTCCGGAGTCCGACTGGGACCTGGGACTGTACTATCGGCCGCCGTTGGATGTCGGTGCGCTCGGCGGGTTAGCCCGGGAGATCGCCGGGCCACACGCGCGGGTGACCGAGCCGGGCGAGTGGGGTCCCTGGGTCGACGGCGGCGGCTGGCTGCGGATCGACGAGAGCGCCGTCGATTGGCTCTACCGCGACGTGGGCCGGGTCGAGGCCTCGCTGGCCGCGGCGGAGCAGGGCCGTTGCGCCTTCCATCCGCAGGCGGGACATCCGCTGGGCGTGCCGGATTTCGCGTACGCCGGGGAAGTCGGTCTTGGGGTGGTCCTCGCCGATCCCGGCGGTGAGCTGGCGGCACTGTGCACGCGGGCGGCGGTCTATCCCGACGCGCTGACCGAGGCGCTGGTCGCCCGGCTGTGGGAGGCGGATTTCCTGGTCGGCGGGGCGCGCAAGGGCGTCTCGCGGGGAGACTCCGCCTGGATCGCGGGGTGCCTCTTCCAGGCGCTGAGCATCTGTGCGCACGCTCTGCACGGCGCGGCCGGGCACTGGGTGGTCAACGAGAAGGGCCTGATCGCCTCGGCGGCCGAGCTGCCCGGCTCCCCGGACCGCTTCCGTGACCGGGTGGACGCGGTCTTCACCTGTGTGGACGCCGACCCGGCGCACCTGACCACGGCCCTGGACGCCGCCGCCGACCTGGTGCTCGAAACCGCCGACGCCTGCGCGATGATGGGGCGGTGACTGCCGACGAACCGACGATTCTCGCGACCAGCATGGGCTTTCGGGCGGCCGGTTACGGCTCCTTCACCTGGGTGCCGGGTCCGGTCCACCACCTCGCGGCCGAGCTCGCCAACGCCGCCGAAGCTCCGCGGATCTGCTACCTGGGCCAGGCCACCGGGGATCCGCTGGACCGGGTCGCCGGCGTCTACAGCGCCTTCGCCGGGACGAAGTTCCGGGCGTCGCATCTCGCGCTGTTCCCGATGCCCAATGTGCCCGACGTGCGGGCGCACCTGCTCGCCCAGGATGTGATCTGGGTCGGCGGCGGCAGCGTCGCCAACCTGTGCGCGGTGTGGCGGGTGCACGGGCTCGACCAGATCCTGCATGAGGCGTGGCAGGCGGGCGTGGTGTTGGCCGGTGTCTCGGCCGGGTCGATCTGCTGGCACGTGGGCGGCAGCACGGACAGTTACGGGCTTGACCTGCGCGGCTTCACGGATGGGCTCGCCTGGCTGCCGTACAGCAACGGGGTGCACTACGACGCCGAGGAACAGCGCCGGCCGATGATGCACAAGCTGATCGGCGACGGCACGCTGCCGGACGGGTATGCCACCGACGACGGTGCCGGACTGGTCTATCGGGGCACCACGCTGGCCGAGGTGGTAGCCGATCAGGCCGGCCCGCTGGGCTACGAGGTGCGGCGCGGGCCGGACGGCGGCGTCACGGAGACCGTGCTGCCGACCCGGATTCTGCCCGCTTACTGACCGGCCTCGGCTTATCGCCCTCGTCAGCCGGCGAAGTGCAGGATCACGTTGTGGACGTGCTGGGTCTTCTCGGTGCCGCGGAACTCGACCTCGTAGGTGTGCGTGCCGACCGTGATGGCGATGGTGCCGCTGGAGAAGAACTGGCCGGCCCAGCTCTTGTTGCTGACCACGCTCACACTGGAGACCTTCGAGTACGGAATGCTGGTGATGGCGACCCGCTTACCCACGAAGGACTTGTCCTGGATGATCACCCGACGGCTGGTGAGACCGAGGAAACCGGTGCCCGCGCCGACGGCGTCGTAGACCGCGATGATCGTCTCGCCCTCCAGCAGACCGCTCTCGATCTGCTGGAACTGGCCCTTGTTGTCGTAAACCGGCTGCGTCATGCCGCCGAGAATAGTGCTCTCGATCTAGTCGCGGCCCAGGACCGTCCGGTAGGCGTCCTCGATGCGGGCTGCGAGAGTAACCTCACCATCGGTGATGGTGGTCCCGTCCGGAGCATCAAGACAAATCTGAGTGTGACCGTCAAGCCGCCTGATACTAGGACGTATGCGCAATGTGTCGGCCGCCACTTTGATCCGCTCGGTCAGCGCGGCATGCTGACTGTCGTCGCACACCAGAACGCGCCGGAGCTGAACCCCGTCCCGCGTCCAGCCGCTCAGCAGGGTCAGCGCATCGCTCAGGTAATCGGAGCGATTCACCCGCAGTTTCCTGGCCCGCATTGCCGCACCCCCTGGCTTCGTTGCCGGCTTGTGGCCAAACTGTTGCCGTGTCGTCATGGTCGGTAGGCACAGTCTTGCCTTCGGCGGGTGACATGTCCACGCCCACATATCCGTGTTCTCTGCACGATCGGGACGTCTTGCACAACCTGCCCCATCAAGTTTTGTGGCACGCTGTCTCTCCATGCCCCATGAACAGCACGTCAGCGGCCGGCCACTACTGAGAGTTATTGTTGCCGCCGTCATCATCGTCGATGGACGTGTGCTCGCCGCCGAACGCTCCGCGCCGCCCGAGGTGGCCGGCCGCTGGGAATTCCCGGGCGGCAAGGTCGAGCCCGGGGAGACCGACGAGCAGGCCCTGGCCCGCGAGTGCCGCGAGGAGCTGGGCACCCGGGTCGCCGTCGGCCGGCGGATCGGCCCGGACGTGCCGCTCGCCCACGGCCGGGCGGTACTGCGGGTCTTCCTGGTCGACCTGCTCGGCGGAGACGTGCCGCAGGCGCTGGAGCACACGGCGATGCGCTGGCTCGCCGTCGACGAACTGGACAGCGTCCCCTGGCTCCCGGCCGACAAGCCGATCGTGGCCGAGCTGCGCTCGCTACTGCCCGAGTCATGCTGAGCCTCCTTAGGCATGCCCTCCTGGCCCTTGCTTCGCTGCGGTGCAGTCGGTCATGCTGAGCCGCCTCCGGCATGCCCTCCTGGCCCTTGCTTCGCTGCGGTGCAGTCGGTCATGCCAGGTGCCCGCCGATCTTGGTGTAGCCGCGGAGCAGGTCGCGGGAGATGATCAGGCGCAGCATCTCGTCGGTTCCCTCGTAGATACGCATCAGCCGGACCTGGCGGTACCAGCGCTCGATCGGCAGCTCGCGGGTGTAGCCCATGCCGCCGTGGATCTGCATCACCCGGTCGACCACCCGGTTGACCATGCCGGCGCCGTACAGCTTGGCCATCGACGACGAGTGCCGCGGGTCCTCGCCCTGGTCGACCGTCCAGGCCGCGCGCAGGATCAGCCAGCGGGCCGCCTCCAGCTCGGTCTCCGAGTCGGCGATCATCCACTGGATCGCCTGGTTGGCGCCGATCGGCTTGCCGAAGGTCTCCCGGGTGTTGGCGTGCTCCAGGGCCATGCCGAGCGCGCGTTCGGCGATGCCCAGCGCGTTCGACGGGATCAGGTAGCGGCCCTTGCCGATCCACTTCATGCCCAGCTCGAAGCCCTGGCCGATCTCGCCGAGGATGTTGCGGGACGGGACCCGGACGTTGTCGAAGATCAGGGACGCCGGGCCGCCCTCGCCCATCGTCTGGATGAACTCGGAGCGCCAGCCCATCGCCCGGTCGACCAGGAACGCCGTGCTGCCGCCGCCGCGGACGCCCTTCTCCCGATCGGTCACCGCGACCACGATGGTGAAGTCCGCGTCGTTGCCGTTGGTGATGAACGTCTTCTCGCCGTTCAGGACCCAGTCGTCGCCGTCCTTGCGGGCGGAGAGCGTGATGTTCGCCGCGTCCGAACCCGCGCCGGGCTCGGTGATCGCGAAGCAGGAGATCCGGTCGCCCTCGATCGTGGGCAGCAGGAACTCCTGCTTCTGCGCGTCGTCGGCGTGGTACAGGATGTTGTCCGCCTCGCCGCCGAACGTGAACTGGACGAAGGTGCGGCCCAACTCGGTCCAGATCAGCGACTGCAGCACGGCCGGCAGATCCATCCCGCCGTACTGCTCGGGGGTCGACAGGCCCCAGAAGCCGAACTTCTTCGCCTTCTGCCGCAGTTCGCGCAGCTCGCTGTGCTCCAGGCCGGGCTGGTGCGCGCGCTCGCGGCGTAACGCCTCCTGTTCGAGCGGCCGGACCTCGCGGGTGATGAACTGCCGGGCGGTGTCACGGACCGCCCTCTCCTCGTCGCTGAGTGAAAAGTCCACGTGCTAAAACTAGCGGTGTAAGTTTTGGCCCGTCCAGTGTTTCGGGAGGGTGAATGGCGCGGCCCCGCCAAGGTCTGCTCACCCGGCAGCGGATCGTCGAGACCGCCGGCCTGCTGATCGACGCCGAGGGCCTGGACGCGCTCTCCGCCCGCCGGCTCGCCGCCGAACTGGGCGTGCAGGGGCCGTCGCTCTACAACCACGTCGCCACGATGGGTGAGATCCTCGACGACGTGGCCGACGCGGTGATCGCCCAGATCGACGTCTCCGCCTTCGGTAGGCACGACTGGCGGGTTGCGCTGCGGCTCTGGGCCCGGTCGTACCACGACGTGCTCAGCGCGCATCCGAACATCGTCCCGGTGCTCGCCCAGGGGCCCGGGCGGCGGCCGGCCGCGCTGGCGATGGCCGACGCGGTCTACGGCGGGCTGCTCGACGCGGGCTGGCCGGAGGCGCGGGCCACGCACATCGGCGCGCTGATGCGCTACCTGGTCACCGGTTCGGCGCTCGGCTCGTTCGCGCTCGGCTTCGCCGAGGACCCGCAGCTGTACGCGCGGTATCCGCACCTGCGGCGCGCCCACCTACTCGCCGAGCACCAGCACAGCGTCGACGAGGGCGCGTTCACGCTGGGCCTGGACCTGCTGATCGCCGGCCTGGACCGGCTGTACACCTCGCTGAAGGGAGTGCCCGCATGATGTCCCGGGCCAAGCATTACGTCGGTGGCGACCGGGTGTCGCCGTCGAGCGCGGTGTCCCGCACCGACTCGTCGTGGCAATAAGCTCATGCGGTCCGGTATCGGTTCAGCTCGCGCCGGGCCAGCGACCGCTTGTGCACCTCGTCCGGGCCGTCGGCCAGCCGCAGCGTGCGGGTCTGCGCCCAGAGCCGGGCCAGCGGCGTGTCCTGGCCGACGCCGGCCGCGCCGTACGCCTGGATCGCCCGGTCGACGACCGTGCCGGCCATGGTCGGGACGAGGATCTTGATGCCCTGGATCTCGGTGTGCGCGCCCTTGTTGCCGACCGTGTCCATCAGCCAGGCCGCCTTCAGCACCAGCAGCCGGGCCTGCTCGATCCCGACCCGGGACTCGGCGATCCACTCCTGGATGACGCCCTG
>JAVHVY010000327.1:0-4673 GCA_032160305.1 Actinoplanes sp.
GTACAGCGGCATGTAGCCGATCTCGCCCGCTCCGCCGCGGGCGCCCCGGATCAGCGTGCCGGCGATGTCGATGGCCAGGCCGAGGCCTTCCTGACCGAGCCAGAGCAGGGCGAAGCCGTCCGCGTCCCGGGCGACGCCGCGCCGGCGTTCGGCCACGGCGGCCAGGTTGACATCGTTGTCCACGCCGATGTGTGTGCCCAGCGCGGCGGCGATCTCCGGCACCAGCCCGGTACGCCCGAAGCCGGGCACCTCCACGTGCCGGATCGTCTGCGTCCGCGGGTCGTAGGAGCCGGCGACGCCGAGCTGCACGTGCCGGATCCGGTCGGCCGGCACGCCCGACTCGTCGCGCAGCGTGGCGACCACGTCGACCAGGGCGGCCTTCGGATCGGTGTGCAGGAAGTCGACCCGGGACTCGACTCGGGCGCGGACCTTGCCGGTCAGGTCGCACAACGCGGCGGTCACCGACGGCTCCCCGCTCGGGCCGATGTCGCGGACCGACACCGCCGCGGCGTAGGCCGCGTCCGGGTTGGCCGCGTAGATCTCCGCGTTCGGACCCGGGCGGCCGCTGTTGTAGCCGACCACGGTGACCAGGCCCGCATCGGTGAGCCGGCGCAGCACCTCGGAGATCGTCGGGGTCGACAAGGCGGTGAGTGTGCGCAGGTCGGCCCGGGTCAGCTGGCCGGGATCGAGCAGGTGCGCGAGGGCCGCGCTCTCGTTCATGGCGCGGAGCAGCTTGGACGAGCCAGCCAGACGGGACACCAGAAGCCCCTCGATGATTGGCAAACCGGCTAATAATTAGCTGGAACCTAAGCCCGCCACTCAATACTGTCAATAGCGTGCTGAACGACCCAACCAGTGTCAATCGTGACTATTGATTAATCACTTTAACTGTTCCAGCGGGTCACGCGCGGCAGGGTCACGCGCGGCAGGTCACGCGCGGCAGGTCACGCGCGGCGGGTCAGGACTAGCAACTCGGCTGCGGCCGCCACAGCGATCGCGGCGACCAGCGGGACGTGACCGCCGAGCACGGCGTGGCTGATCAGAAGCAGCGGGCCGCAGGCAGCGAGATACCCGGTCAGGGCCAGGCGGCTGCGGTGCCGGCCGATCCGGGTCAGGGCCGTGCCGAGCGGCTCGGTGAGCCGGCGGCCCAGCCAGATCAGCACCGACGCCAGCACGAGCACGCCGATCAGGCCAGACCAGACGCGGGACGCGCCGGGGCTGGCCAGGGTCATCACCGCGGTCAGCACGGCCGCGATCACCGTGGCGTTCGCTCCGTACAGGACGGCCTGCCGTGCGCCGTCGGCCGAGTCGCCGGACGGGTCGAGCACCGGGCCGGCCGGGCGGGTCACCGCCACTGCCACCGGCGTCGGGTCCGGCGTCGTCTCCAACCCGGGGCCGGTCAGCGCCGCCTCGTCGGCCAGGGCTTCGAGGGCCCGGGCCCAGCGGCGGCGTTCGAGGCGGACCACACCGACGTCGCGCTGGGCGTCGCCAATCGCCTCGTCCAGTTCCAAGGCCTCCGAATACGCCTGCTGGGCCAGGTCGAAGAGGCGCAGCCGGGCGGCCACGACCGCCAGCACCAGGTGCGCCTCGCCATCCGCCGGGGCGATCCGGACGCCGTTCCAGGCCGCGTACAGGGCCTGCTGGCCGTTGCGGGCCTCGCTGAGCAGGGCCGCCCCGGTGCGCTGCGCGTACGCGTCCGCCGGCCAGCGGCCCAGGATCGCCCCGGCCACCTGCGCCGCCTCCGCGTACCGACGATTGTCGGCCAGCGCCATCGCTCGTACGACCAAGGGGTTGATCTCCTGCGGTGCGGCCGTGACGGCGCGCTCGGCCGCGACCAGCGCCTCGGCCGGCTGGTCGGCGGCGAGATGCAGACGCGCGAGGGTGGCCAGCAGCGCGGCGTCGCCCGGAGCGGCCACCAGACCCGCCGCGATCTCCCCGGCCGCCTCGTCGTATCGGCCGAGATCGGCGAGCAGCAGGGCGCGCTGCCGATACTCCTCGGGGGTGGTCTCGAACTGCGGGGCCGACCCGGCGTCGCTTGGCACTCCGCCAGCTTAGGAGGCGTTCACCATCCTCACTGGTTCAGGATCTCCCGAACGGTGTTCTGCTCGTAGAGTTCCTCGGTTTCGCTCCAGGTCGGGCCGGGGCCGTCGACGACCATGGCGACCGCGATCGCGGCCAGTCCCTCGCCACGGCCGGTCAGGCCGAGCCCGTCGGTGGTGGTGCCGGAAACCGTGACCGGCGCGCCGACCGCCGCGGAGAGGACCCGCTGCGCCTCGTCCCGGCGCGTACCGATCTTGGGGCGGTTGCCGATCACCTGGATCGAGATGTTGGAGACGGCCAGGCGCTGACGGCGGAGCCGCTTGACGGTCTCGGCCAGCAGCACGACCCCCGGCGCGCCGGCCCACTCCGGCCGGTCGGTGCCGAAGTTGCTGCCCAGATCGCCGAGCCCGGCCGCGCTGAAGAGGGCGTCGCAGGCGGCGTGCGCGGCCACGTCACCGTCGGAGTGCCCGGCCAGCCCCGGCTCGTCGTCCCAGCAGAGCCCGGCGACCCAGCAGGCCTGCCCGACCTCGAAGGCGTGCACATCCGTACCGATGCCGACCCGGGGACCGTGAACCACGCCGTCAGGTTACCCGCAGCAGCGCCTCGGCCAGGATCAGGTCGAGCGGGCGGGTGATCTTCCGGGCGAGTTCGGACCCGGGCACGCAGGTGACCGGCACGCCCGCCTTCTCGACCAGGCCGGCGTCGTCGGTGTGCGGGTCGTGGCCGGCGCTGTGCGCGGCGGCGAGCACGTCGTGCCGGAAGCCCTGCGGGGTCTGCACGCTGCGCAACGCGGCCCGGTCGACCGTGCCGAGCACGACGTCGCCGGGACCGACCTCCTTGACCGTGTCGACCACCGGCAGCACCGGGATCACCGCCGGCAGCCCGCCACGGACGGCCGCCGCGACCTCGTCGACCAGCGACGCGGGTGCCAGCGCGCGGGCCGCGTCGTGCACGAGGACGATCCCGATCCCGACCGGTACGACCGCGAGCGCGGCGGCGACCGACTGCTGCCGTTCAGCTCCGCCGGCCACGACGGTGACCGGCGCGACCGGGGCGAGCAGCTTGCGGACGGCGTCGACCTCGGCTGCCGGGGCGGCGATCACGATCAGCCGTACGGAGGTGGCGGCGGCGACGCGGCGCACGGCGTGCACGAGCAGCGGCTCGCCGGCGAGCAGGCGGAGCGCTTTCGGGCCGCCCGGGCCGAGCCGCAGCCCAGCGCCGGCGGCCGGAACGAGGACCGCGACGTCACCGCGCGGGTTGAGCTGCGCGGTCACGTCGCGGTCCTGTTCAGGTGGTGGTGCGCGGGATGGGACGCTGCTGCCGTCAGGCCTCGGTGAGAACCTTGTCGAGCAGAACCTCAGCCTCGTCCTTCGTGCTCTTCTCAGCGAGGGCCACCTCGCCGACGAGGATGTCGCGGGCCTTGGCGAGCATGCGCTTCTCCCCTGCCGAGAGTCCACGCTCACGCTCGCGCCGCCAGAGGTCACGAACAACCTCGGCAACCTTGAGCGGGTTACCGGAGGCAAGCTTCTCAAGGTTGGCCTTGTACCGCCGCGACCAGTTGGTCGGCTCCTCGGTGTGCGGTGCGCGGAGGACATCGAAGACCTTGCCCAGGCCTTCCTCGCCGACCACTTCGCGCACGCCGACGATCTCGGCGTTCTCAGCGGGCACCCGGACAGTAAGGTCGCCCTGGGCGACTCGCAGGACGAGATACTGCTTTGGCTCGCCCTTGATGACCCTAGTCTCGATTGCCTCGATGAGTGCGGCCCCGTGATGGGGGTAAACAACGGTCTCGCCGACACTGAAAACCATAGGTTCGAAACCCCTTTCGCTGTGTCTAGGGTAACACGCTCCGGCAGCGTTGTCCCACCCGGGCCGTGACTGTTAGTGCAGCTCAGGGGGTGTGTGAGACGGCTTTCTCCCGCTTGACACGCGAACCGGAAGCTGCCTCAGTAACACAGTGTGATGCAGTTGTAACCGCACAAACCAGCGAGTCCGGCATTCCGGACGTGAGGGGTTTGCGAGGTCAGGCTCATCGCTAGTGTCCAGAACCGCCCGGTACTGGCGGTCCGGCCCAGCGTGGGGGAAGGTAGTTTCAGGTCCCCGATCGACGCGATTTCTGTCGGCAAGGGGGGAGGGTGAGGCGTGGACAGCAGCGGCGACAACGGCGGGTTCCCGTCCGATGGCGGCTCCCCGGACGGCCTCCCCGACCTGCCGGCGGAGTGGGGCGTCATCGTCGTCCCCGACGACCTCACCGAGCTGGCCGACGAGGTCGCCGCCGTGCGGGCCGAGCTGCATCTGACCGGCCACCGCACCCGCTGGCAGCGCTTCGCCGACCGGCCCGCGATCCGCCGGCTGCACCGGATCGCCCTGGCCGGGATGCGCGCCCCCGTACTGATCATGTCGATGGCCGTCCTGGTCACCGTGGGCAGCCTCGTCGCCTCCGCGTGGCCCAGCCCCGACCGGGCCCCGGCGACCCAGCGCACGGCCGGCACGACCGCCGACAGCAGCGGCGAGGTGCCCGCCCTCGAGTTGATCGGCCCCGACGGCGCGCACGTGCAGCTACGGGCCCAGCGGCCGGCCGTCATCCTGCTCACGGACGGTTGCGACTGTGCCGGGCTGGTCGCCGAGACGGT
>JAVHVY010000329.1:0-2765 GCA_032160305.1 Actinoplanes sp.
GAGCCCGACGACGCCACCAGCGGCAACTATCGAACCCCCACCGAGCTGAACGAGCTGATGGCCGACCTGCTGGCCACCCCTGACGAGCCGTATCCGAGCAGCGTCTTCGATCCGGCATGCGGCGACGGCGGCCTACTGATCGCGGCCGGGACACGCGGCGCGACCCAGCTGGACGGCCAGGACATCATCGCCGGCCAGGCCGCCCTCGCCTCAGTCCGGATCGCACTGCAGACCACCGGCAGCACCGTGACCGTTCGCTCCGGCGACAGCATGCGCGCCGACGCGTTCCCCAGCCTCACAGCCGACGCAGTGCTGTGCGCACCCCCGTACGGAGACCGGGACTGGGGCCACGAGGATCTGGCCTACGATGCACGATGGATGTTCGCCCTACCCGCCAAGAGCGAACCGGAACTGGCCTGGCTGCAACACTGCCTGAGCCACACGCGGGAGGGCGGCCGAGTGATCGTGCTGATGCCGCCGGCCACCGCCGAGGGGGCCGCGGGCCGCCGCATCCGCGCGGAGATCTTGCGCAGCGGCACCCTGCGAGCCGTGATCGCCCTGCGGCAGGGAGCCGCGCCCCCGCTGCACATCGGACTGCACCTGTGGCTGCTCCAACGCCCGTCCCAGCAATCGACTGTGGCGCATAACGTCCTGTTCATCGACACGACCGACTCTGATCGGCGCCGCACCGGGGAGTCGTTGGGCCGCCGGCCGGTCCTGGACTGGCCGGGGCTCAGCCGCGCTGTGCTGGACACCTGGCGCGACTACGACCAGCATCCGGACACCTTCGACCCGGTCCCCGGCACGGCTCGGGCCGTCCCGGTCGTCGACCTGCTCGACGAGACTGTCGATCTCACCCCGGCACGCCACGTCCGAGCGGCATCGGCACCTGAGCCCCCGGACGAGGTGGCCGTCGCCGCGGACGCCGCCCGCGACAAACTGCGACATGCAACATCTGATCTTGTGGAGCTCAGCGGCGGAGACCCGTGGCAGCCGGCGGGTAGCACACCGCGCGACTGGCGGCACGCGACCGTCGCCGATCTTCTACGCGGTGGCGCACTGACCCTGGTCCGATCTCCGATCTTCCAATCCGACGAGCGGCGCAACCGAGACAAGAAACCGGCAGGCCGGAACCAACCTCCGTCAAGACACGGCACCGCACACACCAAGACGCTGACGGCGAAGGACGTGCTCGCCCGCCGCTTCGCCTCCGGGCCGGCGGAGTGGAGCGGATCCGAGATCACCATCCAGTCGGGCGACATCATCCTGCCCGAGATCCTGCACCACGGCGCCACCGCCCGGGTGGCCGATGACACCGACGCCGGGCAACTCCTTGGCCGCCACCTCTACCTGCTCAGACCCGACCCGGCCCGCTTCGCCCCATGGTTCCTCGCCGGATTCCTCGGCTCCGACCGCAACCTCAACGCCGCCGCCAGCGGCACGAGCATCGTTCGCATCGACGTCCGCCGCCTGCGAATCCCCCTGCTGCCGCTGGCCGAGCAGCATGCGTACGCCACGGCGTTCCGCCGCCTGCACGCGATACGCGTCGCCGCCGACCTCGCGAACCGCCTCGCCAATGAAGCCACCCGCATGCTCGACGTCGGCCTCACCGACGGAGCGCTACTTCCACCCGATACCGAAACCTGAGCACGACCGATAGTCCTGGAAACGTCACCGTCCTGGTCCTGACGGAAGGAACCCGTTGAACAGCAGCAAGCACACCGAACTGGCGAACCACGCCTGGTCGGTCGCCGATCTCCTGCGCGGCGATTACAAGCAGTCCGACTACGGTAAGGTCATCCTGCCTTTCACCGTGCTGCGGCGCCTGGAATGCGTCCTGGAACCCACCAAGGACAAGGTCATCGCCGAGTACAACCTGCGCAAGGACCAGCAGAACGTCGACCTGCCCCGGTTCCTGCAGCGAGCCGCCGGCCACAGCTTCTACAACACCAGCGGCTACACCCTCAAAGCGATCACCAAAGACTCCAGCCAGACGGCGAAACACCTCATCGCCTACGTCGGATCCTTCTCCGAGAACGCCCAGGAAGTGCTGGACAAGTACGACTTCCCTCAGCAGATCCGGCGGCTCGACAACGCCAACCTGCTCTACCAGGTAGTCGGCCGGTTCGCCGACCTCGACCTGCGACCGGTAGAACTCAAAGACGGCAAGGTCGTCACCGACGAGAACGGCCAACCCAAGGTCATCGTCTCCAACCACCAGATGGGCTACGTCTTCGAGGAACTGATCAGGCGTTTCGCCGAACAGTCCAACGAGACCGCCGGTGAGCACTTCACCCCGCGCGAAGTCATCGAACTGATGGTCAACCTGCTCGTCGCCCCCGACGACGACGCGCTCAGCATCCCCGGCGCCTCCCGCACCGTCCTCGACCCGGCCTGCGGCACCGGCGGCATGCTCTCGGCTGCCGAAGAACACATCACCCGGCTCAACCCCTCCGCGACGGTCACCGTCTTCGGCCAGGAACTCAATCCGGAATCCTGGGCCATCTGCCGCTCCGACATGATGATCAAAGGCCAGGACCCGGAGAACATCAAGTTCGGCAACTCCTTCAGCGACGACGGCCACCGCGGCGAACACTTCGACTACCTGCTGGCCAACCCACCGTTTGGCGTGGAGTGGAAGAAAGTCAAGGACGAGGTCGAGCACGAATACGAAACCCAAGGTGAGAGCGGCCGCTTCGGCGCCGGCCTGCCCCGGATCAACGACGGCTCACTGCTCTTCCTCCAGCACATGATCTCGAAGATGA
>JAVHVY010000347.1:0-16135 GCA_032160305.1 Actinoplanes sp.
CGTGAGGACGACGCCGCCAATAAGCCTCGTAATGGCGGGCCGACCAGTCCCAGTACCGGCTATGGGCCGCCGAATGGTCTTCGCTGATCCCGCCATAGTACCCGAATCCCCCTAATTGGGGTGGTTCATCCTCAACATTTCACCGGTCCACCTTCGGAACAGTGTGTGCGAGACCCCAGCCGCATCAAGTACCTTGCCCGCCACGAAGTCGACCAGCTGAGCCGCGGTCGCCTGAGCCCCCGCACCGTAGAAACCGGGGCTGGCGGGTAGCACCACCGCCCCTGCATCATGCAGCGCGATCAGGTGCTCCAGGTGGCTGCGGGTCACTGGGGTCTCGCGCGGCACGACCACCGTCTTGCGCCGCTCTTTCAAGCTGACCTCGGCCGCTCGCTGCAGCAGATCCTTGGAGAGCCCGATGGCGATGCCCGCACAGGCCGCCGTGCTGGCCGGGACAACGAGCATTCCTTGTGCCTGATAGGAGCCACTGCTCGGACCGGCGGCGAGGTCGCCGGCCGGCCAGTAGGACAGGTCGCCGAGATCGCGGCCGAGCCAGGCAGCCACGTCGTCCTTCCAGTGCGCGTCCCGCACCGTCACGCCGGTCTCGTCCAGCAGGGTGAGCCGGGCAGCCTTGGAAATCACCAGGTCAACCGACTCGTCGGCGTCCAGGAGCGCCCCGATCACCGCCCTTGGGTAGGGCGTGCCGGAGGCACCTGAGACGCCGACGATCCACGGGATTCTCATCCCCTGATTGTGCTCCCGGCCAGGAAGGCCCCCCCAACCGGAAGCCCAAGATCAGGACACCGCTGAGGTGGCCTTGAACCAGGAATTCGGGTTGGTCGGGTCGGCGAAGGTGACGCCCTGAACGACCTTGAGCAGCTCAGGGCCGGACACGTAGCCGCCACCGTTCACCTCGACGATGAACTTGCCGTCCGCCGTCGACTTGAAGCAGATGTCCCCGGTGCTGTCGCAGGCGCCGGCCGTGCTGCCCGCGAACTTGCTGTCCCAGGCCGGGAGGGCGGTCAGAGACAGGGTCGGGAGCCGCAGCCGCTCGGCACCCACGATCGGGCCGTCCAGGATCGGCCCGGTCAGACCGGTGTAGTCGGTGGTGCCGTTGACCACGCGGAGGAAGGACCCACCGTCCACCGGAGCAAGCAGCGACGAGTCCGACGAGCCCGCGGCCTCCAGCGTGTAGCCCTTCGGGACGTACCCGAGCTTGAAGTCGACCGTCTGCTCCGTCCCTGTAGTTGAGGTCACACTCTCAGCGAGACTGATCAGGTCGCCCTGCGAGAGCTTGGCCGTAGCCCGCACACTCACGACCGCCCACGAGTCTTTCGCGTATTCCCAGGTGAGGGTCGCGTTCGAGGAACTGGCCGCCTTCTTCTTGTCAGCCGGGCCCGTCGGTTTCGACCCGGTGTAGTAGCCGACGTTTCCGCCGACCGTGACCTTGCTGCCGGACTTGATCGCCGCGGACGGGTCGAAAACGCCCGCGCGGTAGACCACGGCATCGCCGACGCTGTTGGCCGGCTGGTGGAGCTTGCCATTCTTGTCCTGGGTGGGCGTGCCGTTGCCGGGGGCGACGATCGTCGCCACCTGATAGCTGGTAGTCACCTGGACGGTGCCCTCGCTGCTGAGGCCAACGGACTTGAACGGCGCGATGTTGCCGAAGAAACCCTTGGTCGGGTAGGTGAACGGCGCCTGCTTCTTGGCGCCGCCGGCGGCGGACTGGTTGCTGATGCCGGATTGGTTGGTGGAAGACGTCCGCGTGACCATCTGCGGGACCGCGACAGCGGCGGCAACCGCGACGACTGCCGCGGCCGACCCGACGCCCGTGAGGAGGGCGCGACGGCGGCCCTGCTGCTTGCGCCCGGCGGCGAGAACGTCGTCGGCCGTGTACCGCGGCGGCGGCGGGTTTTCCTTGCTCGCCGACAACATCTCAGTAAGTTCGTGCTTCATGGCGAAACTCCTTGTTGACGAAGACTTCGGCGCCGAGGATCTGGCGGAGCGTGTCCAACCCTCGTGAGGTGTAGCTCTTGACCGTGCCTTCAGGACAGCGCAGTGCCTCCGCGGTGGCCTGGACGCTGAGCCCCTCGAGGTAGCGCAACGTCAGGACTGCCCGCAGCCGTGGTGACAACCGCTGCAGCGCTTGTCGCACACGCAGCCGTTCGTCCACCGCCTGGGTGCTGTCGTCCGGGTGCGGACGGTCCGGCATCGCATGGCTCTGCGAGTTCTCCCGGCGCCACCAGGGCCGCCGGGTCTCGTCGATAGCCGCTCGGACCACTGCCGTACGCGCGTAGCTGGCGTGGTTGTCCACTCTTCGCCACTTCACGTACAGCTTGGCCAGCATCGTAAGGACTGCGTCCTCCGCCGACTGCCAATTTCCGCACGTGAGGTATGCCAGGCCGCGCAGCGGCTCCATCTGTGCGGTGACGAAGTCCCGGAACTCCGTATCTCTGTCGCTCACGGTCATAAGACGGAGCCGACCCCCTCGGCGGTTACACCTTCTTCTACAAGAATGAGATATCGAGGACCGCGAAGATGAAGAGCGCGATCCCGACGAAGCCGTTCGCGGTGAAGAACGCCCGGTTCACCCTGCTCAGGTCGGTGGGGGTGACCACCACGTGCTGATAACCGAAGGCTCCGCCAGTCAGTGCCAGCCCGACCCACCACAACCAGCCGAGCCCGACCAGCTGGCCGAACCAGACGAACAGCGCAAACGTCACCACATGCGTCACGGTCGAGATGTGCAGCGCGGTTCGCACGCCGAACCGGGCCGGCGTCGAGTGCACGCCGATCTGCCGGTCGATCTCGACGTCCTGGCAGGCGTAGATGATGTCGAAGCCGCCGATCCAGAGCCCGACGGCGAGGCCGAGCACCCAGGCCGGCCCGGAGCCGGCGAAGCTGCCGGTGATCGCGATCCAGGCCCCGACCGGCGCGACCGCCTGGGCCAGCGCCAGCACATAGTGCGGAAAGTCGGTGAAGCGTTTCGCGTACGGGTAAACGATCAGCGGGACCACGGCGAGCGGGGACAGCACCAGACACAGCCCGTTGAGCAGGCCCGCGGCCAGGAACAACACCACGAGCGAGACCGCCGCACCGGTCCAGGCGGTGCGCACGCTCACGGCCCCGGTGACCAGTTCCCGATTCTTCGTACGCGGATTCTGCGCATCGATCCGGCGGTCGAGAATCCGGTTGGCCGCCATGGCGAAGGTGCGCCCGGCGACCATCGCGATCGTGACCAGCAGCAGATCGACCCAGTGCACCCCGGTGCCCAGGCGGTCCATCGCCACCACCGCGGACAGATAGGCGAACGGCAGCGCGAAGACCGAGTGCTCGATCGCGACCAGCTTGAGGAAGGACTTGAGCTTGTCGGACTGCTCGGGGGCCGGTGCGACTGCCGTCATATGCCGTATTCCTTCCACCGCTTGTCCACCAGACTGACGACCTCGTCCGACATGACCATGGCCTCCGGCCAGCCGCGCGTGTAGCCCTCGGCGGGCAGCTTACGGGTGGCGTCAAGACCGGCCTTGCCACCCCAGAACTGCTGGTAGGAGGCATGGTCGAGGTGGTCGACCGGGCCCTGGGTGACGAGCAGGTCGCGGTCGTAGTCGACGTTTCCGAATGCCCGGAAGGCCACCTCGGCGTAGTCGTGCACGTCGCACTCCTCGTCGACCACCACGATCAGCTTGGTCAGCGACATCAGGTGGGCGCCCCAGATCGCGTTCATCACCTTCTGCGCGTGTTTCGGATAGCGCTTGCGGATCGACACGATCACGCAGTTGTGGAAGACGCCGGCGGCCGGCATGTCGTAGTCGACGATGTCCGGGATCAGCATTGTCAGCAGCGGCAGGAAGATCCGCTCGGTCGCCTTGCCGAGGCCGTGGTCCTCCTGCGGCGGCTTGGAGGTGATGATCGACTGGTAGACCGGGTGCCTGCGCATGGTCATGCACTCGATGTGCAGTACCGGGAAAGGCTCCACCGGCGTGTAGAAGCCGGTGTGGTCGCCGAACGGACCCTCGGGGGCCCGCTCCCCCGGCTCCAGATAGCCCTCCAGGATGATCTGCGCCTGGGCCGGGACCTGCAACGGCACGGTCAGGCAGTCGACCATCTCGACCCGCTCGCCGCGCAGGAAGCCGGCGAACAGGTACTCGTCTATGTCGCCCGGCAGCGGGGCGCTGGCGGCATAGCTGACCACCGGGTCGCAGCCGATCGCGATCGCCACCGGCAGCCGCTGGCCGAGCCGTTCGGCGACGGCGTGGTGGGCGGTGGAGTCCTTGTGGATCTGCCAGTGCATGCCGAGCGTGTTCTTCGAGTGCTGCTGCAGGCGGTAGAGGCCGAGGTTGCGCTTACCGGTCTCGGGGTGCTTGGTGTGGGTCAGCCCGAAGTTGTGGAAGACGCCGCCGTCACCGGGCCAGACCTGCAGACCGGGCAGCCTGTCCAGGTCGACCTCGTCGCCTTTGAGCACGATCTCCTGACAGGGCGCGGTCTTCACCTTCTTCGGCGGGACCGACGTGAGCTGCAGCACCTTGCCCAGACCCGCGCGGATACCCGACCAGCCGACCGGCAACTCCGGCTTGATCAGCGCGCCGATCCGGTCACCGATCTCGTCCAGCGAGTCGACGCCGAGGGCCATCGCCATCCGCTTCTCGCTGCCGAACAGGTTGATCGCCACGGGCATCTCGCCCCGGGTCGGCCGTTCGAACAATAAAGCCGGACCGCCAGCCCGGACCGTCCGGGTCACGATCTCGCTGATCTCCAGCGTCGGGTCGACCGGCACACCCACCCGGCACAGCTCCCCGGCAGCCTCGAGAGCGGCGAGAAAACTCTGCAGATCAGGGTACGGAAATCCACGCGCGGCCATGCACCCCAGTGTTCCTCACCCCTACGGCCGATCGTGGCCCAGGGGCGACGACCGTCACCCGCGATCCGTGCCCGGCGTTGAGCCACCGAATCCCCGGCGCGAGGTGGCGAGCGTGAAAATCCGTACGATGGCCTGCTCGTGCGCTCTGGCCGCCGCCCTGCTCGGCCCGGCCGCACCCAGCCTGGCGACCACCGCACCCAGCCCCGCGACCGCCGCACCCAGACTGACGACCGCCGCGCCGGCCCCCCGGCTGCCGGTCTGCGCGGCCGGTCCGGCCTCGACGCACCCACCGACCGGACCGCCGAGCAGTTCCGCCCGCACCGCCTGCCGGGCGGTCGAGACGGCGGTCCTGCCGGGCACATCGGCGCCGTTGCCCATTCCCGTCGGCTATCAGCACCTCGGCGCCGGGACCGGCGGCGTGTGGGGCGGTGTCTCGGGACGGATCGAGGTGGTCGACGGCGCGGTGCGGCCGGGCACCGACGACTTCCTGGCCGGCCGGTTCATGGTCAAGCGGGACCTGGGCGGCGGCAACCTCGCCTGGCTCGAGGCCGGTTGGGCCGAGACGGGCTGGGCCTCGCCCGGCAAGCAGCACGTCTACACCTACGACACGAACACCCGGACCTGGCACTTCTACGACCAGTACCCGCTGAAACCGGGCGACCGGGCGTGGCTGGATCTGCACACCAACGCGGCCGGGGTCTGGCAGTCCTGGCTGTGGTGGAACAACACCTGGAACCTGCTCACCGCCCAGAAGCTCCCGCTCGGCCCGAACGCCTACGTCGAGCAGTACGTCGAGGTGCACTCCGGCACAGGCCGCCTCGGCCAGGTCGACGTGCCGCCGATCCTGATCGACAACGTGAAGCTGCGCCCGCCGGGCGGTGGACCGGCGCAGTTCTGGCGCTCCGACGTCAGCACGATGACCGGCGACCCCAACCCGTTGCGCCTCAGCGGCCTCTGCCTGACCTGGATCAACCAGTACGACACCTGGACCGCCGGCAACTGCCCACCCGGGCTGCCCGGACTGCCCGGGCTGCCTTGACTGCCTTGACGCTGTACCTACATGCCGGCGTTAGCGTACGAGTGCAAGCCGGAGAAGAACAGGTTGACGCCGAAAAGGTTCATCAGCATCGTCGCGAAGCCGATCACGGCGATCCAGGTGGCCGTCGTGCGCTTGACGCTCGGGGTGGCCCGGGCGTGCAGGTAACAGGCGTAGACGACCCAGGAGATGAACGCCCACACCTCTTTGGGATCCCAGCCCCAGTACCGGCCCCAGGACGCCTCGGCCCACAGCGGACCGGCGATCAGCGCGCCGAAGGTGAACAGCGGGAAGGCGAACGCGTGCAGCCGGAAGGTCAGCCGCTCCAATGTCTCGGCGGCGGCCGGCACCCGGCTGCCCAATGTGTACGGAAAGCTCCGCCGGCCCGTGTCGTAGCCGGTCTTGATCAGGAACATCGCGGCGGGCACGAAGCCGACCAGGAAGATACCCGACGCCAGGATCACCGACGACACGTGGATCACGAACCAGTACGAGTTCAGCGCCGGGACCAGCGGGCCGACCGGCGTGTAGGCGATCAGCCCGGCCGCGCCGAGCAGCACGACCAGCACCAGCGAGACGAAGAGCCCCAGGTGCCGGATGCCGGGGCGACGGAGCACGACCCCGAGCCACACCGCCGAACTGACGAAGGTGACCGTGAGGATGAACTCGTACATGTTGCCCCAGGGCATCCGGTCGGCCGCGACGCCGCGGGTGACCAGTGTGCCGAGGTGCACGAGCAGCCCGAGCGCGGTGACCCCGACCGCGATCCTGCCGAGCAGCGCGGCGTGGTCCGTGGGCGCGGACGTTGTCTCGCCCTCCCGGACGATCGAATCGCCAGAAACCGGGCCGCCAGAAACCGGGCCGCCAGAAACCGGGCCGCCAGGGACCGGATCGCCAGGGACCGGATCGCCAGAAACCGGGCCGCCAGGGACCGGGGCGCCGGAGCCGACCAGCTGACGGGCCGGGCGGGCGGCGGCGCGGCCGATGTGGCTGCGGGCGCCGAACGAGTACTCGGCCGCGTGCAGCACCATCGCGCTCAGATACGCCAGCACGGTGACCACCATGAGCTGGTTAGACAACTCGGCCATCAGAAGTCCCTTCGTCCCGGACCGTCGCGACCAGTCGATCGAATTCTTCGGTGAAACCGGGATAATCCGTCCGTGGCAGGCCACCGGCCTCCATCACGCTACCGCCGGCACCGCCGTCACCCGCGTCGAGGTCCGGATCCCGGGGCGACACCCGGAACCAGACCCGGCGGCGATGCCCGCTCAGCGACAGCATCAGCCCGATCAGGCCCAGCACAGCGCCCGCCAGCACCAGTTCGGCGGTCGGGTCGTAGCGGATCGACATCGTGATGAACTGCCGGGTGCCGACGAATTCCAGCTTCGTGCCGTCGTCCAGCGTCCACGTCTCGCCGGGCTTCAGCTCATGCGGGCGAGCGCCGCCGACCTGCTTCAGTTCACCGTTCGCGAGCTGGCCCTGGTTGAGGGCGTAGACCGAGCCCGGGATGCCGGCGTCCACCCCGAGGTCACCCCGGTACGCGTTCAGGAAGAGCGCCGGTGACCGCTCGGCCGGGAACGACGAGGTCGGGCTGCCGTCCGCGCTGACCGTCGGCAGGTAGACGCCCTCGAAGCCGACCTGCTGACCCTGGTCGCGCTTTCCGGTCTTCGGATCGACGTTGGCGTCCGGGAAGGTGGCGACGCCTTCGCTGGTCAGCATCGTGTCGCGGGGCAGGAAGGGGAAGACGTTCGTCTGGGTCTGGCCGAACCGGTCGGTGTAGCGCAGGACCGGGGCGTAGCCCTGGCCGAGCAGATGCACGCTGGCGTGGTGCAGCCGCAACGGGGCGTTGACCGTGAACCGCCGCGACAGCCACGAACCGTGGTCCTCCCGCACGTCGACGGTCGCCTCGAACGCCTTCGGGATGCCCGTGGTCTGGTACGTCGCGGTGAACGTGGTCAGCTTGAGGCAGAAGTCGGGCAGGTCGGACGCATCGACCCGGGGTCCGAGCTTCGACTCGTCGTACTGGGTCACCGCATTGCAGAAGCCCGTGTCGGCGCCCTGGACGAGCAGGCGGTTGCCGTGCCAGCCGTACCAGGAGCCGAAACCCACCCCGACCAGGACGGTCAGCAGCGCGAAGTGGAAGAGCAGGTTGCCGCTCTCCTTCAGGTAGCCCTTCTCCGCCGAGATCGTCCAGACGCCGCCGTCCCGCTCGCGCAGCACCGTCCGGAACCGGCGGCGCCGCAACGCGCCCGCGACCGTCCCGGCGAGGGCCGACGGGTCGCCGGCGCGATCGACCGGGCCGGCGTGCCGCGGCAGCCGCTCCAGGCGCTTCGGCGCGTCCGGCGGGACGGCCCGCAGCGAACGGAAATGCTCGAAGAGCCGGGGCACGACGCAGCCGACCAGCGAGGTGAAGAGCAGCAGATAGATCGACGAGAACCACGGCGAGGCGTACACGTCGAAGCCGCCCAGCGTGTCGAGGACCGGGGCGAGCCGCGGGTGCTGGGCAACGTAGGCGGTCACCCGCTCCGCGCTGACCGGCCGCTGCGGGAACACCGAGCCCGGGATCGCCGCCACCGCGAGCAGGAAGAGCAGGACCAGCGCCGTACGCATGCTGGTCAACTGCCGCCAGGAATTGCGCAGCAGGGCCACCATCGGGTTGGGCCGGCGCGGTGGTGGCGTGGCGGTCGACACTCCCCGCTCCTCGACGGTCGTCACAGCAACGTCCCCGCGTCGAAGTCGACGGTGGTCTGCAGCCAGATCAGGAAGTCGTTCCAGCCACCGGTGACGAGCGTCAGCCCGACCAGGATGAGCAGCGCGCCGCCGATCCGGGTCACCCACCGGCTGTTGCGCCGGACGGCCGTGAAGACCCCGAGCAGCCGCCGGAAGAACAACCCGAAGAGCACGAACGGAACACCCAACCCCAGGCTGTACGCCAGCGCCAGCACGACCGCACGGTCGGTCTGCCCGCTCGTGGTGGCCAGCCCGAGCACCGCGGCCAGGGTCGGGCCGGTGCAGGGCAGCCAGGACAGGCCGAAGAGCGCGCCGAAGACCGGGGCTCCGAGCAGTCCCGCGCGCGGCAGCCGGTTGATCCGGAATTCGCCGCGCATCCCGGGAACCAGCCCGATGAACGCCGCCCCGAGCACGATGATCAGGCCGCCGATCACGATGTCGAGAATCCGCTTGTGCGAGAGCAGCACGATCCCGACGTTCGCCACCAGCGTCGCGAGCAGGGTGAAGACGACCGCGAAGCCGAGCACGAAGAGGCTGGTCCCGGCCAGGACGCGGCCTTTCGTGCGGGGTCTCTCCAGGGTGGCGACCCGGCCGCCGGACTCCCGCGATGCGCCGGGCGCCGCGTCCAGATCCGCCCCCGCCAGCCCGGTCACGTACGACAGGTAGCCCGGTATCAGCGGTAGCACGCACGGGGACAGGAAGCTGACCAGCCCGGCCAGGGCGGCCGCCCCGATCGCCAGGATCATCGGCCCGCTCAGCACGGCGTTGTGGAAGGCCGCACCCATCAGCTCGGCCCCTCGGCGACGATCCGCTCGACCAGCGGCCGCAGCTCGGCGGCGGTGGTGGCCTTGCGCAGGCCGATCGCGATCCGGCCCTGCTTGTCGAGGATCAGCGTCGACGGCGTGGTCACCTGGGTGACGTCGAACGTCAGCGCCACCTCGCCGTCCGGGTCGTAGACGCTCGGAAAACTCACCCGTCCCTTCTCGAACGCCTTCGCCGCGTCCCGGCCGTCCCGCGAATTCACCCCGATGAAGCTGACGCCGCCGCCCTTGGTCGCCTGGTAGGTCTGCTCCAGGTCGTCCGCCTCGGCCCGGCACGGCGAACACCACGAGCCCCAGAAGTTGACCACCACGACCTTGCCGCGGTCCTGGGCCACGTCGTAGGTGCCGCCGTCGAGCAGCTCGCCGGTCACCTCGCGGGCCTGCGGGCGCTGGTCAGGGGCGCACTCGATGACCAGGTCGGCGTTCGTCGCGCATTTCTTCTCCCAGCTCTGCGCGCCGCATCCGGCCAGCAGGCCGGCGGCGACAACGGCGATCGCGGCGACAGCGGGCAACCGGCGCATCTCAGGCGCCCTTGGCGGTCCGGGCGCCGGGCGAGAACGCGACGAGATGCGCGGCGGGCTCGCGGTAGTCGACCCCGACCACCTGAGCGCCCTCGAAGCGGAACGACGTGATGCTGGCCAGGCCGCACTGCCGTCGGCGCGGGTCGTGCCAGAGCCGTTTCTTCTCCACGTACCGCCGCAGGGTCCAGATCGGCAGCTGGTGCGAGACGCAGACCGCCTCATGGCCCTCGGCGGCGACCCGGGCGGCCTGCACCGCGGTGAACATCCGCTGGGCGATGACCAGGTACGCCTCGCCCCAGCTGGGCGTGATCGGATCGCGCAGTACCCACCAGTTGCGCGGGTTCCGGAACGATCCGTCCCCCACCGAGACGTTCTTGCCCTCGAAGACGTTGGTGCTCTCGATCAACCGGGTGTCGGTGGCGATCTCCAGCTTGAACTGGGCGGCGAGCGGCTCGGCCGTCTCCTGGGCGCGTTCGAGCGGGCTGGCGACCAGGTGCGTGATGTCGTGCTCGGCCAGCCCTTCGGCGTCCGCCTTGGCCATCTGCCGGCCCAGCTCGGACAGGTGGAAATCGGGCAGCCGACCGTAGAGGATCTTGTCCGGGTTGTAGACCTCGCCGTGCCGGATCACGTGCACGGTCGTCTTGATCGCGTCACTCACGCCTTGCTCCCGCTCGCCGCCGCCGCCCGCGCCGCCTCGGGCAACGCGGCGGCTATCTGCTCCAGCGCGGCGTCGTCCAGCGCCGCCGAGACGAACCACGACTCGAACGCGCTCGGCGGCAGATAGACGCCGCGGGAGAGCATCGCGTGGAAGAACCCCTTGAACGCCTCGCTGTCCTGCGCCTTCGCGCTGTCGTAGTCGACGACCGGGGCGTCGGTGAAGAAGACCGAGAACATGTTGCCCGCGTACGAGAGGCGGTGCGGGACGCCGGCTTTGCTCAGGGCGTCGGTTGCCAGGTTGCCGATCGTGGCGGCGAGCTCGTCGAGCCGCTGGTAGACACCGTCGTCGGCGAGCCGCAGCGACGCCAGCCCGGCCGCGCAGGCGAGCGGGTTACCCGACAAGGTGCCGGCCTGGTAGACCGGACCGGCCGGCGCGAGGCGGGACATGATCTCGGTGCGGCCCCCGAAGGCCGCGGCCGGGAGACCTCCACCCATGACCTTCCCGTACGTGAAGATGTCCGCGTCCACCGGCTCCAGCCCGGCCCAGCCGCCCGGCGAGACCCGGAAGCCGGTCATCACCTCGTCGACGATCAGCAGGGCGCCGTGCTCGTGCGCGATCTCGGCCAGCCGCTGGTTGAAGCCCTCCCGCGGGGCGATCGCCCCCATGTTGCCCGCCGCGGCCTCGGTGATGACGGCCGCGATGTCGCCCTCCCGCGCGAAGACCGCCTCGACCGCGGCCACGTCGTTGTAGGGCAGGACGATCGTCTCGGCGGTCGCCGCACCGGTCACCCCCGGCGAGTCCGGCAGGCCCAGCGTGGCGACCCCGGAGCCGGCCGCGGCCAACAGCGCGTCGACGTGACCGTGGTAGCAGCCGGCGAACTTGACGATCTTGGGGCGACCGGTGAAGCCCCGGGCCAGCCGGATCGCCGTCATGGTCGCCTCGGTGCCCGAGTTGACCAGGCGCACCTGCTCCACCGGCGTACGCCGGACGATCTCCTGCGCCAGATCCACCTCGCCGGCGGTGGGTGTGCCGAAGCTGGTGCCCTTCTCGGCGGCCCGCCGCACCGCCTCGACGATCTGCGGGTGCGCGTGACCGTGGATCAGCGGCCCCCACGAGCAGACCAGGTCGACATAGCGCCGATCGTCCGCGTCCCACATCCACGGGCCCTGCCCGCGGACCATGAACCGCGGCGTGCCGCCCACCGCGCGGAACGCACGCACAGGTGAATTGACCCCGCCCGGCACGAGGGCGCGGGCACGGTCGAACAGGGCCTGCGACGCCGGAGCTTCGGCGGGGTACGGGGTGGTCACAGCGCTCCCATTCTGTCAGCGGCCTGCCGACTAGTCTCCGTCAAAGCTCCGATCCGTCTGCGCCCGGGGCCGGGGCCGACCGCGCCCGACAGGCCGGATGCGGCCTCCCGCGATAGGCTCGGACCCGTGGAGCGACCGGAGCTGTCCATCGAGGTTCAGACTGCGCCCGACGAGGTCGTGTTTCACCTCGCCGGTGAGGTCGACGTGCTCACGGTCGTCCAGCTCTCGGCTCTGGTCAACGACGTGCTGGTCGAGCCGCCGGCCCGGATCGTTCTCGACATGGCCGGCGTCACGTTCTGTGACTCCCAGGGACTGGGCACGCTGGTCGTGCTCAGCCGCAAGGCCCAGCACGCCCGCACGGTGCTGGCGCTGGCCAACGTCGGCGACTTCCTGCTCCGCGTGCTCGACATCACGGGGCTGCGCAGCGCCCTGATGATCAGCAGCACGACCTAACCACCCCAGCGCGCCTTCTCCAGCAGGTCGAGCGCCTCGGTGGCCGCCTCCGGGCCTCCGGCCCGCAGCACCCGGGCCGCCTCGTCCACCGTCTCGGTCAGCGCCGCCCACTGCGCGTCGCGTTCGCGGCTCGCCTCACCCTGCGCCTTCAGCTGCTGTGTCTTGGTCCACAACTCCACGAAGATCGACACCTTCGCGCGCAGCACCCACGGGTCGAACGGCTTGGTCAGATAGTCCACCGCGCCGACCGCGTAACCGCGCAGGGCCAGCTGAGCGTCCCGGTCGGCGGCGGTGAGGAACAGGATCGGGACGTGCCGGGTGCGTTCGCGGCGCTTGATGTGACTGGCCGTCTCGAAACCGTCCATATTGGGCATCTGGGCATCCAGCAGGATGACCGCGAAATCGTCCGTGAGCAGCTGTTTCAGCGCTGCCTCCCCGCTTTCCACGGCGACCGACTGCACCGGCAGGCCCTGCAGGATGGCCTCGAGCGCGAGCAGGTTGTCCTTGCGGTCGTCGACCAGCAGCGCCTTGGCGCGTTCAGCCACGCTCGCTCTCCGTTCCGGTTGCCTCGGTGTCGGTGGCGTTCACCCAGCGGGCCATCAGCTCGATCAGCTCGTCGAGGTCCACCGGTTTGGTGATGTAGTCGCTCGCGCCGGCGGCCAGGGCCGACTCCCGGTCGCCGGGCATCGCCTTCGCGGTGAGGAAGACCACCGGCAGGTCGGCGAAACGCTGGTTGCGCCGGATGCCGCGGGTCGTCTCGTAGCCGTCCTGATCGGGCATCATCGCATCCATCAACACGATGTCCACCTCCGGGTGCTCGGCCAGCAGCCGGACCCCGTCCACCCCGTTGTCGGAGTAGAGCACCCTCAGCCCGTGCATCTCCAGGGCGCTGGTCAGCGCGAAGACGTTGCGGACGTCGTCGTCGACGATCAGCACCGTGGCGCCGTCGAGCTGCCGGCTGGCCGGGGTCACGACGTGGTTCTCCGGCTCGGGCAGCGGGGTGATCAGCGGCATCGTCAGCGAGCTCGGCACCGGCCGGAACTGGATGGTCGAGCCGGGCAGCGACGGGATCGGCAGCGAGGTCATCGTGTCGGCCGAGAGCGCGTCGGGCATGTAGAGCGTGAAGGTCGAGCCCTGGCCCGGTTCGGAGGAGACCACGATCGTGCCGCCGAGCAGCGCGGCGAACTCGCGGCTGATCGACAGGCCCAGCCCGGTGCCGCCGTACTTGCGGGTGGTCGTGCCGTCCGCCTGCTGGAACGGTTCGAAGATGATCGCCAGCTTCTCGTCCGAGATGCCGATCCCGGAGTCGCTGACGGCGAAGGCGACGACCTGCTCGGCGGCGGTCAGCGACGGGACGTCGAAATCCGTGTTCACCGGCGCGGGAAAGATGCTCAGCGTCACCGCGCCGGCGTCGGTGAACTTGACCGAATTCGACAGCAGGTTACGCAGGATCTGCTGCAGCCGTTGGGGGTCGGTGACGATCGCCTCGGGCAGGTCCGGCGAGACGTCGACCCGGAACTCCAGGCCCTTCTCATCGGCCTGCGGCCGGAACGCCTGCTCGACGTAGCTGCGGACGCCGTCGAAGTCGACCTGATCCGGTTCGACGTCCATCCGGCCGGCTTCGATCTTGGACAGGTCGAGGATGTCGTCGATCAGCGACAGCAGATCGGAACCGGCGCTGTGGATCGTCCGGGCGAACTCGATCTGTTTGCCGCTCAGGTTCTGCTCCGCGTTGTCGGCAAGCAGCCGGGCCAGCAGAAGCAGGGAATTCAGCGGGGTGCGCAGCTCGTGGCTCATGTTGGCCAGGAACTCCGACTTGTACGCCGACGCCCGGCTGAGCTGCTGCGCCTTCTCCTCCAGGCCGAGCCGGGCCATCTCGATCTCCCGGTTCTTCGTCTCGATGTTGGCTTTCTGCTCGCTGAGCAGTTGCGCCTTGTCCTCCAGCTCGGCGTTGGTGCGCTGCAACTCGTTCGACTGGTCCTGCATCTCGCCGGCCAGGCGCTGCGACTGCGACAGCAGCTCCTCGGTACGGCGGTTGGCCTGGATCGTGTTGAGGGCGATGCCGATCGTCGCGACCAGCCGTTCGAGGAAGGTCAGGTGCAGCCCGGAGAAGGCGGCCACCGAGGCGAACTCGATCACGCCCAGCATCTCGCCCTCGAACAGGACCGGCAGCACCACCAGATCGTTGGGCGGCATCGACATCAGGCCGGAACGCATGGTCAGCGCGATGTCGTGGGTGGACCGGACCCGGATCGTGCGCCGGGAGACGGCGGCCTGCCCGACCAGTCCCTCGCCCGGCCCGAAAGTCACCTCGTGGTTGCGGACCACATAGCCGTACGACGCGGCCAGCCGCAACCGCATCACCGCCTGCTCGTTGTCGACCAGGAAGAACGCGCCGAGCTGGGCGTCCACCAGCGGGGTCACCTCGGTCATGATCATTCGGCAGACCTCGCCGAGATCGCGCTGGCCCTGCAGCAGGCCGCTGATCCGGGCCAGGTTGGAGTCGAGCCAGCCCTGCTCCGCGTTCGCCTTGGTGGTCTCGCGCAGGGTGACGATCATCTGGTTGATGTTGTCCTTCAGCTCCGCGACCTCGCCCTGCGCCTCGACGGCGATGCTCTGGGTGAGGTCACCGCGGGTCACCGACGTGGACACCTCGGCGATTGCGCGCAGCTGGGTGGTCAGCGTGGAGGCGAGCTGGTTGACGTTGTCGGTCAGGTCCCGCCACGTCCCCGAAACGCCCTTGACCTGCGCCTGGCCGCCGAGCTTGCCCTCGATGCCGACCTCGCGGCCGACCCGGGTGACCTCGTTGGCGAACGACGAGAGCTGGTCCACCATCGTGTTCACCGTCGACTTCAGCTCCAGGATCTCGCCCCGGGCGTCGACCGTGATCTTCTGCGACAGGTCACCGCGGGCGACGGCGGTCGTCACCGAGGCGATGTTGCGGACCTGGGCGGTCAGGTTGGAGGCCATGTAGTTCACGTTGTCGGTCAGGTCGCGCCAGGTGCCGGCCACGCCGCGTACCTGGGCCTGACCGCCGAGCTTGCCGTCCGAGCCGACCTCGCGGGCCACCCGGGTCACCTCGTCGGCGAACGAGGACAACTGATCCACCATCGTGTTCACCGTCGACTTCAGCTCCAGGATCTCGCCCTGCGCGTCGACTGTGATCTTCTGCGACAGGTCACCGCGGGCGACGGCGGTGGAGACCTGGGCGATGTTGCGCACCTGGGCGGTCAGGTTGGACGCCATCGAATTCACGTTGTCGGTCAGGTCGCGCCACGTGCCGGCCACGCCGCGTACCTGGGCCTGACCGCCGAGCTTGCCCTCGGTGCCGACCTCGCGGGCCACCCGGGTCACCTCGTCGGCGAACGAGGACAACTGATCCACCATCGTGTTCACCGTCGACTTCAGCGCCAGGATCTCGCCCCGGGCGTCGACCGTGATCTTCTGCGACAGGTCGCCCTTGGCCACCGCCGTGGTGACCGAGGCGATGTTGCGGACCTGGCTGGTCAGGTTCGAGGCCATGAAGTTCACCGAGTCGGTGAGGTCCTTCCACGTCCCGGCCACGCCCTCGACCTTGGCCTGGCCGCCGAGGATGCCCTCGGTGCCCACCTCGCGGGCCACACGGGTCACCTCGTCGGCGAACGAGCTGAGCTGGTCGACCATGGTGTTGATGGTGTTCTTCAGCTCGAGGATCTCGCCCTTGGCGTCGACCGTGATCTTCTGGGTCAGGTCGCCCTTGGCCACGGCG
>JAVHVY010000208.1:0-6249 GCA_032160305.1 Actinoplanes sp.
GCTGCGCGCCGAGCCGCTCACCTCCGCCCTCCCGGTGATCATGCTGACCGCCAAGAGCATGACGGTCGACAAGGTGGTCGGCCTGACCGCCGGCGTGGACGACTACCTGGTCAAGCCGTTCGACACCGCCGAGCTGATCGCCCGGGTCACCTCCACGCTGCGGCGCAACAAGGAGTTCCGCGAGGTTTCGCCGCTGACCGGGCTGCCCGGCAACGCCCGGGTACGCCGCGAGATCGCCGACCGGATCAAGGCCGGCGGCGACTACGCGGTCGGCTACATCGACATCGACCGGTTCAAGAGCGTCAACGACGTCTACGGCTTCGACCGGGGCGACGAGTTCATCACCGCGCTGGCCCGCAGCCTGCACCGGGCGGTGGCCACCTCGGGCAAGCCGTCGGTCTTCCTCGGGCACATCGGCGGCGACGACTTCGTCTTCATCTCCACGCCCGATCAGGTGCTGCCGCTGACCCGGCGTACGGTGACCGATTTCGAGTCCTCGGCCGACCAGCTCTACGACCCGATCGACGCGCAGCGGGGCTACATCGAGGTGCCCGACCGGCGTGGTGGCAAGCAGCGGGCCGCGCTCGTCACCCTCTCGATCGGGGTGGCCCAGGCCACCACCGCCGGCCGGCGCTTCACCGACCCTCGGGTGGTCGTCACGGTGGCCTCCGAGATGAAGAAAGTGGCCAAGAGCCAGCCCGGCTCCTACGTTGCCATCGACCGCCGTCGGATCGACTCGGAGACCGAGGACAACGACATCCCGCTGTGATGTCGATCGCGGGAAAGGTGCATCCGCCGATTCCCGTGCAAGACTTCGAGGTGACCCACCACGCGCTGGCGGGACTCGGTGAAATTCCGAACCGGCGGTGATCCCCTCTCATCAGGGGTAAGCCCGCGACCCGGACGTCGAAACCACGACGGACGGTGGACCTGGTGTAAATCCAGGGCCGACGGTTGATCGGACGGCGGTGACGCCGATCGGTCAGACAGTCCGGATGGGAGACAGCGCGCGGAATCGGACGGTACGGGTGTCGTGACACTCGTGCAGCCCGGGCCGGCGGTCGCCGTTCCCGGTTGTCCGATTCTCGGCGTAATCTCCCCCTTTCGGCGCGTGACCGCACCGCGTCCGAAAGGCACCACCGATGGTCACCGAGCAGGAGGCAATGGGCCGCGCGGTCGCGCTGGCCGCCCGCGGCCTCGGCACGACCAGCCCCAACCCGGTGGTCGGCTGCCTGATCCTGGACGCGGTGGGCCAGGTCGTCGGCGAGGGCTTCCATGCGTACGCGGGCGGCCCGCACGCCGAGATCGTCGCCCTGGCGCAGGCCGGTGAGCGGGCCGCGGGCGGGACGGCGCTGGTCACCCTGGAACCCTGCAACCATATCGGCCGCACCGGGCCGTGCTCGCTGGCCCTGATCGCCGCCGGGGTGCGCCGCGTGGTCATCGCCGTAGACGACCCGACCACCATCGCGGCCGGCGGCACCGCCACCCTGCGTGCGGCCGGGGTCGAGGTGGTGACCGGGCCGGGGCGCGCCGAGGCCGAGGCCGGCAACGTCGCCTGGCTGACCGCCGTGCGCCGCGGCCGCCCGTACCTGACCTGGAAGTACGCCGCGACCCTGGACGGGCGTTCGGCGGCGGCCGACGGCACCAGCCAGTGGATCACCTCGCCGCCGGCCCGGGCGGACGTGCACCGGCTGCGCGGCACGGTCGACGCGATCATCGCCGGGCGCGGCACCGTGCTCGCCGACGACCCGCAGCTGACGGTCCGCGACCTCGCCGACGGTTCCCTGGCCGGCAGGCAGCCGTTGCGGGTGGTGGTCGACTCGGCCGGGCGTACACCGGAAAACGCCCGGGTCCGTGACGCCTGCGCACCCACCTGGATCGCCACCGTGGCCGAGCTCGGCTCGGGCCCGGACGGCCGCACCGACCTCTCCGCGCTGTTGGCCGGCCTGTACGCCCGCGGCGTGCGCGCCGCGTTGCTCGAGGGCGGCCCGACGCTGGCCGGCGCGTTCCTCGCGGCCGGCCTGGTCGACACGGTCGTCGGCTACGTGGCCCCCAAGCTGCTGGGCGCGGGATCGTCCGTGCTGGTCGGCGCGGGGATCGACACCATTGCCGACGCCGTCGTGCTGGAGCTCACCGACGTCACGCAGATCGGCCCCGACCTGCGCTTCACCGCCTCCCTGCGGCAGAAGGAGTCCTGACATGTTCACCGGAATAGTCGAGGAGCTGGGTGCGGTCACCTACCTCGCGGAAGCGGGCGGTGACTCGGCGGTCCTCGCCGTACGCGGTCCTGTCGTCACCTCCGATGCGCGCCCCGGCGACTCGATCGCCGTCAACGGCGTCTGTCTCACCGTGATCGACAACGTCGACGGGGTGTTCACCGCCGACGTGATGGGCGAAACGCTGCGCCGCTCGTCGCTGGGCGTGCTGAAGCCGGGCAGCCCGGTGAATCTGGAGCGGGCCGCGACCGTCGGTTCCCGGCTCGGTGGGCACCTGGTACAGGGCCACGTCGACGGGGTCGCGCGGATCATCGCCCGCGAGCCGGCCGACAACTGGGAGGTCTTGCGCTTCTCGCTGCCCGCCGACCTCGGCCGGTATGTGGTGGAGAAGGGCTCGATCACCGTCGACGGCGTGTCGCTGACCGTAGTGGCGGTGGACGACGAGTCGTTCAGCGTTGGGCTCATCCCGACCACCCTGAAGCTGACCGTGCTGGGCGCCAAGGCCGTCGGCGACCCGGTGAATCTCGAAGTCGACGTGATCGCCAAGTACGTGGAGAAAGCGTTGACCTACCGGTTGGGAGACGACAATGTCCGATGACATCGAGCGCGCGATCAAGGACATCGCCGCCGGTAGGGCCGTCGTGGTGGTGGACGACGAGGACCGCGAGAACGAAGGTGACCTGATCTTCGCGGCCGAGCTGGCCACGCCCGCGCTGGTCGCGTTCATGGTCCGGCACACCTCCGGCTACATCTGCGTGCCGCTCACCGAGGACGAGGCCGACCGTCTCGACCTGCCGCCGATGTTCCACACCAACCAGGACAAGCGCGGCACGGCGTACGCGGTGACGGTCGACGCCCGCGAAGGGGTCAGTACCGGCATCTCGGCGGCTGACCGGGCGCACACCATCCGGCTGCTCGGCTCCGCCGGCACCCAGCCCACCGACCTGGCCCGGCCCGGCCACGTCGTGCCGCTGCGGGCCAAGGCGGGCGGCGTGTTGCGCCGTCCGGGTCACACCGAGGCGTCGATCGACCTGACCGCCCTGGCCGGGTTGCGGCCCGCCGGGGTGCTCTGTGAGCTGGTCAACGACGACGGCACGATGATGCGCCGCCCCGATCTGGACGTGTTCGCCGCCGAGCACGACCTGGCCCTGATCAGCATCGCCGACCTGATCGCCTACCGGCGGCGACACGAGCGCCAGGTCGAACGGGTCGTCGAGACCCGGCTGCCGACCGAGCACGGCGCCTTCACCGCGGTCGGCTACCGGGCGCGGGTGGACGGCACCGAGCACGTGGCGCTGGTCTTCGGCGAGCTCGGCGACGGCGAGGACGTGCTGGTCCGGGTGCATTCCGAGTGCCTGACCGGGGACGTCTTCGGCTCGGTGCGCTGCGACTGCGGGCCGCAGCTGGACGCCGCGCTGCACCGGGTCGCCGAGGCCGGCCGCGGGGTGGTGCTCTACATGCGTGGGCACGAGGGCCGGGGGATCGGGCTGCTGCACAAGCTGCAGGCGTACCAGCTGCAGGATCGGGGGCTGGACACGGTCGACGCGAATCTCGAACTCGGCCTGCCGGCCGACGCGCGGGATTACGGCACCGGTGCGCAGATCCTTTACGACCTGGGGGTGCGGTCGATGCGGCTGCTCACCAACAACCCGGCGAAGCGGGCCGGGCTGGAGGGCTACGGCCTGACGATCACCGGTCGGGAGGCGCTGCCGGTGCGACTGCACCCGGAGAACGTGCGCTATCTGCGAACCAAGCGGGACCGGATGGGGCACCTGTTCGAGGCATTAGGCTGATTCTTCCGGAATTTCCCGTAAAGATCGTTCGAAAAGGGGGCAGTCAGATGGCCGGCTTCGGTGATCCGCACATGCGAACGGTGGAGGCCGCCGGGCTCACGCTCGGCATCGTCGGCTCGCGCTGGCATTCCGACCTGGTCGACCACATGATCGAACGGGCGCAGGCAGCGGCCACAGCATGCGGTGTGATCGACGTGATCGTCGCCCGGGTGGCCGGTTCGGTGGAGCTGCCCGTGGTCGCGCAGGCGCTGGCCCAGCGCTGCGACGCGGTCGTGGCGCTCGGCGTGGTGATCCGCGGCGAGACGGCCCACTTCGACTACGTCTGCGAGGCGGTGACGATCGGGCTGACCCGGGTGGCCCTGGACGAGCAGACCCCGGTCGCGCACGGCGTCCTGACCGTCGAGTCGCTCGGCCAGGCCCGGGATCGCGCCGGCCTGGAGGACTCGATCGAGGACAAGGGCTGGCAGAGCACGGTCGCGGTGCTGGACGCGGTGATCGCCATCCGGGACCTGGGTAAGAACTAGCGCTACAGCCGGCCCGCCTCGATGATCCGGGCCAGGAACTGGCGGGTCCGCGGCTCGGCCGGCTCGCCGAGAACCTGCGCCGGCGGCCCGGCCTCGAGGACCCGGCCCCCGTCCAGAAAGACCACCTGATCGGCGACCTGCCGGGCGAAACCCATCTCGTGGGTGGCCAGCACCATCGTCATGCCTTCGCCTTTCAGGTCGCGGATCATCGTCAGCACCTCGCCGACCAGCTCCGGGTCGAGCGCCGAGGTGACCTCGTCGAGTAGCAGCAACCGCGGGTTGTTGACCAGCGCCCGGACGATGGCGACGCGCTGCTGCTGGCCGCCGGACAACCGGTCGGGATAGCTGCCGGCCTGGTCGGCCAGGCCGACCCGGGTCAGCCACTCCATCGCCTGCTCCCGCGCCTGCTTCGCCGCGCGCTTGTGCACCCTGGTCGGGGCCAGCGTGATGTTCTGCAGCACCGTCATGTGCGGGAAGAGGTTGAACGACTGGAAGACCATCCCGATTCGTTGGCGTACCGTGTCCGGGTCGGCGCGCGGGTCGGTGATCTCCTCGCCGTCCAGGTGGATCGTGCCGTCGTCGATCTCGGTGAGCAGGTTGACGCAGCGCAGCAATGTCGACTTGCCCGAGCCGGAGGCCCCGATCAGGGCGACCACCTGGTGTTCGCCGACGCCCAGGCTGAGGTCGTCGAGCACCACCGCGGCGCCGAAGACCTTCCGGAGGTGGTTCGCCTCGAGCAGCATCAGGTGCCCGCGTTCTGGCGGCGGGCGGCGCGCAGGGTCACCCCGTCGGTCACCGCGATCAGCGGCAGCGCGAGCAGCACGAAGAGCACCGCCGCCACAATGTACGGCGTGTAGTTGAAATTCTCCGCCGTGGCGATCTGGGCGGCCCGGACGGCGTCGATCGGGCCGGCGAGGGAGACCAGGCCGACGTCCTTCTGCAGCGCCACGGTGTCGTTGAGCAGCGGGGGAGCGACCCGGCGCACGGCCTGGGGGAGCACCACGTACCGCATCGTCTGCCGGTAGGTCAGGCCGAGCGACCGGGCCGCCGCGAGCTGGCTGGGATGCACCGACTCGATCCCGGCCCGGAAGACCTCGGCCAGGTACGCCCCGTAGGTGATCACCAGGGCGGCGCCGCCGAGCACGTACACGCCCGGGGTGCCCCGCAACCGCAGGCCGGGCACGCCGAAGGCGAACAGGTAGATCACGATGATCAACGGCACCCCCCGGAAGGCGTACGTGTAGAGCGTCGCCATCGCCCGGACCGGAAAGAAGACCGGGCCGCGCAGGGTGCGCAGCACCGCGATGAGCAGGCCCAGCGCGAGCGCCAGGACCGCGCAGACGACGAGCATCCGGATGTTCAGCCAGAGGCCTTCCAGGACTGCGGGCAGCGAGTCCCGGGCGATCTGGACGTTGAAGAACGAGTCCTTGACCCGGGCCCAGCCGGGCGACCCGGTGACGCCGACCACGAGCAGTACGCCGACCACGGCCGTGGAGACGGCCGCGAGCAGCACGGAACGGACCGCCTTACCGCGCCGGTAGGCGATCCGTCCCTGCTGGACCTCGCTCGCAGCGTGGAGCCCAGCGGTCACGGTGCTTCCTTTGTCGTGCCCTTCTGGCCCTCGCGTGCGACGTTGTGCATGCCGTCGCGCGTGTGCTGCTCGGTGCAGGCGGTCACGACGAGAGCTCGGGGGCCTTGCCGGTGTCGGCCAGCCAG
>JAVHVY010000210.1:0-3558 GCA_032160305.1 Actinoplanes sp.
CCGAACCGCGCGAACCGCCCGTTGATGCGCCGGCTGGCGGACGACTACGTGGACGTCCCGAGCCATGCAGGCAAAGGTTAGCTCTTTGTGAAGTCTGGCGATACTCGTAGCGCCGATCCGTTCACGCCCTCGCCCATGGAGGGCAGCCGAAACGGCCGAGGGGCTCGGCTAGACTCGTCGACGCACTCGTCCGGGTGGCGGAATGGCAGACGCGCTAGCTTGAGGTGCTAGTGCCCTTTATCGGGCGTGGGGGTTCAAGTCCCCCCTCGGACACGAATTTGTGGCATCTGTGCTACACCAAAGTACGGTACTTGGACACGTATCAGGCGTGGTCATGCACCACGCCTGAGCTGGCCGAACTGCCCTCGTGAGTGGGGGTGGTCGGCATGACAGCGGCGGTGGTGGCGCCGCTGGTCCCGCCCCGCAATCCAGTCGGCGGGGTTTCCCGTGGTCGCGATTCCGACGATCGGCGAGTGCCGGCCGGGTTCCGGCGGGTTCCGCTTGCGCCGTTATCACCCGCGCGGGATCGTTGCTCGGTTTATGGGTTCGCGGTGGTCAACGACCGGGGCCGGATCGCCGCGCAGCCGATCGTGCAGGCGCTGGGCTGGCAGCCCGGCACTCCGCTGACGATCCGCGACACCGCCGGGCTGATCCTGATCGCCGCTGATCCGGACGGGACCAGCCGGGTCACCGGCGACGGGCACCTGCGAATATCGGCGGTGGTTCGGCACTGGTGCGGGCTGACCCCGCACAGCCGGGTGTTGCTGGTGGCCGAGCCGGTTGAGGGTCGGCTGGTGGTGCATCCGGCGGCGTCGCTGGACGCGATGGTCACCCGGGCACACGCCGCGATCTTCGGTGGTGAGCCGGCATGAGTGCCGACCTGTCACCGGACACCGGCCGGCCCGAGTTGGACGCCGCGATGCTGCTCCTGGCCCGGCTCGGCATCAGCCCCGAAGACCTGATCGCCGGAGCCACCACCGCGACCAGGCCGGCGCCGACCTTCGCCGAGTACGTGCCGCAGGTCGTTGCGGCGACCAGTCCGGGCACGTTGAAGACCTATGGCTCGTACTGGAACAAGGTCGTCGAGAAATGGGGTGACCGGCGGCTGATCGAACCGAGCCCGTTGGAGATTCAACAACTTGGTAAGGAACTGCGTGCCGCCCGCCTGGTGCGCCGCAACGGCCGCGGCGGTAGCGGCACGGAGGAGAACTACGTCGCGGCGATGCGCTGCCTGTACCGGCGCGCGGTCGCCGACAAATATCTCACCGATGCCCAGAACCCGGCGGCGAAGGTGGACAAGCCACGCCGGCAACCGAGCACCCGGCGGGCGCTACCCGACGCCCGCCTCGCCGAGATCATCACAGTCGTGGCGACCACCGGCGATGACCCCGCCCTGGACAGCATGCTGCTGCGGTTGCACACCGAAACCGCGTGCCGGCGCGGCGGCGCGCTCGCCCTGCGGCGCTGCGATCTGGATCCGAAACAATGCCTGATCCGCCTGCACGAGAAGGGCGGGACGGTGCGGTGGCAGCCGGTGTCCCCGACGCTGATGCGGTCGCTGCTGGCGCATTGGAACGAACGCGGCGACCTCGACCCGGCCAGCACCGGCCAGCTGCTTCGGTACCGCAACGGCCAACAGATCACCTACCGCCGGTACGACCACCTGTGGCAGCGCGTCGGTGAACACCTGCCCTGGGTGGCCACTCAGGGAATCTCCACGCACTGGCTACGGCACACCATCATCACTTGGGTCGAACGCCACTTCGGATACGCGGTCGCCCGCGCGTTCGCCGGCCACAGCCAAGACTCCGGCGATGTCGGTGCCACAACCACCTATATCAAGGCCGAGCTCCACGAGGTGGCCGCAGCCGTCGCCGCGCTCACGGAGGAACCGCATCCGCTCGCAATCGATGACCTTGAAAGATGATCGACAAACGACGTGTGGCGGCAAGATCAAGATACGCCGCCCACGCCCCGGCCGATCTTCGAGTGCTCGTACGTCGTTGCGCCACGCGGTGCAGCCATCGTCGGCGGCGGTAGCGCGATCCCTCCTCCGGAGACCGGACCCCGCAGCGGCATCACCTACCCGGGGTGGTGGTGGTGCCGCTGCGGGCGACCGATGGCGCTGCTGCCCGCCCTGGCCCCACCTAATGGCCGTGGCCGGCCCGGCGGGAGTGACCGCGTCGGCGACGTTACGGGCCGCGGTCAGATCGTGGGCGGCGCCGGCAGCGCAGCGGAGGCCCAGACGAGGCGGCCCGCCGCGTCGGCGAAGACCTGCACGTTCACGCCGTGGCGCCGGTGTTTGATGCCCCTATGAATGTCAACTCGGCGAAGGACGTTGCGAGGCGACGATGATCTTGTAGATGGTGCGTGCGAGATATCGCTTCAAGCAGCGGATTACCTCCCGCTTGGTACGGCCCTCGACGGTGCGTCGTTGCAGGTATTCCCTGGTGGGAGGGTGCCATCGGAGGCGGATCAGCACCGCCCTGAAGAGCGCCGCGTTGGCCTGGCGGTCTCCTCCTCGGTTGAGGCGTAGCCGGTGTGTCTTGCCCGACGATGCTTCCACCGGGCTGACGCCGCATAGGGCGGCGAATGCGGCCTCGGTGGTCAGGCGGTGCGGATTGTCGCCGGCCGTCACGAGCAGGGTGGCTGCGGCGTCCGGACCGATGCCGGTCACCTCCATGAGCTGTGGTGCTGTCGCGGTGACCACAGTCGTGATCCGTTGTTGCAGGGCAGTGATTTCGCCGGCCAGCGACTGAATGCGTCGCGCCAGGAGTTGCAGCACGTAGACGACTGTCGCGGAGCCGACGCCGTCCTCGAGGCCAGCGCAGCGCTGGACCAATTGACGCGTGTTCAGGGTCGACAGTTGCTCGCGTAGGGCTGGATCGCTGCTGACAAGAATGGCCTTGAGCTGGTTGATCGCCTGCACGCGCGCCTTGACCGCGGAGTCCTTGGCGACTTTCAGCACACGGATATCCTCGACCGGACCATCGCCAGTTTTGGCCAGCGCAGCCGCCTCGCCACTGAGCACCGCCCTGGCGGCGGATTCCGCGTCAACGGCGTCGGTTTTACCTCGCCGGCGACGTGCGGCTCGATCTGGGCGGTTGACCTCGATGACGTGCACGCCGGCAGCTCGCAGGGCCCGGCTCAGCCCCGCGCCATACGAACCGGTTCCCTCGACTCCGGCGACTTTAAGGGTTGCGAAGGAACGAGCCCAGGCGATCATTTGCTGATAACTGGCCGCGGTCGTCGGGAACGAACAAGTCTCCAACAGCACGCCGGTACCGCTGAGTACGACGGCAACGTGGGCGTCCTTATGGGTGTCGACCCCGAGTACGACCTCGTCATTCGCTCGCGACGTGACTGCGGCGCTACCCACGTGGGACCCGGTCATCATGAAAGCCTCTCCCGATGTGTTGACGGTTTCGGCAACCGTGTCCGCCCCGGACCAGAGGTCAGGACTGTGACGACGCCTGAGCAGCGGCAAGGCCCCTATTGGGACACGCTGGCTCCGGGGCGGCCGGCAGCTTATGCCGTGATGAACCAGGCCGACAGATC
>JAVHVY010000401.1:0-6641 GCA_032160305.1 Actinoplanes sp.
GGGCGGCCCCGATATGCAATGCGGAGCCGATCTTGAGGGCGGCCCGCACGCGCAGCGCCGCGGCCTCACCGGGCAGCCCCAGGTATCGCGCCGCGGCGCCGGTGAGACTTCGCGACCGGGCCCGCGGCGGACGGGCGACCAGGACCGGCTCGGTGGTGCGGCTCCCGGTGAACGTGCAGGGCGGCGACATCGTGCTGAAATCGCTGTCCAGCGGGGAGATGACCACCTGCATGCCGACCAGGGCGGCCAGCAGGTGGGCGATCTCGGCCGCCCCGGGCCGGCCGGACGGCTGTTTGGCCAGGCACTGCAGCACCAGGGCGGGGACCTCGGCGGGCATCCCGTCGATCGGCGGCAAGGGCGCCGGTTCCGCGCACAGGTGGGCCCGCAGAGCCTCGGTGGTGGTGCCGGCCGGCCATGGGAAGCGGGCGGTCAGGGCGCGGTAGAGCAGCAGGCCGAGGGCGTAGACGTCGGTGGCCGGGGAGACCGCGCCGCCGGTGAGGCGTTCCGGGGCGAGGTAGGCGGGCGTGCCGAGCAGGCTGCCGTCGGGGGCCGCGTCCCGCTGGCCGACCAGGGCGGAGATGCCGAAGTCGACCACCTTCGCGCCGGTGCTGGTCAGCATCACGTTGGCCGGGGTGACGTCGCGGTGCACTATTCCCCGGGCGTGCGCGGTGGCCAGCGCCGAGGCCACCTCGGCGCCGATCACCACCGCGTCGTGCCAGGTCAGCGGGCCGAGCCGGGCCAGCCGGGAGCTCAGCGACTCGCCGTCGTTCAGCTCCATCACCACGTACGGGACACTCAGGTCGGCGGACAGCGGCGACTCGCCGAAGTCGAAGATGCCGGTGATGTGCGGGTGACACAGCCGGGCCGCGGCGAGGGCCTCCTGGCGCAGCCGGTCCCGGAACGACCTGTCGCCGGCCAGTTGCGGGGCGAGCACCTTGACCGCGATGTGCCGCCCGAGGATCTCGTCGTAGCCGCGCCACACCACGGACATCCCGCCGGTGCCGAGCCGCTCCACCAGGCGGTATCGGCCGCCGACACGGTCGATGTCCTGTTTCGCGCTGCCCGGCGCCCACCCCATGTGCCGATTGTTCAACGCGGGGCATCGGCGCGCGGGCGTACGCCGAGATCAGCCTCGCCGGAGCTGATCCATCGGGGCGCAGTCGCCGGTCAGCACCGCAAGGTCACCCCGGGCGTACGGGCCGGTCAGAGGACGGAGAGGTGCACGTGGTTGGTGTGCACGGCGGCCGGTCCGCCCGAGGCGCTGTAGCGGCGCCACCCGGTGCTCGGCATCCAGAACTGCCTGTACCAGATCACGTACATCACGCCGAGCCGGTCCGCGTTCTTGACGAAGTAGCTCGCCAGCCGGTCGCCGTACGTCTTGTCGCCGCCGGTCGCCGCCGCGTTCTTGAAGGACGTCGCGTTGGCCGCGAAGTCGCAGGCCCGGCCCTTGGGATGCTCCCCGGAGTCACGGCGGCTGTAGCAGGACGTGTAGTGCCGGAAGCCGGCCACCCGGGCCTGCTGGTAGGCGTTCAGCAGGCGCGGAGTGATGCAGCCCGAAGTGGTCGGGTCGTCGACCGTGCAGGATTCCTTGGGCCAGGAGCCGTTGGCGTTGCGCGGCGCCGGTTTGGCCAGTGGCGAGTTCGCGCTCAGGAAGCCGCCCGCGGCCCCGCCGCCGCCGGAAGCCGCCAGGGCCAGCTCGGCTTCCTTCTTCTTGCGGGCCAGGACGGTCAACTGCTTCTCCTGCTCCCTGATCTCCGCGTCGATCGCCGTCTTCGCGGCCGTCGCGGTGTCGATCGCGGTGCGGTAGTCGGCCAGCGCGTGCCCGTCGGTCTGGGCCAGCGTGTCGAGCCGCGCGACGCGTTCCAGGAAGGAGTCCGGGGAGGTGCTGTTCAGCAGCAGGTTCATCGCGCTGAAGCGACCGTACTGATAGGACCGGATCGCGATGTGGGTGACCCGGCCCTCGAGCGCCGCGGCGTTCGCCTGGGACTGCTTGACGCTCGCCTGCAGCGCGGCCTGGCGCCTCCGGGAGGCGTCGAGCTTGATCTTGGCGGTGGAGTAGCCCTTGCCGGCCGACTCGAGCGCGTTCCGCAGGGTTTTGGTGCCGCCCTCGGGATCGGCGGCCGCGGGCGAGGCCGTCGCGCCGACGAGCAGTCCGGCCAGGACGACCAGCATCGCGGAGGCAGCCGTCAACCGCCTGAGCAGAGTCGCCGCCACGGTCTGCCTCCCTAGTCGTGAGCGCGGCAGAATATACCGCGTCACGCCGCAGTAAGGCAGATCGATCAGGTTACCGAACAACCACCATCGACGAACAGCGTGTGGCCCGTAACCGCATGTGCGGCATTACTGGCCAGAAAGACGGCGCATCCGACGAAATCGGTCGGCAGCAGCCCCCGAACAGCGACTCCAGATAGGACATCAGCCGAACAGCGCGCTGCGGACGGTGTGCCAGACCTCGTCGTTCGGCGCGATGATCAGGCCGCGGTCGTTGTCCGTCGGGCGGTACGCGCTGCCGTCGAGGTGCAGCACCGTCCCGCCGGACTCGCGGACGATCAGCGAACCGGGCACGTGGTCCCAGGGCAGGATCCGCCAGAACAGCGCGAACTGCTGCCGATCGGTGACGACGGCCGGATACTCCCAGCCGGCGCAGTGCGCACCCGCGGTGACCTCGCCCAACCTGTGGCTGTTGCGGAAGACGTCGAACGCCAGATCCTCGGGCAGGTAGCGCGGGTTGGCCGAGCCGTCCAGCGCCGTCGCGCCCGGACTGTCGGTGCGGCAGGTGAGCCGTACGCCGTCCATCCACGCGCCGCTGCCGGCCTCGGCGATCGTCATCTGGTCCCCGACCGGCTCGAAGATCCAGGACGCGGCCGGCTCCCCGCCGCGCAGCAGGGCCACCATCACGGCGAACGGCGTCTTCCCGGCCGCGAAGTTGTTCGTCCCGTCGACGGGGTCGACGATCCAGACCGCTCCGTCGTCGCTGACCCCGTCGAGCACGGACGGATCCGCCGCCACCGACTCCTCGCCGACCACGATCGAATCGGGCAACAGGCCGGTCAACCCGAGCGTCAGCGCCCGTTCGGACTCCTGGTCGGCGATCGTGACCAGGTCGCCGGGCACCTTCTCGTGCACGTCGGCGGCGCTCAGGTGCCGGAAGCGGGGCAGCACGACGGTGGCGGCGACCTCCCGGATCAGGTCGCTCACCTGATCGATGAGAGCGTCAGCCACGGGGCGGCAGCTTCACGACACTGACGAAGAAGTCGTCGATCTGCCGGATCACCGAGATGAACCGGTCGAAATCGACGGGCTTGGTCACGTACGCATTCGCGTGCAGTTGATAGCTGTCCAGGATGTCCTCGTCGGCGGCCGAGGTGGTCAGGACGACCACCGGAATCCGGCACAGCTCGTCGTCCTTCTTGATCTCGGCGAGCACCTCCCGGCCGTCACGGCGTGGCAGATTCAGATCGAGCAGGATCAGATCCGGGCGGACCGCATTCTCGTACGCCCCTTCGCGCCGCAGATACGACAGGGCCTCGGAGCCGTCGGAGACCACGGTCAGCTTGTTACGGACCTTGTACTCACCGAAGGCCTCCTGGGTCATCAGCACGTCGCCGGGGTCGTCCTCGACGAGCAGCACCTCGATCGGCGTGCCGTCCTGTCGAATGGCACCGGTCATGCTCTACCTCCTTTCGCATGCCCTTCTGGCCCTTGCTTCGCCGCGGTGCGGTCGGTCATGCTCTGCCTCCTTTGGCATGCCCTCCTCGCCCTTGCTTCGCTGCGGTGCGGTCGGTCACTAGGGAGTGTCATGCCGCAACCTCGTTCACGGGTTCTGGGACAGCGATACCGGCGAGGACCGGGAGGGAAAACCAGATCGAGGTTCCCTCGGTGACGTCCAGGTCGAGCCAGATCCGTCCGCCATGATATTCGACGATCTTCTTGACGATCGCCAGCCCGATGCCGGTGCCCTCGTAGGCGTCGCGGGCGTGCAGCCGCTGGAAGATGACGAAAACCTTGTCGGCGAACTCGGCCTCGATGCCGATGCCGTTGTCGCGGACGTTGATCCGCGACTCTGTGTCGTCACCCTCCGCGGTGATCGTGATGACCGGCGGGATCCCCGGCCGGCGGAACTTCAGCGAGTTGCCGACCAGGTTGACGAAAAGCGTGGTGAGCAGCGGCTCCTCGCCCTCGACGGTCGGCAGGTGGGCCCAGCTGATCTCGGCGTCCTCGCCGGCCCGGATCTCCAGCTGGGACCGCACCTGGCTGAGCACCTCGTTCAGGTCGACCTCGGTGAAGCCGGCGGTGAGCCGGCCGATCCGGGAGAAGGCGAGCAGGTCATTGATCAGCGCCTGCATCCGCAGCGCGCCGTCGACCGCGAAGGCGATGTACTGGTCGGCCCGTTCGTCGAGCTGCCCGGCGTAGCGGCGTTGCAGCAGCTGGCAGAAGCTGGCCACCTTGCGCAGCGGCTCCTGCAGGTCGTGCGAGGCGACATAGGCGAACTGCTCCAGGTCGCGGTTGGACCGGGTCAGCTCTTCGGCCTGCTGTTTGAGCTGGTCGTTGACCCACTCGATCTGGGCCCGGGCCTCGCGTACCTCGGTCAGCTCGGCCGCGATCTGCCGCCGCATGCCGTCCACGTCGGCGGCCAGCGTGACCAACTCGGGCGAGCCCCGGCCGCTGAGCTCCGTGTCGTAGGCACCGTCGGCCACCTGCCGGACCTGTTCCGCCAGCTCCATCACCGGACGGCTGACCAGCCGGTCGAGCAGGATCAGCAGCAGGATCCCGGCGAGCACGACGACCAGGGCGCCGATGGCCTCCAACGACACCAGGGTGTTGCTGGAGGACTTGGCGGTCGCGGCAGTCGCGTCCCGGACCACCAGGATGTCCGCCTGCAGCTGGCTGAGCGCGGCCCGCAGCTGGTCGAACCGGGCGGTGCTGGCCGCCTCGACCAGCGCCTGGCCCTTGGCCCTGCCCTGGACCCGGACCGCGGTGATCACGGGTTCGGCGATCTCGGTACGCCAGGCCCGCGCCTGGGCGCCGACCTGGTCGACATCGGCCCGGATCCGGTCATCGCCCGCGCTCGTGCCGAGCACCGCGGCGATCTCGGCGAGGTACCGCTTCTCGTCGGCCTGGCCGCGCGTGTACGGCGCCAGGTTGTCCTCGTTGCCGCTGATCGCGAAGCCTCGCACCGCCGTCTCCTGGTCGACGAAGGCGGTGCCCAGGCCCGTCCCCGCCGTCCGCATCGGGGCGGCCTTGTTCAACAGGTCGTCCAGGTTCCGGTTGCTGCCGGCGGCGGTGAACGAAGCGGCGATGCCGAGGATCACCAGTGCCAGACCCACGCCGGCGCCCAGGGCGAGCACCCGCTGACGCAGGTTCCAGCTGCGGATCAGGTTCATCGCCCGGTACCGCGCGAGATCAGCAGCATCGCCACGTCGTCGGCGAGCGGTCCGCCGTTGCCCTGCTCGGCGCGGCCCACCAGCCAGGCCGGCAAGACCGCGAGCGGCACCTCGACGCCGGCCGGTTCGCCGATCAGGCCGCACAGGCCGCGCACGTCGAGGCGTTCGTTGCCGGCTCCGGTGTGGCCCTCGATCAGCCCGTCGGTGTACATCAGCAGGGACCAGTCATCGCCGGGCAGCTCCAGCTCGGTCGCCGGGGTGGGTGCGGGCCGTACGCCGAGCACGATGCCGGTCCGGGCGGTGACCGGGACGGCCGTGCCGCCGGCCAGCAGCACCGGTGGCGGATGCCCGGCCAGGCGGACCGTGGCCCGGTTCGCCGCCAGGTCGAAGACCACGGAGGCGACGGTCGCGAAGACCTCGCGGGCCCGGCGCTCACTCATCAGGACCTGTTCCAGCGCGCCGAGGATCCGGTCGTCCGGCACGCCGGCCAGCACCAGGGCCCGCCAGGCCACCCGCAGTTCCACGCCGAGGGCGGCCTCGTCGACGCTGTGGCCGCAGACGTCGCCGACGATCACGTGCAGCCGGTCCGCCCCGATCTGGACGACGTCGAAGAAGTCTCCGCCGAGCAGGCCGATCGCCCGGCCGGAGCGGTAGAACGTGTGCACCTCGACCTTGGTCGTCTCCATCAGCGGCTGGGGCAGCAGACCACGTTCGAGCCGGGCCGACTCGGCCTGGCGCAGCTCGGCCTCGCGCAGCCGCTGGGTGTTCTCGTCCGCGCGTTTACGTTCGACGGCGTAGCGCAAGGACCGGCTCAGCAGCACGCCGTCGACCTGGCCTTTGACCAGGTAGTCCTGCGCCCCCTCGGCGACCGCGGCGACGCCGAGGTGCTCGTCGGAGCGGGCGGTCAGCACGCATACCGCGGCGCTGCCGGCGACGGCGAGCAGCTTGCGCAGCCCGTCGATGCCTTCCGCGTCGGGCAGGCCCAGGTCGAGCAGGACACACTGGACGCCGCGCATCAGGGTCTTGGCCTGGGCGAGCGAGCTGGCCACCTGCAGGTCGAACGAGGCGTCCGCCTCGCTGAGCAGCTCGCGGACCAGGAAGGCGTCGCCCTCGTCGTCCTCGACCAGCAACACCCGCAGCCGGCCCGGCGCCGCGGGCCGGGTCGCCGTGCCCACGCCGGTGCGGGGCGCGACCGACCGCTCAGTCATGCCGATACCCCACTCGCGCCGTTCCGGGCTGGACCCGCTGATCGTGTAC
>JAVHVY010000409.1:0-8961 GCA_032160305.1 Actinoplanes sp.
GAGCGCATTCTCCCTGTCTTGTGGGCTCTTGCGCCGTCGGCGGTGCCAGGTTCACGCGGAAGACCGGGGTCGCTGTCTGAGTCTTCCTGTTGATGCGGACCTCGGCGATGGTGACCTCGCAGAGCGACTTGCGTTCCGCAGTGGTGCCGGTGTCGATGATGTTGGCGATGTGCTGGCTGAGTTTTGCGAGGTCGCCGGGGGCGATCTGCCGAGGCTCGGTGTCGAGGTGCAGTTGTAGTTCGTCGCGGCGGTGCCGGAGTTTGGTGACTTCGTCGCCGAGTTTCGCGATCCGGGTCTCCAGGCGCGCCTTGTCGATCGTGCCGTCTTCGTAGTCGCTGAAGTACCGGTCGATGGCGGTTTCCTTCTGGGCCATCGCCATGGTCACGGTGTGCAGTTCGTCGTCGAAGGCCCCGCGGGCTGCCCGGTGGTCGGTTTGGGCGGCGGCGATGGCTTCGGTGATGAGGTCGGTGCTGGTGCGGTAGAACGTGCCGAGAGCGTTCAGGACGAGGTCGTCGAAACGCTCGGCGTCGATCCGTGGGGCGTCGCAGTGGCTGGTGCCGTAGCGGTTGCGGGTGTAGCAGGTGTAGTAGCGGTAGGTGCGGTTGCGGCCCCGGGCTGCGGTGCCGAGGTACGACTTGCCGCACTGTGGACAGGCGATCTTGCCGGTGAGGTGGTAGTCCGACGCCGCGCCTGCCGCCTTGGCCGGGTTCTCGGCACGGTCGGTCAGGATCTGGTCTGCTTTGAGGAACGTCTCGCGTTCGACGATCTTGGGGTGTGCGTCGTCGGCCTCGATGTCGCGGAACGCCACCGTGCCGATGTAGGCAGGGTTCACCAGGACATCGATGACGGTTTTGAAGCTCCACGGCTTGCCGCTGCGGCGACGGTGACCGCGTTGGTTGAGCAGGGTGGCGATGTTGCGGGCCCCTTGGCGGCGGAAGGTGTAGAGGTTGAAGATCTCAGCGACGACGGACGCCTCGGTGGGGATCGGCACGAGGTGCTTCGTTTCGGCGTTGACCTCGTAGCCGTAGGGCGCGACCCCGAGCGTCCATTGACCCTTGCCGGCTTTGCGCTCCATGCCATTGATGACCCGGTCGATGATCATTTCTCGTTCGAATTCGGCGAAGACGCCGAGCATCTGTACGAGCATGCGTCCGGCGGGGGTGGAGGTGTCGAACGGTTCGGTGGCGGACCGGAAGACCACGCCTGCGGTGTCGAGTTCGTCGAGGAGGGTGACGAGGTCGCGGATGCGGCGGGTGAACCGATCGACGCGGTAGACGAGCAGGACGTCAAACTTGCCAGCTTGGGCGGCGAGCAGCGCCCGGTTGAGGTCGGGGCGGTCGATTTTCGCGCCGGAGGCGTCGTCGCTGAACTTCGCGACGAGGTCCCAGCCGGGCTGCGACGCGATGTAGGAGCGGAGCTTGGCTTCCTGAGCTTCGAGGGTGAAGGGCTGGTTCTCTTCGTCGGTGGAGCGACGTACATAGATCGCGACGCGAAGGTTCGAGGACTTGGCGATGATCGCAGCGTTGCGGTTTCGGCGGGCCATGAGGGGTGTCCCTTCCTTGGGTTCTACCGGCGGCGGAGTGCCGGGGCGGGAGGATCGGTGGCGGGGCCTTCGTTGGGCGGCGATGTGAGAAGCGGTCGCCGGGCCGCTCGGGCTCGATCGAAGGGCTGCGATCCATCGCTGTCGACGACGTCGACGGCGGTGATGCCCTCCCAGTCGAGGTGGGCGGCGATGTAGGAGCGCAGCGCGGCTTCTTGGGCGGCGAGGCTCCGTGGCTCGGTGTCCTTGGTGGCGTGGCGTCGATAGATCGCTACTCGTGGTGGGGTGTGTCGAGCCATGGGTGCCTCCTCTTTCTCATTCGGGGCCGTCGGCGGACTGCCGACGGCCCCGGGTTCGTTACGGTTCGGAGAGCTGGTCCGGCGGGTTGCGCTCGAGCCAAGAAACGATCATGGCCGAGAGTGCTGATACGGCCTGGCTGTGCTGTTCGGGGCTCATCGGGACGGTGTCGGGATCGGTCAGCGTCAGGTGGATGGTGCCGGTGTGGGTCGGTGTCTCTGCCGGGCTGCCACCCCCGGCGTCAGGGTCGACCCCGCTCGGCGAGTTGGGCTCACGGTCGCTGGGCGTCGGGGTATCGGCTGGCGGCGGACCGGCCGGTTCGCCGTCGCGCGGCCCCGGACGCGCTGAGGTCCGGGGAGCGTACGTTGACTCGCCAGCCTCCGGCGGACCTTGGGCGTCGCGACTTCCGGCGACTTCCGGCGACTCGTCTTGACGTCGACGGGTGGGGGCGGCGCGTCGCGAGGCGCCACCCCCTCTCGGGGCCGAGTCGCCGCTAGTCATGGCGACTTTGGCCGGCGGTGAAGACCAGCAGATCGATGTGGTAGGTCGGGCCGTCCGGGATGTTGCGGTCGTTGGTGCGGGCGGCGTCGGCCTCGGCGCGGGTCGCGTAGTAGAGGAACTGGTCGCCGGTGCCGGGTCCGTTGACGGCGACGATCTGCAGGACGTGGGTCAGGCCGGCGGCCTCGGCCGCGGGTAGCAGCTGGGCGAGGTGCTCGGCGTAGACGGTGCCGGGCTGGCCTGGCTCCGCGGAGCTGACGGCGGCGATCGCGCAGGTGTCGGCGCTCATGATCAGGCGGCAGGCGGTGAAAAAGTCGGCGATGCTGGCCGCGGTGCGGGTTGGGCTCTGTCGGGGCCAGCGCGCGATGACGAGGCTGACCGGGTCGGAGATCGTGTCGAGGTCCGCGAGTTCGCCGCCGTTGGTGATGGCCAGGTAGGAGCGCGAGGCTGCGGTGGCCGCGTCGCGCACGTGGTGGTCGGCGTCAAAGTCGACGACGGTCTCGCCTTGGCGGGTGTAGGTCAGGACGAGCCGGCGGGCGAGCCGCGACGCGAATCCTGTACCGGCGTCGGTCGCCGGCCGGTCGCCGTCGCCGTCGCGGTCGTCGAGACGCCAGACGGTGATCGGAACGACTGCCCCGGGTTCGGTGCTGTCGGCCGGGGCGGCGAGCTGGTGGCGCAGGTCGGTGGATGAGGCGTCGGGGTGCTGGTCCGAGGACCGGTGATTGTTACCAGTCATGTGGCGGTGGCTCCCGCGCCGACTGGCCGTGTTCGCACCTACCAAATGCCTGTCGGCGACCCTGCTCGTCGTGCCGGCGATCCGGATGCGACCCAACAGCGACCCAACAGCGACCCAACAGCGACCCGACAGCGATCTGGGACCGGCGCGCCGAGCTGCCCAACAGGGCGCGGCAGCCACCCAACAGTTGCTGGACGACGCTGTTGGGCGGACAACAGGCGCTCGGCTTGCCGACGCCACCAGCCGCCCCCGTGGTCGCGACTCGCGGTGCTGTTGGGCGAGCGTGACGGGGCCAGCACGCGGTGCCACGAAGATCGGCTAGACGCCGTCGTGGCAGCGGTTCATCGGCGAGCAGGTGGGTGGCGCGGCAGCCCACGCTGGGGCAGAGTGACGAATTCCGGCATGATCACACGCTCGATGGAACGTTGATCCGGCAGTGACCCAAAGACCGCCAGGATCACGGGCTGTCGTCCGCGACAACGTCCGGTGAGCGCCATCGGAAGATCATCCGTCGCCCAACATCAGCCAACAGCCTTCTGACCTGCTCTGTCGTCGGCTCCCGCTCACGCGGGGGCGGTCTTTTGCGTTCAGGGATGTTGGGTGCGCCAGGCCGTTGACCTGCGCCAACAGCCGTCATCGTGGGAGCCGGCGGGGTTGCGCTGTTGGGCTGACGTGCGCGGATGGGTTCTCTCGCGCCGCATTCGGCGGCGCCAGCACCCGCGAGGTAACCCATGTCTTCGTCAGTCTGGCCGTCGTCTCCGCTGGCCGCGGCTTCCCGTGCTTTTGACCTGTTGACCTGCGCCCCGGCGCCCCTGGCGTTCGATGGCCGCGCGTTCGAGGGCCTGCCCGAGCGGATGATGCCGCTCGACGAACTCCGCAAGTTCCTGCTGGCCAAGTCCACGAGCGTCGCCGTGCGCGACGCGGTGTGGCGGGAGTTGGTCATCCGGGCTCGCCGCGACGGACCCGCGTGGGTCGTCGCGGCCGTGGGGATGGCCATGCCGGGGCTGCGCCGCACCGGTGGCCTGCTGGCCTCCGGGTGGCACGGCGACACCGCGGACCTGGACGCTGAGCTGATCGTCGGGTTCGTCGAGCGGCTCCGCACGGTCGACATCGACGTGCCCCGCATCTGCGGCCGGCTCATCGATGCCGGTCTGCGTTCGGCCCGCAAGGTTCGTGAGGCGTACTCCGACACCGAACTGATCAAGGTCGACTCCGCTGGGTCGCGGCTGCCGATGCTGCCGTGGGATCACCCGGACCTGGTCCTCGCGCGGGCGGTGGCCGTCGCGGTCATCGACCGGGAAGAGGCCAACCTGATCGGCGCGACCCGGCTGGGTCAGGCCACCCTCGCGCAGGCCGCCGCCGAGCTGGGTATCGACCCGGTGCTGGCCGGGTCGATACGTCGGCGGGCCGAGAAGCGCCTGGCCGACGCGATCCACGCTGGGGAACTGGACTTCGTGACGATCCGGCAGCGTCGCACGCGCGACCGTTCGGCGTCTGTTGGGTCGCTGTTGGGTTCCCGAAACGGCGACGGCGCCGTGTTGGCCACCCAACAGCGGCCCTTGGTGGGCAAGACATCGGTCCGGTCCCGGGCCGCTGTCGGCGCCCCGGGATCGAGGGTCAGGCTGGCCTAGTGGCCGTGTTCGCACTCGATCACCCAAGGCCCGGAAGGAGCTAGCTCCCACGGCCTCGCCCCAATTCCGGTGGCGCACCTCATCCCCTTTTATTCGCCCCGGCTTCGGGGCGGGAGGTGTCCACCATGAACCACAGCAACATTTACCGGATCTTCGGCACGGCCACGGCCGTCCTCACGGTCCTCACTACAGCAGCACCGGCCTACGCGGCCGACCCGAGCATCCTGGCAGCCAACACCCTGCCAGTGATCATCGGCAACATCACCACGTGGATCATCGGCCTGCTGGTCGGTGTCGCCACCCTCTTCCTCACCATCGGCGGCATCCGGTACCTTGCCGCCGGCGGTGACCCCGCCGAGGTCGAGAAGGCAAAGGGCAGTTTCAAATCAGCCTTGATCGGCTACGCCCTCGCCGTCCTGGCCCCAATCCTGCTCGCCGTCGTGCGCGGTTGGATCGGCGGCTGACATGGGAGACTGGCTGGCCAACAACGTCATCGACGGTGTCCTGAAATGGTTCGCCCAGATGATCCTGGCGACCCTGAACACCCTGTGGGACCTGTTGTCGGCCACGGCCTTCCAGTCCCCGAACGTCACCACCCTGCCCCAGGTCACCACGTTCGCCAGCACGTCGTTGGGCATCGTCAATGCCTGCTACGTGCTGGCGTTCCTGGCGGTCGCCATCATGATCATGGGCCGGGACACCATCCAGTCACGGTACGGCCCGTCCGAACTCATTCCGCGGCTGATCATCGGGCTGATCGCGGCGAACTTCGCCCAACCGATCTGCTCAACAATCATCGATCTCGCCAACGCGTTGACCACGGCGTTGACGAGCCAGAGCATCACCTCACCCGGCTCGATGCAGCTGCTGCGCAGCACCACCACGTCAACGCTGAGCGCCCAGCCGGGCGGCAGCCCGTCAGGGTTTCTGCTGCTGCTCATCGCGCTGCTGATCGCGGTCCTCGTCGTACTCCTGATGATCCAGTGGATCATGCGATGTGCGCTGCTCATCGTCCTAGCCGGGGTCGCCCCGATCGCCCTCGCCCTACACGGCACACCGCAGACCGAAGGCGCCGCGAAGCTGTGGTGGCGGGCGATGCTCGGCACCACCGGCACGGTCGTGATCCAGGCCGTGGCCCTGCACACCACGCTGACGATATTCCTGTCACCGGATGCGAACCTGCCGGTCCTCGGCCTGGTCATTGTGCCCGATGCGGGCGCGACGATGAACCTGCTGATCGTCGCCTGCATGCTCTTCGGAATTCTCAAGATCCCCGGCCTGATGCGGCGCTATGTCACCCAGACCAAGCCGGGTATCACCGGGCAGATCTTCCGGCTGGTCGTCATCCAGCAAATCACCCGCGGCCTGTCCAAGGGCTTCAGCGGCGGGCGGACCGCCCGCGCCGCTTCCACTGCCAGACCGGCCGCCAAGGTCGGCTGGCCCACCACGTAGGAACTGGACTCTTCATGCGCACCAACACACCTGACACCACACCCAGAGCCCGAATCCCGGCCGACGTCGACACCCCAGACAAGATCGTCTACGGGTTGACGGCGCGGCAGTTGGCGATCCTCGCGGTCGCCGGCGTCATCGGCTACGGGGTCTTCAAAGCCGTCGGGCATCTGCTGCCGGCGCCAGTGCTGATCGCCGTTCTCACCCCGTTGGCGGGGGCGGCGATCGTGCTGGCCCTCGGCCGCCGCGACGGCCTGTCCATGGACGCATGGCTCCTCGCGGCGATCCGGCACACCCGCCACCCCCGACACCTCGCCCCGGCGCCGGCCGGCAAGACGATCCCGGCGCCCGACTGGGCGCCCGCAGTTCCCGCGGCCACACCCGTCGCCGTGCTGCGGCTCCCGGCCAAGGCGATCGCCGAGTCCGGCATCATCGACGCCGGCTCCCACGCCGTCGCCCTCGTCGCCTGCACAACCGTCAACATCAACCTGCGGACCGGCGACGAGCAGGCGGCGCTGCTCGGCGCGTACGGGCGTTGGCTCAACTCCCTCAACGGCCCGGTCCAGGTCGTCATCTCCGCGCAGCGGGTCGACCTGTCCAGCCACGCCCAGCGCCTCGCCGACGGCGCCGAGTCCATCGCCAACCCGGCCCTCGCAGACGCGGCCCGCGACTATGCCGGTTTCCTCGACGACCTCGCAGCCCGCCGCGATCCGCTGTGGCGCACCGTCACCATCGCCGTCACCGCCACCGGGGAGAAGGGCCGCGACACCGAAGTGTCGCGGCGCGCCGAACACGCCGCATCGGCCCTGTCGTCGCTCGGGATCCAGACCGCTGTCCTGGACGGCGCCCGGGTCACCAGCGTCCTCACCACCGCCGTCGACCCCTACACCCCGACCGATGCCAGCTGGCCCCGGACGCGTCCGGACGCCGTCATCACGAGAGGCACCTCATGAAACTGTTCTCCAAGAAGCGAAAAGTGCACGTCGACACCGCGAGCCCGGCCGATACGGCCGGGCTCGCGGCTGTTGTGGGCCCTGCCGGGGTCCGCGACACCCCCCGCTACCTGCAGGTCGGAGACGGGTACGCCGCGACGCTGATCGTCACCGGCTACCCCGCCGAAGCCGGACCGGCGTGGCTGGAGCCGTTGTTGGCGTGGCCGGGACGCCTCGACGTCGTCATCTACATCGAGCCGATGACCCCGCAGGCAGCGACGGCGCGCCTGCGCCGGCAGCGGGCCCGGTTCGAATCCAACCGCCGCTCCGACGCCCAGAAAGGGCGCCTCGCCGACCCGATGACCGAGGCCGCCGCCGACGACGCGGCCGAAATGGCCGACCGGATCGCCCGCGGCCACTCCCGACTGTTCCGAGTCGGCCTGTACTGCACGGTCCACGCCCCGTCGGTCGCCGAACTCGAAGAGGCGGTCGCGCACGTACGGGACACCGCGGCATCCGTGCTCCTCGACACCCAACCGGCGACGTTCCGGCAGCTGCAGGGCTGGACCTCCACCCTGCCCCTGGCCACCGACAGCCTCGGCATGCGCCGGGTCATGGACACCGACGCCATCGCCTCCGCGTTCCCGCTGGCCAGCTCGGACCTGCCCGCGCCGCTGCCGGGCGAGGTCGGCGACACCGGCGGCATGCTCTACGGCCTCAACCCCGACTCCAACGGGATCGTGTGGTGGGACCGCTGGTCCCAGCACAACCACAACAGCGTCGTCCTCGCCCGCTCCGGCGCCGGGAAGTCGTACTTCATCAAACTCGAAGTCATCCGGTCCCTCGCGGACGGCGTCCACGTCGCCTGCATCGACCCCGAAGACGAATACATCCGCCTCGCCGAGGCCGTCGGCGGGATCACCATCCAACTCGGCGTCGCCGGGGTCCGTCTCAACCCCCTCGACATCCCGGCAGGGGACCGCCGCGACGACGCCCTCACCAGGCGGGCGCTGTTCGTGCACACCCTCGTCGCGGTGCTGATGGGACAGCAGCCGCCGCCGAGCGAACGCGCAGCCCTGGACAAGGCGATCACCGCCGCGTACGCCGCCGCCGGGATCTCCAACGACCCGGCCACCTGGCGGCACCCGCCGCCGCTGCTGCGCGATGTCGGCGCCGCCCTGGAGGCGCTGGGCACCGAAGCCGGTGACACCCTCGCCGCCCGGCTCACCCCGTGGACCACCGGCTCGTTCCGGGACCTGTTCGACGGGCCGACCACCACCGTGCCGACCGGGCAGCTGGTCGTCTGGTCCACCCGGCAACTCGCCGACGAGCTGCGCGCCCCCGGCATGCTCCTGGCCCTGGACGCGATCTGGCGGGAAGTCGACGCCCCCGCCATCCGGGCCGCTAACCCACCGCGGCGCCTGGTCATCGTCGACGAGGCCTGGACCCTGCTCCGCGACGGCGAAGGCGCCAAGTTCCTGTTCCGCCTGTCCAAGGCCGCCCGGAAACGGCGGGCCGGCGTCTCGGTCATCACCCAGGACGCCGCCGACCTGCTCGGCTCCGACCTCGGCCAGGCAGTCATCTCCAACGCCGCGACCCAAATCCTGATGCGGCAGTCCCCGCAGGCCATCGACGCCGTCGCCGACGCGTTCGGCCTGACCTCCGGCGAAGCCCGGGTCTTGCTCGCCGCCCGAAGGGGTGAGGGCGTCCTGCTGTCCGGCACCCACCGGGTGTCCTTCCAGGCCGTCGCCTCCAAAAAGGAACACCGCCTCTGCGTAGGCGAACTCGACCTCACCGACGACGAATAAGGGAGCCCCCATGTCACCTCAACACACCCCGACACCCGCACCGTCGCCCGTCCAGCCCGGCGGTCTG
>JAVHVY010000429.1:0-10213 GCA_032160305.1 Actinoplanes sp.
CGACCTCGAAGGGATGCCCGTGCCGCAACAGGACTGGTTTCTCAGCACCGAGGAGCGCGGCAACCCGGATAGCCAGATACCCAACTGGTGCCCCGGAAACACCGCCGAACCACTCATTCACGGAATAACCTATTTTGACCGGTTGGTCACGGAGGTCGACAGTCTCCGTGCGGGTGACCATCTGTTTTTCACCGATTGGCGCGGGGATCCCGACGAGCTGATGCGTGCCGGCGGGCCGACCGCGGCCGGGCTCTTCGCCGACGCCGCCAAACGCGGTGTCCTCGTCAAGGGCCTGCTCTGGCGCTCACACCTGGACAAGCTGGCCTACAGCGAGGCGGAGAACCGCACCCTGGCCGACGACATCCGCGCGGCCGGCGGCGAGGTGCTGCTCGACCAGCGGGTCCGGCGCGGCGGTTCGCACCACCAGAAGCTGGTCGTCCTGCGCCACCCGGACGAACCGGACCGCGACATCGCCTTCGCCGGCGGCATCGACCTGTGCCACAGCCGCCGCGACGACGCCCGGCACCTCGGCGACCCGCAGCCGATCGCGATGGCCAAGGCGTACGGAAAGAATCCGCCCTGGCACGACGTGCAGCTCGCGCTGCGCGGCCCGGTGGTCGGCGCGCTGGACTTCTCCTTCCGGGAGCGCTGGCGCGATCCGACCGGTCTTGATCAGAGCGGACCGATCTCCACGATCACCGACAAGCTACGCCACTCCGATATGAGCGGGGACCTGCTGCCGCCGCAGCCCCCCGACCCGCCGGCTTGCGGCACTCTGAACATCCAGGTACTGCGGACATATCCAGCGATGCGCCCGCGGTACCCCTTCGCCAAGCTCGGCGAACAGTCCGTCGCCCGGGGCTACACCAAAGCCATCAAACGGGCCCGGCGGCTGATCTACCTGGAGGACCAGTACCTCTGGTCGACCGAAGTAGCCCAGCTGTTCGCCGACGCGCTGCGGGCCAACCCGCAGCTGCATCTGATCGCCATCGTGCCGCGACACCCCGATGTGGACGGCCGTTTCGCGTTGCCGCCCAACCAGGTCGGCCGCACGGAGGCGATCGACCTGTGCACCCGGACCGCGCCGGACCGGGTGCACATCTTCGACGTGGAGAACCACGCCGGAACCCCGGTCTACGTGCACGCCAAGGTCTGCGTCATCGACGACACCTGGTGCAGCGTCGGCAGCGACAACTTCAACCGCCGCTCCTGGACGCACGACAGCGAGCTGTCCTGCGCCGTCTTCGACGCCACCCGCGACGAGCGCGCGCCGGTCGATCCGGCCGGCCTCGGCGACGGCGCCCGGCACTTCCCGCGCGAGCTGCGCCTCGCGCTGCTGCGCGAGCACCTGGACAAGACCGACGATCACCACCTTTTACACCCGGACGATTGTGTACGCGAGATCGTGGCGACCGCCGAGGCCCTGCGCGACTGGCACCGGGCCGGGCGTACCGGCACCCGCCCGCCGGGCCGGCTGGTCCCGCACGAGACGAAGGATCTGCCCTGGTACCAGAAACTCTGGGCGGTGCCGGCGTACCGGCTGATCTACGATCCGGACGGCCGCCCGTGGCGGGCCCGCCGCGCCGGCACGTGGTAGCCCAGCACGCGGCAGGCCCAGCACGCGGCAGGCCCAGCACGCGGTAGGCCCAGCACCAGCCGCCGCGTCCTGGCCGTGCTCGGCTACCTGCGCTGGGGCACCTGAAGCCGCCAGTGCGCGGGCACCCAGATCGGGGTGGCCGGGTCGGCGGTCAGGGCCAGGCCGATCTGCCACGCCTGCATCGGCGGGCGGCCGGCGGACTCCCACTCGTCGAGGATCGTGCGGGCCTCGGCCGCGTACTCCTGCGCCTGCTGGCCACCGGCCCGGATCGCGCCGTCCGGCAGGATCACCGCCCCGCCGGTGCGGCGCTCGTCCAGCAGCGCCAGCACGCTCTGCTCCCGCCCCGGAACAGCCGCGTGCGTGGCGTGCCGGCTGCGCACGCCGGCCGCATACCAGAGATCCCGGTAGGCAAGAGTGGCCAGCGGCGCCGCCCACCGGGGCCCGGCCACCTCGGTGAAGTCCGCCAGCGTACGGGCCGCCGCCGGCCGCGGATGGCTGCCCGGGTGCTCGGCCGCCAACGGCCCGGCGGCGCTCATGAAACCGGCCGGGCACAGCACCCTGGCACTCGGGCCACTCGGGCCACTCGGGCCGTCCGGGCCACTCGGGCCGTCCGGGCCACTCGGGCCGCTCGGGCCGGGCTGGCGGTCAGAGCCGGGCGGGCGGTCAGAGCCGGGCGGGCCGGGCGACGCCACCAGCACCGGGTGCGTGCCGCCGTGCTCGACCGGAACCACCAGGGGCCCCGCCCCGGCCAGCCCGGCGACCCAGTGCGGGGAGAGTCCGGCCACCCCGACGGTGACGATCACCCGGTCGACCACGTCGCCCGGCACTGGCGCATACCCGTCGTCGTGCACCACTCGGACTCCGCCGACGCCGGCCGCCGCCAGCGCCGCCGAGGCCCGCCGCGCCACGTCGGCCTGCACGTCGACACTGGTCACCTGGGCGCCGAGGGTGGCCAGCAGCGCCGCGTTGTAGCCGGTGCCCGTCCCGATCTCCAGCACCCGCAGGCCGGGCCGCACCCGCAGTGCCGTCAGCATCACGGCCATCAGCGACGGCTGGCTCGACGAGCTGACCGGCGTCTTCCCGTCGACCTTGGTGACCAGCACCTCGTCGCTGTAGACGGTGTCGAGGAACCCCTCGTCGCCAGGCCGCGCCCACGAACCGTCGCGGCGCTGGAACCCCTCGCCGACGAACACCTCCCGGGGCACCGCCGCGAACGCCCGGGCAAGCTCGTCGGACAGCACGGCACCGTCGCGGCGGATCTCCGCGACGTAGCGATCGCTGCGTGTGCCCATCGCCGCCAGGTTATGCCCGTTCGACGGCGGACCGCAGCGAGGAGGGTACGTCGCTACGGTGGTACGGATGCTCCGCCGGCTCGATCCGCGCCAGAAACTCCGAATAGATCAGCGCCCCGTACAGCCCGGCCACCGGCCGCATCAGCTCGGCCGCGCGGACCGGGTCGCTGCCCGGCACGGCGGTGCGCCAGCGCAGCCCCCAGGACGCGATCAGCTCCGCGGCCTGGGCGGCCGGCAGCTCCTCGGTCAGCCGCAGGATGTCCAGCGCCGGGCAGCCCAGCGACGAGTCGCCCCAGTCCATGATCACCGGGTCGCCGTCGCCGATCCGGGTGTTGCCCGGGTGCAGATCGCCGTGCACCAGCGTGTCGGGCAGCCCGCAGGCGGCGATGTCGTCGAGGCGCCGCGGTAGCGTGTCGATCAGTTCGGCCAGCCCGTCGATCTCGGCCAGATACGGCTGGGCGACCGGCGCGAACAGCTCCACGGCCAGTCTGCGGTCGGGCATACCGCTGGCCAGCAACTCGGTGTCGCGGCCCGCGAAGTGCGCCTGGACCGGGTGGAACTCGGCGGCGATGCCCGCACATGCCTGCGCCCCGGCGCCGTAGCCGTCCTCGCCGGGCAGGTGCGCGAGCAGCATCCGGCCCTGCTCGCCGGCGGCCAGCAACGGCGGCACCAGCCCGGGTGACACGCCGGAGACCAGTCTTAGTACCGCCGGCTCGTGCCAGAAGAACCGGGGCACCTGCTTGAGCCACGCCACCGGAGCACCGGCCACGTCGAGGCGCCAGATCGCCGACAGATTCCAGCTGCGGCGCTGGACCGCGACGGCGCCCGGCGACCCGAGCGCCGCCAGCGCGGAGATCGCCCACCCGGTCGACTCGGCCGGCCCGCCGGGCTCCGCATAGGCGGCGCGATGCGGCTGCGGGGACAGATCCACCTCGGCGGGAGTCAGCCCCACGGGGGCCCGCCCGCTCACCTGCGCCAGATAGCGCACCTCGCCGCCGGCCGAGCGATCGTCCGCGGCGACCCCGTCCAGCAGGCGCAGTACCTGCACCTGCAGACCGTCCCGGGCGCGTACGCCGGTGACCAGCTCATCCACCTCCTGCCACCACGGCACGGAGACCTCGAACGGCGGCAACGCGCCGAGCAACGCGCCGGTCTCGTCGACCAGCACCAGAGTTACGGTTCGACCCACGCCGCAGACCGTAACGTGTCCGAGGTTTCCCTGTCCGGCCCGGTGGATAACGTTGGGCCGTGAATCAGTCCCAGGTCGCCTGCACCCTCGGTTTCGACGTCACCGAGACCGCCGAGATCGTCCTGCAGATCGCCGTGGCCGTCCCCGCGTCGGAGACCCTGCTCGTGCTCAGCGACGGCCGCCCGGTCGAGGTCAGCGAGGTGCCCCGCCGCCAGCACGTCCTGCACGCCCCGAAGGGACTGCTCACCGCGACCTATTCCGCTACGACCGGGCCCGGCCCGGTCCCGCCGCCGGTTGCGCCGCTGGACCGGATCGTGGCGCTGCGGCCAAGCCGCTACTGCCCGTCCGACCGGATCGTCGGCTACGCCGCCCGACAGTTCGGAGCGGCCGATCCGGTGACGACCGTGCGCACGATCACCGCCTGGGTGCACGACAACCTGACCTACGAGCCGGGCAGCAGCGGGCCGTCCACCGACGCCCTGGACACCCTGGTCGACGGCCGCGGCGTCTGCCGGGACTACGCCCACCTGGTGGCGACATTGTGCCGCGCGCTGGACATCCCGGCCCGGGTGGCCGCCGTCTACGCCCCCGGACTGTCCCCGATGGACTTCCACCTGGTCGTCGAGGCCGAACTGGACGGCGTGTGGCGGGTCTGGGACGCGACCCGGCTCGCGCCCCGGCAGAGTCTGATCCGGATCGCGACCGGCCGCGACGCCGCCGACACCGCGCTGGTCACCACCCTCTCGGGCCGGCTCACCATGACCGAGCTGGTGATCACCGCGGTGGCGCCGGGCGACCTGCCCCACGACGACCACCACGCGCTGGTGACGCTGCCCTGACCACCTCGCCTCCTGCGCCTTGATCACCTGATAGGTCAGGGGCTGGTCAGGAAAGACCTTCGTACCGGGCCCGCAGGGCGGCGGCTCCGGACGCATCGGGCCGGCCGTGCAGGCGCAGCCGGGCCATCCCGCCGTCCGGGTAGATGTCGAGTCGCACGTGAGTTGCCGGGGTCAGGACCGCGATCCGGAAGCGGTGCGGGGTGTCCGGCGCGAGCGTCACCGGCGCCAGCAGGTCGAACCAGTCGCCCGGCTCGTCGATCGAGCCGGTGCGGGTGTCCACCCCGCGCAGGCCCGCGCTGCCCGGCACGTTGCCCTTGAACCAGCGGGTGTCCAGGTCGGCCAGCTCGATCGTCGCGGGCACGGCCAGCTTGACCAGCACCCAGTCGTTGCCGTCGTCGCGGCGCCGCGAGGTCTCCCAACCGTCGCCCATAGTCTGGGCCAGGCCCGGTTGCAACATGTTTGCCGGGTGGCCGTAGAACATGTCGCTGCAGCCGACGACCCGGCCGCCGTGCTCGGCGGCGGCGACGTCGAAGACGCCCGGCAGCAGCCGCGGGTCGGGCACGACCTCGCCGTGCACCCGGAACCGGGCCACGCCGCCGTCGGGGTAGATCGTCAACCGCACGTGGGTGTAGCGGCGTTTCGCGTCGACCGGGAAGAGGTTGCGGCTGTCCCCGTACAGCACCGAACGGGTGACCAGCGGCTCCCACTCGGCCGCCGCGAGCTCGGCCGCGCGCGGGTAGCCCTCGATCGAGCAGGCGTCGACCGCCGCATGGGGCGGATAGTTGCCGGTGAAGAAAGCCGTGTCGATGTCGACGCCGTGGATCAACCCGGGCGTGCCGAGCCGCACGATCGCGTGGTCGCTGCCCGGTTCGCGCCGGCGGCGGGTCTCCCACCCGTCGTAGACCTGGCCGCGGTGGTCGAAGGTGCGCGGGGCGAAGACCGGCGGCGCCGGGGCGATCAGATGGTCGGCGGCGGCGAAGAACTCGTCGTTGGTGTAGACGACGCCGCCGCCGAACGTCCGCGACGCCAGGTCGGGCAGCAGGGTGAATTCCTCGCTCATGCACGGTCCTCTCGGGTCAGGAGACGGCCGCCGGGCACGTCGCCGGGCACCGCGGCGCCGCGCAGCCAGGTCCGCGTCACCACGCCCCGCAAACGCCTGCCCGCGTACGGGGTGACCGGATTCTTGTGGTGCAGCAGGTGCGGATCGACGACGAAGGTGGCCTCCGGGTCGAACGCGACCAGGTCGGCATCGGCCCCGACTGCGATCCGGCCCTTGCCGGTCAGTCCGACCAGGTCGGCGGGCCCCCGGGCCATCCAGGACACCACGTCGACGAGCCTGTGCCCGCGGGCGGCGGCGGCCGTCCAGATCACGGGTAGCCCCAGCTGCACCGAGGCGATCCCGCCCCAGGCCGCCGCGAAGTCGCCCGTGTCCTGGCGTTTCAGCTCTCGGGTGCACGGCGAGTGGTCGCTGACCACGCAGGTGATCAGCCCGTCGGCCAGGGCGGCCCAGAGCTGGTCGGCGTTGGCCGCGTCGCGGATCGGCGGGCAGCACTTGAACTCGGTCGCCCCGGCCGGGATCAGCGCCGCGTCGAGGGTCAGATAGTGCGGGCAGGTCTCGGCGGTCACCCGTACGCCATCGGCTCGAGCCGCGGCGATCAGCGGAAGCGCCGACGCTGCCGAGAGGTGCAGGATGTGCACGCGGGCGTCCGCCGCGCGGGCGGCCTCGATCGCCGTCGCCACCGCCGCATGCTCGGCCGCCGGCGGCCGGGAGGCCAGAAAGTCGGCATACGCCGTCGAGGAGACGGCCTCGTGCAGCTGGTGCGGATCCTCCGCGTGCACGACGAACTGCGCGTCCACCGCCGCCAGCGCCTCGGCCAGCTGCGCCGGGTCCAGCGGCGGGAACTCGGGGACGCCGGAATCGGCCAGGAACGCCTTGAAGCCGAACACCCCGGCCGCGTTCAACCCGGGCAGGTGGGTGGCGTTGCCCGGGATCGCCCCGCCCCAGAATCCGACGTCGACGTGACACTGCCCGGTCGCGGCCGCCTGCTTGATCCGCAGCGCCTCGACCGCGACGGTCGGGGGCAGGCTGTTCAGCGGCATATCGACGATCGTGGTCACACCGCCCGCGGCGGCGGCCCGGGTGGCGCTGGCGAAGCCCTCCCACTCGGTGCGGCCGGGCTCGTTGACGTGCACGTGCGTGTCGACGAGGCCGGGTAGCAGCGCGGTGTCGGCCAGATCGATCTCCTCGGCCGCTGCGATCGGCGTGGCGTAGCCCTCGATCGCGGCGATCCGCCCGCCGGAGACCGCGACGGCCGCCGCGCGCATGCCGGACGCCGTGACGGTACGCCGGGAGCGTACGACCAGGTCGACCATGGGACCGAGACTAATGGCCCCGGCGTTGCCGGGCGGCTGTCTGTGGATGCCGCCCGGCACAGATCACACCCGGTTATCCACAGGTCCCGTTGTCGGTCCACACGTCGTGGTTTCCTGGCGTCTCCCCTTGCGTCCACCACTTGGCGGTGTACTTGTGCCCGTTGTAGGAGACCGTGTTCCCACCGACGTAGACGGCGCTCGCGCTCCACGCGGCCGGGCAGGTGCCGCCGCCGGGCGGGGTGGTGCCGCCGCAGGCGCCCTGGTCGGCCCAGACGTCGGCTACTCCGGGTGTCTCACCCTGGGTCCACCACTTGGCCTGCCAGGTGTGCCCGTTGTAGGAGACCTGGTTGCCGCCGACGTAGACGGCGCTCGCGCTCCACCCGGGCGCCGTGCAGGAGCCGCCGGGCGGGGTCGGGGTGGGCGTCGGCGTGGTCGGGGTCGGGGTCGGCGGGGTCGCGCCGGCGAAGCGAACCGAGTATTTGGTGAATTCCCACGGCGTCTGCGGCACGCTGCTGCAGGTGCCCTTGGTGGTGGGCTCGTTCGGGTTCGCGCACTGCCGGTCCCGGTTCACCGACCAGTTGGTGTAACGGGCCAGCCGGTGGCTGGTGGCGTAGTCCAGTGTGATCTGGAAGTCGGCCTGCCGGAAATATTCGGCGGCGTCGCTGCGCCCGTTCATCTGCGAGATCCCCTCGTGGGCGAAGGCGGTCGCGCTGTCCCAGCCGAAGGTGTTCATCAGGATCGTGTGGAAGGCCTCCAATGCCGCGGTCTGCGACGAGCCGCCGCCGCTGAAGCCGTTGTCGAAGGGCATGATCGAGTAGTTCGCCGGGGTGAAGCCCTGCGCCTTCGCCTCGTTCAGCATCAGGGTGCCGAACCAGCCGGTCCCCGCCGCCGTGCCGGCCGTGGTGATCGAGACATAGAGGCCGGCATCGTCGCGCTGCAGGATCTTCGCCGCGCCGATCTCGTTGTGCACCGCCGCGGTGTTCTCGTATTCCGGCTCTTCCAGGTCGAAGTCGATCGCCTTCAGCGCGTACTTGGAGATCACCTGCTGGTAGGCCGCGGCGGTGGCCTCCGGCGAGCCGCAGGTCTGGCCGAGCTTCGTGCCGCCGTAACCCCCGATCGAGACGCTGACGTCGCCGCCGTTGTTACGGATATTGGCGATCATCGCGGCGGCCTCGGAGTCCGCGGCGACCGCCCGCGTGCCGTCCCAGGTGGGCGAGCAGCCACCGCCGTTCGGGGCCAGGATAAAGGCCAGCTGGAAGGCCTTCTGGCCGGTCGCGTTCATCACCTCGACCGGGTTGGGCGGGCTGTTGTCGAAGGGCATCAGGTAGGGGGCACTGGCGTACCAGTTGCTGGAGAGGGTTGCGGCGTCGGCCGGCAGGGCACCGACGACGCCGGCACCGAGCAGCGCGGCGCTGGCCGCGGTGATGGTGATGAGGGGTCTGCGCTTCACAGGGATCGTCTCCCGGGGGATGGAGAAACGCTATTACAAAGTTTCCTAACAGTTATATCACGCCAGCACCCTCAATTCGGCCATCGAGGAACGCGTATTCGACGTCAGTCGATCGAGTCGTAGGCCGCGGTGGTCAGGAAGTCGGCGAAGTCGTCGGCCAGGGCGACCCGTTCGAAGAGCTTGCGGGCGTCGTCGAAGCGGCTGCCCGCCCACGCCTGGTCACCCAGCGCCGCGCGGATCTTCGCCAGCTCCTCGTCCTCGATCGTGCCGACCAGATCGGCGGTGATCACCGTGCCGTCGTCGTGCCGCACTCCGTTGTGGATCCACTGCCAGATCTGCGAGCGGGAGATCTCGGCCGTGGCCGCGTCCTCCATCAGGTTGTTGATGGCGACCGCGCCGTTGCCGCGCAGCCACGCCTCCAGATACCGCAGGCCCACCGAGATGTTGCCGCGCAGCCCCGCCTCGGTCACCGCGCCGCCGGTCGCGGCCACGTCCAGCAGCTGTGCCGCGCCGACCGACACGTCGTCGCGCTTACGGTCCAGCTGGTTCGGCCGGTCGCCGAGCACCCGATCGAAGATCTCCCGGCAGACCGGGACCAGGTCGGGGTGCGCCACCCAGGAGCCGTCGAAACCGTCGCCGGCCTCGCGTTCCTTGTCCTCGCGGACCTTGCCCAGGGCCACCTCGTTGACCGCCGGGTCGCGCCGGCTCGGGATGAAGGCGGCCATCCCGCCCATGGCGAAGGCGCCGCGCCGGTGACAGGTCGAGACCAGCAACTCCGTGTACGCCCGCATGAACGGCGCGGTCATGGTCACCGCGGCCCGGTCGGGCAGCACCATCGCCGGGTTGTCCCGGAAGTATTTGATGATGCTGAACAGGTAGTCCCAGCGGCCGGCGTTCAGGCCGGACAGGTGCGGGCGCAGCGCGTGGATGATCTCGTCCATCTCGAACGCGGCCGGGATCGTCTCGATCAGCACGGTGGCCCGGATGGTCCCCACCGGAATCCCCAGCGCCTCCTGCGCGTAGGTGAAGACGTCGTTCCACAGTGCGGCCTCGATATGGGACTCCATCTTCGGCAGGTAGAAGTACGGCCCGCTGCCCCGCGCGATCAGCTCGTCGGCGTTGTGGAAGAAGTACAGGCCGAAGTCCACCAGCGCCCCGACGGCCGGCTCGCCGTCCACCGGCAGGTGCCGCTCGTCCAGATGCCACCCACGCGGCCGCATCACGATCGTCGGATACGGCCCCGCTCCCAGCTCGTACGTCTTGGCCGGGGTCTCCAAGGTGATCGTGCGCCGGATCGCGTCGCGAAGATTCTGCTGGCCGCCGACGACGTTGCCCCAGTGCGGGGTGTTCGCGTCCTCAAGGTCGGCCAGCCACACCTTGGCGCCCGAATTCAACGCGTTGATGGTCATCTTGCGTTCGGTCGGCCCGGTGATCTCGACGCGCCGGTCGGTCAGGTCCGCCGGGGCGGTCGGC
>JAVHVY010000442.1:0-18231 GCA_032160305.1 Actinoplanes sp.
TTTCGCCGAGATCATCATGGCGATCGCGTCCGCGGGCAGTTCCTCGGCGAAAGCCACGCCGCTGTCGGGCTCCAGCGGCGTGTGCTCCCAGTAGTTGTGGCAGATGGTGCCGTATGCCGGCGGCGGCGTCGCCGTACGGCCCAGCACCTCGTCGACGAAGACTCCGTAGAGGATGAACTCCGAGATGTGCAATCGGCCGGTGAAGGCCCGCAGCCAGTCCTGGCCGGTGACCTCGCGGATCCGCTCCTGCATGGCGAGCACCACGGCGGGGTCCCAGAAGTTGACGGGCGAGACGTAATCGGGCAGCGGCGGGGGCGGCCCCGCCGGGAGGCCGAACAGCTCTCGGGACACCCGGTGCCAGATCACGTGGCGTTCCATGTCGTCGGTGACCGCCTTCTCCTCGCGGACCAGGCTGAATCGCCCGTCCACGAAGAACCGCTCGGCGCGCACCGGGCGCACCAGTACGACGTCGGAGTCGGCCAGGAGCACGACCCGGGCGTCCAGCCGGGCGGTCATGGCGATCTTGATCGCCTGCTGGCTGATCCAGCCCCGGACCGGCGGCCACGGGCGCCGGACGTCGACGAAGGTCTCCAGCCGGCCCGCCCGCAGGTGCAGGTAGCTTGTCGGCAGCAGCTGCGCACTCGTCCACACCTGGCAGCGCGGCCCGGCGTAGTCCGCGAACAGGTCGCGGTCGCGGGGCGGCACGACCACATGGTGCACGGTGTCGGGCGGCGTGTACGCCAGGACCGACCGGTGCAGATCGGCGAAGATCTCGGCGTCGCCGCGGAAGGTCGGAGTGATGACGGCCAGCTCGGTCATCGGTGACGGCCTCCCGTTCTGTTTCTCGGTCCGCGGGGTCGTACCGTTCCCGCCGCCGGCGTGGCATCGTGGCCCGCGTGAGCGAGGCCGTGGTCAGCATCGTCGTACCGGCGCACAACGAGGAATCGGTCATCGCGGCGAATCTGCGTCGTCTCCTGGACGGGAGCGCGCCCGGCGAGTTCGACGTCGTCGTCGTCGCCAACGCCTGCTCCGACGGCACCGCCGCGGCCGCCGGCCAGGTCGGCGGCGTCCGGGTCGTCGAGACGCCGGTGCCCGGCAAGCCGAACGCCCTGCGCCTCGGCGACGCGGCCTGCGTCACCTTCCCGCGCGTCTACCTCGACGCGGACGTGGAGCTTTCCGCGGCGTCCGTGCGCGAGCTGGTCGCGGCCTGCGCGCAGCCCGGCGTCCTGGCCTGCGCCCCGGTGCCCGAGCTGGACCTGACCGGGGCCGGCCCGGTGGTCCGCCGGGTGCACCGGGTGCACGAGGCCCTGATCGCGCCGGCCCGGGCGCTGGCCGGCGCCGGCTGCTACGTGCTCACCGTGCAGGGGCATGCCCGGGTCTTCCCGATGCCGGACGTCATCTCCGACGACGGACTGGTCCATGTCAGCTTCGCCCCGCACGAACGGGTCGTCGTGCCCGCCGCCCGGTCACTGGTCCGACCGGCCCGGACCGTCGCCGCCTATCTGAACCGGCGGGTGCGGGTCCGGCGCGGCAACCGGCAGCTGGCCGAGCTGGGCCGTGCCACCCCGGAGGGCCGGCTCGGCCTCGGCGACCTCGCCGCGGTGGTGCGCGGCCGCCGGGTGAGCCCGCTCGACAGCGGATGCTATCTGGCCGTTCTGGTGCTCGACCGGGCGCTGACGCGGCTGCGCCGGGGCCGCGGCGACGCCTGGGGTGCCGACGCGAGTAGCCGTGCCACGCTGCCGCGGGATTGACGGCGCTGGACCGGGTTGCGCGACGGCCGCCCGGTAGGCCCGCAGCAGCTCCGCACGGGAGTGCTCCCAGGAGAGTGCTCCGCCGACCCGTTGCCGGCCGATCTCGCCCATCCGTTTGCGCTCGGCGGGATCGTCCAGCAGCTCGGCGATCAGGGCGGCGAAGGCGGCCTCGTCGTTGGCCGGCGCGTAGACCGCCGCCTCACCCGCCGAGACCCGGGCCTCCTTCAGCTCGAACGAGACGATCGGCCGTGCCATCGCCATGTACTCCATGATCTTGTTCATGGTCGAGACGTCGTTCAGCGGGTTGAGCGGGTCGGGCGACAGGCAGACGTCGGCCGTGGACAGATAGCGCAGCAGGTCGTCGTCGGGGATCCGGCCGGTGAACTCCACGCAGTCGGCGAGGCCCAGCTCGCCGGCGAGAGCGACCATCGCATCGTACGTGTCCCCGCCGCCCATGAAGACGGCGTGCCAGTCGGTGCGGCCCAGCTCGTCACGCAGCTTGGCCAGCGCCCGCAGCGCGTAGTCGACGCCGTCCTGCGGTCCCATCACACCGAGATAGCAGAGCAGATACTGCTTGTCCTTGCGGATCGACTCGTCGGCGGGCACCTGCCGGAAGCGTTCCACGGTCGGGGCGCTGCGCACGACGAAGACCTGGCCGGGCTCCTTGCCGCCGCGGGTCAGCGCGGCCGTCCGGTAGCTCTCGTTGGTCGAGATCACCACGTCCGCGGCGCGGTAGGTCTGCTTCTCCAACCAGCACACCGCGCGGTACAGGAAGTCCTCGCCGCGCGCGAAGCGGGACAGGTAGAGCTCCGGGACCAGGTCGTGCTGGTCGAAGACGAACGTCGCGCCCGTACGCTTGAACCGGCGCGCGATCAGGAAGAACAGGTCGGGCGGGTTGCAGGCGTGCACCACGTCGACCGGCCCGATCCGGCGGCCCAGCCGGTACGTGTGCCACAACGCGCTCGCGTACTCCTGCAGGTAGCCGAGCGGGCCGCCGACCGCCGCGCGCAGCGGATACCGGTGGATCCGCACGCCGTCGATCTCGGCGTACGGCTCGGTGTCCTGGGCCGTCCCCTGTGGACAGATGACGTGCACGTCCCAGCCGTCGGCACGCAGCGCGAGGCATTCCTGCCACACGCGCCGGTCGAACGGGACCGAGAGGTTCTCGACGAGGATGAGTGCTTTACCAGCCAAGGCCCTGATACCCAACGATCGCCCGGCGCGCTTCCGCGTCGGGGAGGCGGACGAGGTCGACGACGATCCGGTCGCCGGGGGTGGCGAGCGCCGCCAGCACGGCCGGTTCCGTGCAGCCGACGACGCAGACCTCGGCGTGCTCGAGGACCTCGTCGACGGAGTTGCTGAGCAGGTCGCCCAGGTGCGGCAGCCGGCCCTCGATGTAGTCCCGGTTGGCGCCCACCAGCCGCGACAGCGCCACGTTCGCGTCGTAGATCCTCAGGTCGTAGCCCTTGCCCAGCAGGCGCTCGGCGAGCTCGACCAGCGGGCTTTCGCGCAGGTCGTCGGTGCCCGGCTTGAAGGACAGGCCGAAGAGCCCTATCCGGCGCCGGCCGGTGGCCGTGACGAGGTCGAGCGCGCGGCGCAGGTGCTCCTCGTTCGACGGCAGGATGTGCGAGAGCAGCGGCACCGCGACGTCGGCGCGGTGCGCCGCGTAGACCAGCCCGCGCAGATCCTTCGGCAGGCAGGAGCCGCCGAAGGCGAAGCCGGGCCGCAGGTACGCCGGGCTGATGTTGAGCTTGCGGTCGGCGAGGAAGACGTCCATCATCTTGTGCGAATCGACGCCCAGCGCCCGGCAGATCGCGCCCAGCTCGTTCGCGAAAGTGATTTTGAGGCCGTGGAACGAGTTGTCCGCGTACTTGGCCATCTCGGCCACCTCGATCGGCACCTGGAAGACCTCGCCCGGCAGCCCCTCGTACATGGCGGCGACCTGGTCGGCGCTGGTCTGGTCCAGCTTGCCGATCACCGTCTTGGGCGGCTCGAAGAAGTCCCGTACGCTGCTGCCCTCGCGCAGGAACTCGGGGTTGACCGCGACGCCGAAGTGCACTCCGGCGGTCTTGCCGGACTCCTTCTCCAGGATCGGGATGAGCAGTTCGGTGCAGGTGCCGGGCAGCATGGTGCTGCGGAAGACCACGGTGTGCCAGCGGTCCAGACCGGCGATCGCCGCCCCGATCTGCTCGGCGACGCGCTCCAGATATTCGGTGGAGAGGCTGCCGTTGGTGGCGCTCGGCGTGCCGACGCAGACCAGCGAGATCTCCGTGGCCGCGACCGCCTCGGCGACGTCCGTGGTCGCCCGCAGCGCGCCGAACGCCACCACCTGCGCGGTCAGCTCGCCGATCTGCTCCTCGACGACCGAGGCCCGGCCGCGGCGCATCAGCTCGACCTTGGTCGGGTTCACGTCGACCCCGACCACCTCGTGCCCCCGCGCGGCGAGGCAGGCGGCCGAGACGCTGCCGACGTAGCCGAGCCCGAAGACGCTGATTCTCATCACGTTTCCCCTTAGCGGTTGAGAGCGCGGAGCGTGCGCACCAGGCGGCGCAGCTCGGGGCCGAGGGCGGACGATTTCGCGGCGGCCAGCACCGAGTTGCGGGCGCGCCGCACCACCCGGACGGTGGAGCTGCGGGTGACGGCGCCCTGACTGACCAGCACTTCGCCGGTCTTGGCCCGCCGCTTGTACTCGTCGTCGCCGCGGCCGAAGTCGATCCGGGTGAAACCGAGCGCGGGGGCGGCGCCGACCAGTTCGCGCAGCAGGATCCAGCCGGGGGAGTGGGCCGAGAACGCCGGGTCGTAAACCGGCAACCACCAGTGCAGCACCGATCCGGAGCGCAGGCCGAAGTGGGCGGCCAGCAGGTGTGGGCCGGCGTGCACGGTCGACAGGATGCCGCCGAAGTCCGTGCCGCGGGTGTGCAGCAGCCCGGTCAGCAGGGCCAGGCGGTCCGGTTCGGCGAAGTAGTCGCGGGCTCCGGTGGCCGCGTACTGACCGCGTTTGAGTTCGACGACCCGGCGCAGCGACTCCTCGTCGACCACGTCGGCGGCGAACCGGACCGGACCCAGCTCCCGCTCTACCCGGGCGGTGCGCCGGCGGGCCTGGCCCATGTTGTCCTTGCCGCTGCGCGATGCCCGGCCCAGATACCCGTCGAGGCCGCCGGTGCTGTCCAGCAACGGCGACGATCGGCTCGCCTCGGCCCACGGTGCGAAATCCGGGCACGGTTCGAGCAGATGATCGTACGCGAAACCGCGGATACCGCCGGTCAACAGCTTCAGCGGCGCGAAGCTCGTGCCCGGGGCGAGCACCGGCCCCTGGAAGTCGGCGCCGGGCCAACCGACCGGCCGCAACACCGCCCGCTCGCGGTGCACCGGCAGGACCGCGCAGACAGCGCCCCGGTCGTCGCGCCCGACCGCCACCTGGACCAGCCGCCCGGTCGCCTGCACGGCAGCCGCGAAACCCGGATGGAAGTAGGGACTGTCCAGCGCCGGATTGCCCGCGCGCAAGCTGTGCCAGGCGTCCAGCACCTCCGAGTCGAGCGCGTCGAACGCGGCGAAGCGCACGCTCGCCGTCCGTACCGCGCGCACCCGTTCTCCGGTCACGGCTGCCCCCCGGCGATGGTCCGCCGGATCAGCGCGCGGCGCGACGGGCTGAGCAGCGCCGCCACCGTGGCCCGCGCCGTACGCCGGCCGGCCACCGCCCGGATCGCCTCGCCGAGCGTGATCGCGCCGAAGTAGGCCCACCAGGCGGGCGCACCCCGCCGGCGCCGGAACAACAGCACCTTGTTCGCCGTCAACAGGGCGGCGAGCATCGGGTTGGTGCTGGACTCGCCACCGATGTGCTCGACGATCGCCGCCGGTTCGTACCAGAGCGTCCAGCCCTGGTCGCGGGCCCGCAGGCAGTACTCGGTCTCCTCGCTGTAGAGCAGGAACGACTCGTCCCAGCCGCCGAGCTCACGGACGGCCTCGGCGGACAGCAGCATCGCCGCCCCGGTCGCCCACACCACCGGACCCGGCCGGTCGTACGCCCGGGAATCCAGCACCAGCTCGCCCAGCGTGCCGAGCCGCCCGGCGAGGCCGCCACCGATCACCGCCTCGATCAGCGCCCGCCGGACGGTGGGGTTACGGCGCAGGGACGGCTGCAGCGACCCGTCCGGGTTCACCAGCCGGGGTACCGCGATCGCCCGTCCCGGCTCTCGCAGGGCCCGCGCCAGATGGCTTACGGTGTCCGGGCGTAGCCGGCAGTCGGGGTTCAGCACGAAGACGGCGTCCAGCTTGCGGAGGTCGAGCGCCGCGATGCCCGCGTTGATGGCCGCCGCATAGCCCGCGTTGCGACCGAGCTGGACCGTCCGCACCGGCAGATAGGTGGCCGCTGCAGCGACCGCGACACCGTCGTCGGCGGAGGCGTTGTCGGCCACGACGACCGCTGACAGCTCGGTGCCGGTCTGCGTGGCGAGTGACCGCAGGCAGCCGTCCAGGACGTGGGCGCTGTTGAACGTGACGATGACGACGGCGACGCGGGCGGTGTCGCCCTCGGCCGGAGCGGGTCTGGAGTCGTTGCCCATGGTCACCCCCGCATCCGTTTGGCGCCGCGCGCGACGAGGTGCCGCGCGCGCACCGGTAGCGACGGCGGGTCCAGGACGACGCGCCGGATCCAGTCGGCGTCGACGGTGTGCCGCAGACTGTTGCGCGCCTGCAGCCAGCTGCCCTCGCGGGTGCGCCCGCCGTCACTGGTCAGTGCCTGGCTGACATGCGCCTGCCGCAACCGGCGCAGGACGTGCCGGTCGTACGACCCGAACGGAATGGCGGCCCGGGTGACCGGCTGCCCCGTGATGCCGCTGAGCATCCGGGGCGCCTCGACGAACTCCGCACGGGCCTGCGTCGGGGTCAGGCGCCGCCAGTCGCGGTGGGCCCAGCCGTGCGAGCCGATCGTCATGCCGGCCTCGCAGAGCTCCTTGACACCGCTCTCGTCCAGTCGACCGGGCTCACCGAGGAGCCCGGCCGCGAGGTAGAACTCGGCCCGGAGTCCGCGTTCCAGCAGCCGGGGCAGAGCAATCTCCACATCGGAGGCATTTCCGTCGTCGAATGTCAATCGGACATCGTCTCGTCCCGCCACGGCGTCCAGCACCGCCTCGAACTGGGTGGTGCTGACCCAGGCCACGTCCTCGCCCGGATCGAGCGGGCGTACGGGCGTGCCGATGCCGTGCACATTGACGATCACGATCGACGTCGGGAGGATTCGCTGCAATGGACCCACCGCTCGTTCAGATTCAGCCCGATCACTAGCTCGGACATCGTCAGTCGTCACCCGTAAGTGGCACATCAGTAGATCGGGCGAACGAACTGCCCGTCCGTCGACAGAAGTGACTGACTCGTCGACAACACCGAGAAAACCCGGCAGGCCGAGTGTTCCCCAGGACTACGGCAGATCGGCTTCGTTGTCTGGATTCCGACCGGTCGGCGACCAATCGAGCCGATCGTATTTCTCGCTCGGCCGTGCTCGGGCGCTAGGCTGTTGCCGAGCGGCTCCGCGAACGACCGAAGGGCTTGGCCTGGCGTGGTGATCACCGGAATCCGGGCGGAGGATCTCGACCCCTCACTGCTTTATGCCAGGACCTATGTGACTCGTCGGCGGGCCACCTACATCGACGCCGCCGGGCTGCTCAGTCTCATGGTTCTCCTGCTCACGATGATTCCCGCCCGGCTGATTGTCCCGGGCATGACAGATCTGGGACGACCCGGGCTGATAGTCGGTTTCGCGCTGTTCTTCTGGTGGCTGATCGCGCATTTCAGTTCGCGCCTGGTGATGACCGGACCACAGCCCATACGCTGGGCTTTCTTCCTCTTCTTCGTCTCGCTGACGGTTTCCTATGCCGCCGGATACCTGCGCGGCCTCACGTCGATGGAGGCCGGCGGCGCCGATCGTACGATGATGTTCTTCTGCGTATTCGGCGGTGTGGTTCTGACCGCGGCGGACGGTGTCCCGAACTGGTGGCGACTGCGTGGCCTGCTGAAAGTACTGGTCGGCTGCTCGGCGGTCGTCGCCTTCATCGCCGTGGTGCAGTACGTCTTTCACTACGATCTGACAAGTCACATGATTCCGCCAGGCCTTGAGGCCAAGGGCTGGACACCCAACTTCGAGGCGCGCGGCGCCGGAGTACGGGTCGCCAGCACCACGAACCACTACATCGAACTTGCCGCCTTCCTGGCCACCTGCCTGCCGTTCGCGATCCACTTCGCGCTTTTCAGCCAGCGTCCGTTACGCCGTAAACTCGCCGTTCTCGCGACGGTGCTTCTGCTGGGCGGTATTGCCGCGACCATCTCGCGAACCGGAATCCTCGCGTTGACCATCGCCATCCTCGCGCTCATCCCGGTCTGGACCTGGCGGATGCGGTATAACCTGGTCGTTTCCGCCATGATCGCGCTGGCGGGCGCCGGAGCCGCCAGCCCCGGTCTGCTCAACACCCTGTTCCACCTCTTCGACGACCCGACCGGGAATCCGGCCTTCACCGTGCGCCAGGCCCGGTACCCGTTGGCCTTCCACTACATCGCCGAGCGTCCGTGGTTCGGCCGCGGCACGGGCACCTGGATCTCGCCGCAGTACCAGATCATGGACAACCAGTGGCTGGACACGTTGCTCGCGACCGGTTTCGTCGGCGCGGTGGCGATGGCCGCGTTGCACCTCACCGGCATCGTCCTAGCCTCGCAGGCGTGGCGGCGTTCGACCCGCGCCGAGGACAGACACCTCTGCGCGGCCCTGGTCGCCACCCAGGTGATCGGCCTGCTCGTGGCCGGAACGTTCGATTCGCTGAGCTTCATGACCTACGCGACGACGCTGGCGCTGACCCTCGGAATGTGCGGCACCGTGTGGCGGCTGACCCACCCGGCGCGGACCGTGCGGACCTCGGCGCCGCGCTGGCACCTGGAGAAACGACCTCCCGGCTGAGCGAGCCGTTCGCCGGTCCGGGGCAGTCGCCCGACCTACTCGACGACCGGAGCCGGGGTAGGCGTCGACGCGGTGGTCCGCCGCAGCGCTGCGAGCCAGTGCCGCAGCTGGTTCATCGACACGGCAGCGGGCAGATAGACCAGCAGACCGGCGGTGCCGGCGACGGTGAGCCGCACGAACGAATGCGGGCCGGTGAAGCGGGCGACCAGCAGCGCGACGGCCCCGGCCAGGATCGCGGCCAGGACCGGGCGGACGAGGGCCGGCCCGATCGGCGCGACGTCGACCCCGATCCGGTGCAGTGCCAGGGCGGCCAGTGGCACCGCCACCAGCAGCCCGACGCCGCTCTGTGCGTACGCCGCGCCCTCGATACCGGCGACCTCGGTCGCCCACCACAGTGTCGGGACGAGGGCCACCGCCCAGCCGAGGTTGACCCAGAGGGTGGCCCGGGTGGCGCCGGCGCCGATGAGGGCGTCGCCGGCCAGCCCGGTCACCATCCGGACCAGGGTGAGGAAGACCAACACGCGCAGCACGGGGGCGGCCGGCTCCCACCGGCTGCCGTACAGCAGGACGATCAGCGGGCCGGACAGCACCGAGGTGAGCGTGACGATCGGGGCCACGACGGTCACCAGCAACGGCATCGACCGTTGCACACCGTTCGACAAGGCCTTGTCGTCGTGCTCGGAGAGCCGGGAGAAACCGGCCACGGAGACGTAGCGGATCGCCATGCCGAGCGTGGTCTGCGCCCAGCTGGAGACGTTGAAGGCGAGCAGGAAGAAGCCCAGCGCGGCCGAACCGGTGACGCTGCCGACGATGGTGAATCCCACATTCAACAGGATCGCCTCGACGAAGAGGCTGGCCGCCAGCGGCACTCCGTACTTCATGAGCTTGCGGGCGATCGCCCGGTCGAAGCCCAGTCGCACCGGCACGTGACCGTAGCCGAAGACCAGGATCCCGGTGACGAACGCGCCGGCCAGCTGACCCCAGGCGAAGCTGTAGGCGCCGGCGCCGTCCATCGCCAGCGGGATCGAGACGGCCGCGTTGACGACCAGCCCGGCCGCGTTCGCCATGGTCAGTTTGTCCTGCTTGAAGGTGCGCATCAGCACGGCGCTGCGCACCGCCGTGATGCCGTCGATGACGATGATCAATGACAGCAGCCGGACGACCGGAGCCGCGGTGGGGTCACCGGAGGCGGCGGAGAACGTCGGCGCGGCGAACCAGAACAACCCGTACACCAGCGCGCCGAAGATCGCGGCCAGGGTCGATGCGGTCGGCGCCATGTCCTCGAGCCGGCCGCGCCATTGCACGGTCGCCGCGATCAGGCCGACGTCGTTGATCCGCATCAGGATGGCCGTCGCCGCGAGGGCGATCGCGAAGGTACCGAAGTCTTCAGGGGCGAGCAGGCGGGCCAGCACCAGGCCCATCGCCAACGAGCCGACCTTGGCGGCCAGGGTGCCGAGTAGGCTCCACCGAAGCCCGCGCCCGGCCTGGCGTCCGATGGTCTCGGTGACGAGCTCCGGCGTGGTCACTCCGTGGGGTTCTCCTCGATCTTCTCCAGCCAGACCTCGCGCCAGTACGGCGTGATGGACCGAGGGCAGTTGAGGTTGAACGCGCCCTCGCAGATTACGCCCTCCAGCACGATGCAGGGATTCTTCATCCGGATCATCCGGCCGGTCCGTTCGTCGATGATCTGATCCACCCTGCGGGCTACCCGGGCGGTCTTGCCACAGTGCCGGCCCATCTCGGCGTCGAAGCCCATGCCCCGGTTGAGCAGCTGCGGGTTGAGCGTGGGCGCGACCTCCTTCTTCGATTTGATCCGCACGGCGTCTCCCGGCCGCAGATCGCTGCGCACGGTCGGCGTCTTCTCGGCTGTGCCGCGCAGGAATCCCCAGTGAAGTCCGCCACGGAACCGCCAACTCGGCGGCAGGAACCGCTTGCCGAGCCCCTGCATCCGGTTGTAGGTGGCGACCAGGATGGCCCGTGCCGTCCAGAAGATGCCGACATTGCCGGTCCGGATATCCTCGGCGAACTGGCCGAGGTTCTTCAGCGGCAGTTGTTGAGGAGCCGCCCGGAGCAGCTCGGTGGCCTGGCAACGCCAGACCTGCTCGCCGTCCGCGGCCGGCGGGCGCTGGGCCGAGATGGTCAGCAGCGGGAGCAGCCGCCTGTCGTCGGCGGCCTGCGGTGCCGTCGTGGCCTGCGGTGCCATGGTGGCCTGCGGTGCCATGGTGGCCTGCGGTGCCGTCGTGGCCTGCGGTGCCGTCATGGCCTGCTGCGCGCCGGGTTGGCCGGGGTCGCTGTCCGGGTCGACCTTGCGCAGCCACGCGTGCTTCCAGTAGATCAGGCAGGCGGCCTGGCAGCCGCCGTGCGCCTCGCCGCCGCACCGGACACCGGTCAGGTGCACCGCGTTCGCCATCCGGCGAATGCCGCTGCTCGTCAGGGTGTCGCAGGTCTTGTGCGCGACCTTGTCGACGGTGAGTCGCCGGCCGCAGTAGGCGAGCATCTCAGGCATGAAGGGCAGGGCGTCCAGCTCGCCGTTCTCGTCCAGCGTCGCCAGGATCTCCGCCTGGCCGAGAACCTCTACGAGGTCGCCGACCCGCAGCTCGAGGGTGGCGTTGCCACTCCGAGTGGCTTGCATCAGGCGTTCTCCGTCCAGCGCAGGGCGGAATCGATCCGGCCGGCCTGGGCCAGCGCGTTGATCCGCTTGAGCCGCTGGTGCCGCTCACCCATCAGGTCGTCGAGTTGCAGCCCGTAGCGTTGGTAGGCTTCGACGAGCTGCTCGATCCCCTTCCGGAGCGTCCACTGCGGACGGAACGACGGCACCTCCCGGGCGATCCGCGCACAGGAGACCCGGTAGTTGCGGGCGTCGGTCCCCGCCCCGGAGGCGACGGTCACGGTTCCGCCGACGACCTCGCCCACCAGTTCGGCGACGTCGCGGATCAGATAGTTCTCGGCCGAGTCGCCGACGTTGAAGGCCCGGGCGTGTACCGTCTCGCGCGGCGCTTCCAGCAGGGCGATGAAGGCCGAGGCGATGTCGTCGGCGTGCACCAGCGGCCGCCACGCCATGCCGTTGCTGCGCAGCCGCACTTCACCGGTCCGCAGCGCGGTGCCGACCAGGTCGTTGACGACCAGATCCCCGCGCAGCCGCGGCGAGAAGCCGTAGGCCGTGGAATTGCGCAGGAACACCGGGGAGAAGGTGTCGTCGGCGAGACCGACGAGGTCTTGTTCGGCCCGGATCTTCGATTCGCCGTACGGTGTGAGCGGCGCGAACGCGGCATTCTCGGCAAGGGGGGTGTCGTCCGTGCCGGCGCCGTAGAGGCTGCACGACGAGGAGAACAGCAATCGGGGCACTCCGGCGGTCTTGGCCGCCTGCGCGAGCCGGATCGTCGAGCGGTGGTTCACGTCGTAGGTGAGCTCGGGGTCGAGATCACCGAGCGGGTCGTTGCACAGGGCGGCGAGATGCATCACCGCGTCCGGGGCGACCTCGGCGAGGTGCTCCGCGGTCACATCGCGCAGGTCGACCCGCAGCGCGGGAACCGGATCGGGAGCCGGGCCGAGGATGCAGTCGGCGAACAGGCCGGTGTCGAGACCGATCACCTCGTGGCCGGCGGCGGCCAGGCGGGGCACCAGAACGCTACCGAGGTACCCCTCGTGGCCGGTGACGAGAACACGCATGCGGGACTCCAACTGACGTGGCCGTGAGGCGCGAGGATGGTATGTAGTGGGTCGCCGGCCCTCGGCAGGCGCAGGGCCGGCGGCACTCAGTAGGCTCCGGAACTGCGGACGACTGCGCTTACGGTGCGGGCCAGGATGGCGACGTCCATGGCCAGTGACCAGTTTTCCACGTAGCTCAGGTCGAGCCTGATCGATTCCTCCCAGGACAGATCCGAGCGGCCGGAGACCTGCCACAGCCCGGTCAGGCCCGGCTTGACCACCAGCCGCCGGCGCATGTCGGCCGGATATCCGGCCACCTCGCGGGCCAGCGGCGGTCGCGGCCCGACCAGTGACATGTCGCCTTTGACCACGTTGACCAGCTGCGGCATCTCGTCGAGCGAGAAGCGGCGCAGCCAGTGACCCACCGACGTGACGCGAGGGTCCTCGCGCATCTTGAACAGCTCGCCGTCGGATTCGTTGTGCTCGCGGAGCCCGGCGAGGCGTGCCTCCGCGTCCACGTGCATCGTCCGGAACTTGTAGAGCACGAACGGCCGACCGTCCTTGCCGACCCGCTCCTGCCGGAAGATCGCGGGTCCCCGGCCGTCCGGCAGGAACCGGACCACCGCCGCGATGACGATCATCATCGGCGTGCCGAGGATCAGCAGCAACAGCGCTCCGAGCCGGTCGAAGATCGCTTTGACGAAGCGTGCGCTGCCCTTGAGCCGCGGGTGCTCGACGTGCAGCATCGGCAGGCCGTCCACCGGGCGGATCGTGGTCCGGTCGCCGGCCACGTCGACCAGTGTGCTGGCCACGATCAGGTCGATGTCGTCGCGTTCCAGGGTCCAGGCGAGCTGGCGCAGGGCCAACCCGTCGATCTCGGGGCAGGCGAGCACCACGACGGTGTCCGCCTCGCGCCGGGCGACGCCGTCGGCGACCTGGGTGAAATCACCGCAGATGGGCGGGAGCCCGGAGCCGAAACCCTCGGTGCTGAGACCGGCCGGCAGGCAGGCCCCGACGACGCCGAAGCCGTGGTGGCTCTCGCGGCGCAGCCGGCGGGTCATGTCGGCGACGGCCCGCTCGTGTCCGACCAGGATGACCCGGTGCAGGCGCTCGCCCCGCGACCAGGAGCGGTGCAGGATCTGGCGGAATACGTGCCGGGCGGCGATGTCCGCGATGGTGGCCAGCGGCATCGCGATAATCACGTATCCACGGGCCAGCCGCAAATCAAACGCAAAGGAAACAATGGCCAATGCGGCCGTCAGCCCAATTCCGGAGCGAAATACCCGTGCGTACTCATCCGTGCCGACGAACAGGTGGCGGGGCTCATACGCTCGGTTGATGGCCAGCAGGCCGATCCACGCTATGGGCAATAGCAGCGTCAAGAGCAGATAGTCGCGCAGATACGGTTCGGTGCCGTACGAGCCGAAACGCAGGATGAGTGCCCACGACGCGGCGCCGAGCCCGACGAAGGAGTCGATGACACAGAGTGTCACCGCGTACCGACCCGGCCAGCCGGCCCGGCTCCGGCTCTGGGTCGACGCCTCCGGTACGGCCCTGAGCTGCGAATCTGTCGTGCTGATGTCAAGGGTGGACACAGGTTCGATCGTCTGCACGCCTTGCCTCCGTCATCGACCACGACCAACCTTCGGTCCGGTTTTCCCGCAATGCCGGATTGGCCACGATGATTCCGGCGTTCGCTGGGAAAAGGGCCTCGGTCACGGACTCGGTGGGGTACACCGGAAACATTGCTGAATTCTCCGGCTGCGCGCTACACCTTTTAGTTTGATACATATGGCGAGTCGGCTAAATGACAAGCGAAATACGCGCAAGCTCCCCCAGATCGGACTAATCCGATATCTGGGATCGGCCGTCGCGCGCATCCCGGAACTGTCGGCCGATGTTCGGGAAAACTGTCGCAGGTCAACCGGCGGAATCGCGGTGGCGCTGCCGTGCCGAGGCGATATAGGTAGAGCAGTCGATGTATTGCGGTAGCCGCCCGGCGGCCCGGGTCTCGGCCAGCGACTCAGCGCTCGCGTCCTTTGCGGACAGCAGCGGCGTGGCCGTCGGCCAGACGATCCCGAGCTCCGGGTCCAGCGGGTCGATGCCGTGCTCGTGCCCGGGCCGGTAGGTGCTCGAGCAGAGGTACGCCACCGTCGCCCCCTCGGTCAGGGCGCAGAAGCCGTGCCCCAGGCCCTCGGCCAGATAGACGGCCCGCCGTTCCTCGTCGTCGAGGCGTACGGAATCCCACCGCCCGAAGCTCGGCGAGCCGACCCGCAGGTCCACCACGACGTCGAGCACCGCGCCCGCCACGCAGGTCACGTACTTGGCCTGCCCCGGCGGCACGTCGGCGAAGTGGATGCCGCGCAGCGCGTCGCGGGCGGAGACCGAGAGGTTCGCCTGGGCCAGATCGAGCGGGTGCCCGACCGCGGCCGCCAGTTCGTCGAAGCGGTACCACTCGAGGAAGGCGCCCCGCTGATCGCTGTGCAGCACCGGGGTCACCTCAAGAGCGCCCTCGACGGTCAGGGGACGGATCTTCACAACGGTCCTCCGTATCGTCCGCTCTCCAGCAGGCGCAGCAGATAGTCGCCGTAGCCGCTCTTGGTCAGCGGCCCGGCCAGCTCGCGCAGCTGTGCGTCGGTGACGAAGCCGAGCCGCCAGGCCGCCTCCTCGACGCACCCGATCTTGAAGCCCTGCCGTTCCTCGATCACCCGGACGTACTCGGAAGCCTGGACCATGGACTGGAAGGTGCCCGTGTCCAACCAGGCTGTGCCCCGGTCCAGCACCGTCACCTGCAGCCGGCCGGCGCGCAGGTACCGCTCGTTAACGGCGGTGATCTCCAGCTCCCCGCGCGCGCTGGGCGCCAGCTCCCGTGCGATCCGGACCACGTCGTTGTCGTAGAAGTACAGCCCGGGGACCACGTACGTCGACTTGGGCTTCTCGGGTTTCTCCTCGATCGAGAGCACGGCGCCGTTGTCGTCGAACTCCACGACGCCGTAGCGGTGCGGGTCGGCCACCGGGTAGGCGAAGATCCGACCGCCGGCCGGCTCGCGGTGCTGGGAGAGCTGCCGGCCGAGGCCGACGCCGTGGAAGATGTTGTCCCCGAGGATCAGCGCGACCGGGTCCCCACCGAGGAACTCCGCGCCGATCACGAACGCCTGCGCGATTCCCGCCGGATGGGGCTGGACCGCGTAGGACAGGGACAGCCCGAGCTGACCGCCGTCGCCGAGCAGCCGCTGGAAATGCGGCTGATCTTCCGGCGTCGTGATCACCAGGATCTCGCGAATTCCCGCCGACACGAGAGTGGTCAAAGGGTAATACACCATCGGTTTGTCGAAAATCGGCATCAATTGCTTCGACATCGCCCGGGTGATGGGCCACAGGCGTGAGCCGGTGCCGCCGGCCAGCAGGATTCCGCGCATCGGAGCAGCGTAAACGCACTTGCGGCTCCGGCTACACTCGCCACCCGTGAGGATTTTCGTGACCGGCGGTGCCGGCTTCATCGGGTCCAGCTACGTCCGGGCCGTCCTACAGGACTCCTACGCAGGCGCGATCGGCGCCGAACTGACAGTTCTGGACCTGTTGACCTATTCCGGCAACCGGGCCAATCTGCCGCTGACGGATTCGCGACTCACCTTTGTCCAGGGCGATATTCGCGATCCCGCCCTGCTTCGCGAATTGTTGCCCGGCCACGACGCGGTGGTCCACTTCGCAGCGGAATCGCACGTCGACCGCTCGATCACCGGCGCCGTCCCGTTCGTGACCACCAATGTGCTGGGCACCCAGGTGCTGCTCGACGCGGCCCGCGCCGCCGGGGTCGGCCGCTTCGTGCACGTGTCCACCGACGAGGTCTACGGCTCCATCGAGCGGGGGTCGTGGACCGAGGAGTGGCCGCTCGCGCCGAACTCCCCGTACGCCGCCTCGAAGGCCGGATCGGACCTGCTCGCGCTGGCCGCCCACCGTACGCACGGCCTCGACGTGGTCGTCACCCGCTGCTCCAACAACTACGGCCCGTACCAGTTCCCGGAGAAGGTCGTCCCGCTCTTCGTGACCAACCTGATCGACGGCGAGCCGGTCCCGCTCTACGGCGACGGCGCGAACATCCGCGACTGGCTGCACGTCGAGGACCACTGCCGCGGTATTCAGCTGGTGCTGGAGAAGGGCCGGGCGGGCGAGGTCTACCACATCGGCGGCGGCACCGAGCTGACCAACCGCGAGCTGACCGAACGGCTGCTGGCCGCCTGCGGAGCAAGCTGGGAGATGGTACGGCAGGTGGCCGACCGTAAGGGCCACGACCGCCGCTACTCGCTGGACATCACCAAGATCGGCGCGGAGCTCGGCTACGCTCCGCAGATTGGCCTGGCGCGGGGCCTGGCGGCGACAGTCGCCTGGTACCAGCAGAACCGCGTCTGGTGGGAACCGCTCAAGCAGCGGGCGGCCGGCTCATGCGCTGGCTGATCACCGGAGCCGGTGGGATGCTCGGCCGGGATCTGTGTGCGGTGCTGGCCGGAGCAGAGGTCACCACGGCGACCCGGGCGATGCTGGACATCACCGACCCTGCCGCGGTCCGCGAGGCGGTTGCCGGGGCCGATATCGTGGTCAACGCCGCCGGTTGGACCGATGTCGACGGCGCCGAAGCCGCTGAGGAGCAGGCGACCGCGGTCAACTCGGCGCGGGCGCTCGCCGCCGCGGCCGGCGCCCGGCTCCTGCACCTCTCCACCGACTACGTCTTCGACGGCACCGCCGCCACCCCCTACCCGGAGGACGCCCGCCCGGCGCCGATCAACGCCTACGGCCGCGGAAAACTCGCCGGTGAACAGGCCGTCCTGGCCGCCGGCGGCACCGTCGTGCGGACGGCCTGGCTCTACGGCGCGCACGGCCCCAACTTCGTGCGCACCATGCTGCGGCTGGCCGCCGAGCGGGACACGATCGACGTGGTCACCGACCAGCAAGGACCGCCGACCTGGTCGCACGCGCTGGCCGGCCAGCTGGTCGAGCTGGCTGTCGCGACGGCCGCTGGCCGCGCCACCCCGGGCGTCTACCACGGTACGGCCGCCGGCAGCACCAGCTGGTTCGGCCTGGCCCAGGCGGTCTTCTCCGAAGCCGGGCTGGACCCGGCCCGGGTCCGCCCGACGACCAGCGACCGCTTCCCCCGGCCCGCCCGCCGCCCGGCCTACAGCGTGCTCGGCCACGACGGCTGGTCGGCCACCGGAGTCGGCCCGCTGCCGCACTGGCGGACGATGCTCACCCAAGCGATGCCGGCCCTGCGCTAGCGCCGAGGACGAGCCTTCCCGGTACCGGTTTCCGGGCCGGCCGGCTGAGCGGGGCGGCCGACGCTTGACGCCGTATAGCGACCAGACCATCACGCAATGTCTTGGTTGCTGAGTCGGGTGAGGCGGCTGTGACCTGCGGAAACGCTGTGAAACAGGGCTGGCCGAACGGTCAGCAGATGTGCGCCGATACGACCTTATGGAGATATCGCGCGATCCTGAGACTCAGGGGGCTCGGCCCGATCGGGGCCCTCTCCGGAAGGCCGCTCCATGTCGTTCCTCCCCCGTCTGCTCGCCGCCGGCCTCGCCGGTCTGGTCGTCGTGGCTGCTGCTGCCGTCCCGGCTGCCGCGGCGTCGTCCGCGGTCACCCGTGCCACCGAGGCCCGCCGGGTCGACCGGGTCGCCACTCCGCGTCTGCACTGGTACAGCTGCTACGGCTATGCGCAGTGCGCGACCGCGCGGGTACCGCTCGACTACGACCGGCCGGGTGGTGCACAGACGACGGTCGCGTTGCTGCGGGTGAAGGCGACCGATCAGAGGCACCGGATCGGCAGCCTCTTCGTCAATCCGGGCGGTCCGGGCGGATCGGCTACGACGCTGGCGCTGGCTGCCCCGTTCTTCC
>JAVHVY010000462.1:0-3409 GCA_032160305.1 Actinoplanes sp.
CGACGCGTTGCGGCGGCATGGCTACTAGGTGGCGAGGAGGGACGCCCTGACGAAGGTCACCAAGGGCACGAAGCTCCGGGTTTCCGGGGCCAACTCGGCCAAGACGGTGGCCGGCGGCCCGGGTAGAGGACCGGGCCGCCGGGTTCAGCAGACACCCCAGGGCCGTCGGTAGCGGCCGTGAGCAGTGAAGGAGAGTCCCGTCGTGGCACAGAGCAATTGGTCGGCGTCCGACCCGGTGGACAACGCGCGGCGTAACCGCGAGCGGTACGAGCGGCAGGCGCGGGCGTTGGCCGAGCAGCGGCGCAGCGCCGGTCGTGGCGCCGGCCGTAACCGGCGATCGATCTGACCTGCACCAACGGTCGTCCGTTGAGAAGTCGCCAGCGGCCCGGTCCGGGTGGGGCCGGGCCGCCGGTCCAACAAACACCCAGAGCCGTCGGTAGCGGCCGTGAGCAGTGAAGGAGCTATCAGCATGTCGCAGCGTCATCTGGACGTCCAGCGGGCGGAGACCCGCGAGCGCAACCGCCAACAGCGGGAAGCGGCGAACCGGCAGGTGGAGGAGCGCGCCCAGCGGGTCAAGAAGGCCTGGGGGATGGCGTGACCACGCCCACCGGCACGGCCCCGCCGACCGGTCGGTTGGCCGCCCGCCTGGCCCGCCGGGAGCAGGAGCGGCGGGAACTGCACGAGCGGTACGCGAAGCAGCTGAGCGGCCGCAAGACCGTCTGAGGAGGGGAGTGAAGAGATGGCAGAGCAAGGACGAAAAACCTGATGGCGTTGTCGAAGCGGCAGGCCGAGCAGGTCGCCAAGGAGAAGGAACGGGCGTCGCTGAACAGGGGCGATTCACCGGCCAAGGCCAAGAAGTACGCCGATGAGGTTCGCGCGTACGCGGCGAAGGAACGTGCGAAGGGCGGCAAGCGCTGATGGCCAAGAACAACAAGGTGGCGACTTACCGCACCGGCGACGGACGTACGGCGATGACCGGAGTGACGGACAAGCAGGTCAAGCAGCTGCGTGAGGCCGGCCGGTTGGAGTCGGTGCGCCGGGTCCGGCTGCGGGGCCTGTGATGGTCAAGAAGACCTACGGCCACACGGTCGCCAAGAACGGCACGGTGCGCGTCGTCGAGCAGGGTGCACCCCGGCCCCGGAAGAAGCCGAGCGGGACCCGGCTGATCCCGTTGACGCCGGCGCCGAAGAACGCCTGGCAGCGGTTCACGCGCAAGGCGGTCGGCTGACTGGCTCGTCGAGCCGAGCAGGAACTGCGGCAGTACAAGAAGTAGCAGGTAGGCGGCACGGCAACCCTTCGGGGAGGCCGTGCCGCCCGCGTTGACACCCCTTCATTTCGAGATTTTTGACCTGGGAGGTTGGCCAGATGGCAACCCGGACCCCGACTCCGAACCCGAACCCGGATCAGGGTCTGAGCCCTGTTCCCGACGACGACGATCTGGGCGCGGCCCGGGTTGTGGATCTGGCCCAGCACCGCGCGGACCGGGCCGCCGCCGAACAGGGCCTGTCCACCCCAGCGGTGCGGGTGCCAGCCGACGACCTGGTACCCGACGACCTGGTACCCGCACCTCCTGGTCTGGCGGTCGCCGCGGACCAGGAGGTGTTGGAAGGCGAGATCGTGGCCGCGGTCACGGATGTGGCGCCGGAGTTGAAGCAGTGGACGTGGGCGGTCGGCTGGCGGCACAAGGCCCGCCGGTTGTGGACCTACAAGTACCGCTACCTGTGGAACACCATCGTGGTGCTCGGCGCCTGGGGCGTGCATGCGGGTGGGTGGTGGTTCCGCGGGATCGCCCGCGCAGTCACCGATTTCTTCTCGTTCGTCGATGACCGTCAGGGCCTCGCGGTAGCGGATCAGACCGCTGGCGGGGTGGACGGTAAGGCTGATGTGGACGCCTGGTTGAAAGCCCGCGCGGAGCGCTACCGGGAGGTCAAGGACCGCCGCCGGGTGGTCCGCTCCCGCACGATCCTGCCGCTGGCAGCCCTAGCCGCGCTGACCGGGTTGCTGTTCTGGCTGGGCCAGGGTGACGTGCTGCGCAGCAACCTGCGCTACGTCGCTGTGGCCGGCTGGGTGGGGTTGGGGTGTTGGCTGGTCTGGTACGGCCGGGTACGTACCCAGCCGTTCTTCCCGCAGTTTCGGGAGCCGTCGCCGTATCCGCCGGTCACCAACGACACCGTGACCGGTGCGCTGTTGGCCACGGGTATCAGCCAGTTCCGGGAGGTGGTGAAGGCCGGCCACTCCCCGGTCGATGTGATCTTCCGTGACGACGCGGCCGGTGGGAAGGTCGCCGAGACGCATCCGATTCCGGGTGTGACCACGCAGATGGTGATGGCGAAGGCGATCGTGATCGCTGGTGGGTTGAAACGTCCGCCCGCGATGGTGCACCTGTCGCAGGCCCCGTCCGGGGTGCCCGGGCACGTGGAGATCCTGGTGTTGGACATCGACCCGGGTAAGACCAAACCAAAACGGTTCGCCTACCTGGGTAAACAGGTCAACGTGGGTGCCCCCTGCACGATCGGCTACGACCCGCGCAACCGGCCGGTGCGCTGGCCGCTACCCGGCGCGAACGGCATCACCACCGGCACACCGGGTTCGGGTAAGACGGCGTATCTGATCGGGTTGGCGTGTCTGGGCTGCGCCGACATCGACGGCGCCCAAGTCGCGATCTTCGACTTCAAAGGCATGGGCGACTACGCCGAACTGGAGCCGGTCTGTTACGCCTACGGCGCCGACGCCGACCCCACCGAAACCGCCCGGATGCTCGTCGAGTTCCTCAACGCCGTCACGCGGGAGGTCATCCGCCGCCGGCGAGTCCTCACCGACCTGAAGAAGATCGGCTCGGAACTGCTGGACAACAACGCCGCCGCGCTCACGGACCGGCTCGCCCGGTCGAAGAAGCACAACATGCCGTGGATTCTGATCATCATCGACGAGATCCACGAGGGTCTGTCCGACGCGGTCCACGGCAAGGACATCGAGAAACTGTTGACGAACCTGATGAAGATCGGCCGGGCCTGCGGGATCCACGTCGAGATCGCCTCGCAGCGCACCGACACCGACTCCATCCCGACCTCGATCAGCTCCCTACCGATCGTGCGGGTCGCGTTCCACCAGAACGGCCAGCCCGGCAACGACATGATCCTCGGCACCGGCGCGTACAAGCGCGGCGTCGACGCGACCGCGTTCCGGCGCGGCGCGGCAGGCAGCGCCGCCGACGACCGGGGCTCGTGCTGGTACATCGGCTCTGAGGGTGGCGAACCCGTTCGGGTGCGGACGACGTTCGTGCTCCCGGATGTCAAGCGGATCGTGGCGTCCGCCCTGGCGGGGCGGAGCAAGGCGGGCACGTTGATCGGTGCGGCGGCCGGGATCGTCGAGCAGGCCCAGCCTGCTCCGGCGTTCCAGGCGCTCGACG
>JAVHVY010000481.1:0-37383 GCA_032160305.1 Actinoplanes sp.
TCCGCAGGTCAATCGCGGAGGGCGTGGGATTCGAACCCACGATGAGTTTCCCCATACCGGTTTTCAAGACCAGCGCCATCGGCCACTAGGCGAGCCCTCCCGTCTTGCCCCTCCAGTCTGCCAGAACAGACGTGGGGCCCGGTGGCGCGCCCCGCGCCGTCCGGGCCCCTTGTCCTGGGGGATGGGGAGAAGGATCAGGGCAGGACGTAGTTCTTGTTCAGCACGTACGGTGCGGGCTGCTGGTCGTCGCGTCCGTCGTGGCCTTGGGCGTCGCACTGACGGGCGGCCACGATGCAGCCGTTGACCATGGCGGCGAGGGTCTTGTCGTCCCAGGCGTTCACGAAGTCGTAGTGGAAGGTCGGGCCGGCGCCGCTCGCGAAGTGCACCTTCGACATGTCGCCGTTCACCGGCCAGGCCATCTTGACCTCGAGCTTGGGCACCGCGACCGGGTGGTCGGCCGGGCAGACCATGCCGACCGGGTGGCCGCCGTCGATCGGGTAGGTCATGTGGCTCTGGTGGTCCGGCGAGTCCAGGTGAATGCCGTCCCAGCAGCTCGGGGCCTGGTAGCGGAGGTTCAGCTGGATGTTGCCGGCCGCCGTGCAGGACGACGGGAATTCGCCGGTGCCGGAGGTCCGGTCACACTCCCAGCCGGCCTCGGTGGCCTTGAGGAACTTGTTCGCGTCGGTGTTCTTGGCGTTGCCGACGACGAACCGCAGGCCCTTGGGGAACGGTCGGACGCTGGTGTAGTCACCGACGCCGGTCTTGTAGTAGATGACCTGCTTGCCGACCGGGTTGATCGCGGTGTCGCCGTTGTACAGCGTCGGCATCCAGTACGCGGACAGGTCGCCCTTGGCCAGGCAGGTGGTCTGGCCGGCGCTCAGCGAGGCGATGGTCGTCGCGGCGTTCGTGGTCGTGTTGCCCAGGAACGTGTGAAAGTGCGACGCGCCCGGCATGTTCGGGAAGACGATCGGGTCGTCCCGCAGGTTTGTCCGGCTCACCGCGCAGTTCGCCTGGAACTCGTGGAAGCCGCCTTTGTCCGGCGGCACCTTGTGCGACGGCTGCACGTTCGTCACCGGGTTCGGCGCCATGATCCAGCCGTCGCCGGAGGTGGCCGGGTGCGCGGAGGCGGGCACGGACGTCGTGGGGGCGGCCGACGATGTGGTGGGAGCGGGCGCTGCGGTGGAGGGTGTGGCCAAAGCCGAGGCATGCCGCCGGTGCCGCGGCTGGTCGTTCGCGTTCGCCCAGGTCAGGGAGCCGACTACGGTCAGTGACAGCAGACCCGTCGCGAAGGCGGTCGGGGCGATGAGACGACGCCATCGGGTGGATCGCGCGTGCAGCATGGGGGGTCCTCTCGATGATGCCGTGGCGGTGGCAAGCACTAATCCTGCGTAGTACGGCGGACGGGTGATACCGGCGGACGCGATCCATAAGGCCGGGCTAAGGGAGTCCGGGTATCGAGGGCGGGCACGGATGTACATCCGCCCTGAGTCGCCAGGTTTCCGTTATGGCCTGTAACGGGGCGCACGAGGGCTCAGGCCGGGGCTGAGCGGGGTTACGCGGGCGGCGGCGGTGGGACTCCTTCCGGTTATCCACAGGCCGGGTTTTCGCCGGTGGTGTGCGGCACAGTAGGGGTCATGCACGCCATCGTGATCGATCCGCCCGGCCAGTTCAGCTGGACCGAGGTGCCCGACCCGGTGCCCGGCGAGGGCGAGGTGGTCGTCGACGTCACCGCCGCCGCGGTCAACCGCGCCGACGTCAGCCAGCGACAGGGCTTCTACCCGCCGCCACCCGGCGCTCCGCCTTATCCGGGCCTGGAGTGCTCCGGGGTGATCAGCGCGCTCGGGTCGGGCGTGACCGGCCACAGTGTCGGCGAGCGGGTCTGCGCCCTGCTGGCCGGTGGTGGCTACGCAGAGCGGGTGGCCGTCCCGGCCGGCCAGCTGCTGCCGGTCCCGGCCGGCCTGTCCCTGCAGGAGGCGGCCGCGCTGCCCGAGGTCGCCTGCACCGTCTGGTCGAATGTCGTGGACATCGCCCGGCTCCACAAAGGCGAGACCCTGCTCGTGCACGGCGGTGGCGGCGGCATCGGCACGTTCGCGATCCAGCTCGGCAAGGCGCTCGGGGCGACGGTGATCGTGACCGCTCGTGCCGCAAAGCACGACCGCCTGACCGCGCTCGGCGCCGATCACGTGATCGACTACACGACCGCCGACTTCGCGGCAGTGACCCAGGAGCTGGGCGGGGCCGACGTGATCCTTGACATCATCGGCGCGAAATACCTGATGAGGAACGTGGCGGCACTCAAGCCCGACGGCCACGTGGCGACGATCGGCATGCAGGGCGGCCGCACTGGCGAGCTGGATCTGGGCGCGCTGATGACCAAGCGCGGGACGATCTCGGCGACGACGCTGCGCGCCCGCCCGGTGGCGGACAAGGCGAGAATCGTCCAGGGCGTACGCCGGCAGGTGTGGCCGCTGGTCGAGGCGGGTGACATCCGCCCGATCATCGACCGGGCGCTGCCGATGTCGCAGGCTGCTGCGGCACACACCCTGATGGAGTCGAGCGATCACCTGGGCAAGATCGTCCTGCTGCCGTGAGCGGCTAAGAGGTCTCGCCGAGGAGGATTCGGGGGCCTTGGCCGGTCGTGGCCAGGCGGTCGGAGGGGTTGTAGAGGGCGCAGCGCTTCAACGACAGGCAGCCGCAGCCAATGCAGCCCGTCAGCTGGTCGCGCAGGCCTTCCATCAGGGCGATCCGTTCGTCGAGTCGCTTGCGCCAGCGGGCGGACAGCCGGGCCCAGTCGGCGCGGGTGGGGGCCCGGTTCTCCGGCAGCGACCTCAGCGCTTCGCGGATCTCGTCCAGAGAGATCCCGACCTGCTGCGAGACCCTGATGAAGGCGACCCGGCGAAGCTCCGTGCGCTCGTAACGGCGCTGGTTGCCGCCGGTCCGGGTCGCGTGGATCAGCCCTTCGTGCTCGTAGAAGCGCAGTGCCGACTGGGCCACCCCGCTGCGAGCGGCCATGTCCCCGATGGTCAACAGTTCCATGCCCGTCCTTGACCTGAAGTTCACTTCAACATGCACTGTAACCGGATGACATTGCTTACACAGCAGGAGAATCCCGCCTGGCGGCTGGTCGGCCGGCTCGTCGGCGACGAGAAGCACACGCCCAGCGCGCACTCGACGCTCGACGTGCTATGGGTGCTCTACGACAGAGTGCTGCGGGTCACCCCTGACATCGTCGACGAACCCGATCGTGATCGTTTCCTGCTCTCCAAAGGGCACGGGCCGGCGGCCTATTACGCGGTGCTCGCCGCGAAGGGCTTCATCCCGATCGAGTGGCTCGACGATCTGGGCGGCTTCAACAGCCCGCTCGGGCACCACCCGGACAACACGCTGATTCCGGGCGTCGAGATCAGCTCCGGCTCGCTCGGTCACGGGCTCGGCCTCGCCGTCGGCACGGCCCTGGGGCTGCGCGCTCAGGGCTACTCCGAAGCCCGGACCTTCGTCCTGCTCGGCGACGCGGAACTGGACGAGGGGTCGAACCACGAGGCGATCGCCTACGCCGCGGCTGCCCGGGTCCCGCTGACCGCGATCGTGATCGACAACCAGTCGTCCACGTACGGCTGGCCGGGCGGGATCGCCGCCCGCTTCATCGGCTGGTCGGTCGCCGTCGTGGACGGCCGCGACCACGACGCCATCGAGCTTGCCCTGCAACGCCGGGATCGGGACCGCCCGCACCTCGTCGTCGCCGCAGTCGCCCGGAAGGGAAGCTGATCATGCGCGAGGAATTCGTCACTGCCGCCACCGCCCTGCTCGACGAGGATCCGCGTACCGCGATCGTGCTCGCCGACATTTCCGCTGACGCGTTCGCCCCGGCCGCCCGCCGGCATCCGGACCGGGTGGTCAACGTCGGCATCCGTGAGCAGCTGATGACCAGCGTGGCCGGCGGGCTGGCCCTGACCGGCCTGCGCCCGATGGTCCACTCGTACGCTCCGTTCGCTGTCGACCGGGCCTACGAGCAGCTCAAACTGGACCTCGGCCACCAGGGTGCCGGGGCGGTCGTGGTCACCATCGGCGCCTCCTACGACGCGTCCGCCGAGGGCTACACGCACCAGTCGCCGGGTGACGTCGCCCTGCTCGACACCCTGAACGGCTGGACGGTGCACGTTCCCGGTCACCCTAACGAGGTCGCGCCCCTGCTCCGGGCCGCTGCCCGCAACGACGACCAGGTCTACCTGCGTCTTTCCACTGCGCACAACCGTGCGGCCCGGCCGGTCACGCCGACGCTGCAGGTCATCCGGCGGGGCGGGGCCGGCGCCCCGGTGATCGTCGCGGTCGGCCCGATGCTCGACCCGGTCCTCGCGGCGGCCGACGGACTCGACGTCACCGTGGCCTTCACCCAGACGCCGCGCCCGTTCGACGCCGAGGGGCTGCGCGAGCTGGTCACCCGCGACGTCATCCTGGTCGAGCCGTACCTGGCCGGCACGTCGAGCCGCCTCGTCGCCGCGGCGCTGTCCGACGTGCCGCACCGCGAATTGCACCTGGGCGTGGGCCGCGAGGAGTTGCGCCACTACGGAACACCGCGGGAACACGCGCGGGCCCGCGGGCTCGACCCGGCCGGGCTACGCGCGTCGATCAGCGCGTTTCTGACCTGAGTGGACCGGCCGGCCAGCGCCGGGCCGTCGGCCAGCCCGGTGAGCTCGGCCGGGTCGGTCGGGCCTTCGGTCCAGCCGGGCCCGAACGGCAACCCGAGCAGCACGCGGTGGTGGTCTTGCCGGGCCGGTGTTGCCGGTCACGAGCACCCGCCGCACTGCTGCAACCTAGCAGTAGCGTGGAGTGATGGAGTCGGTCTGGGATTCTTAAGCTACTCAAACGGGTGATCGAAGTCGAGGAAGGCATGCGCCACAAATTCACGTTTCCGCCCGGAAGTCGGCAGTCGGGGCGTGTCCGGCGAAAAAATCAGGGGTTAATTCTGCGAGTCCTGCCCGCTAACCGGCAAATGTATGTTGGCATGATCACCGGAATTGCCAAGAATGCCTGGGTTCCCATTGTCGCCCTTGATCGGGTGACAAAACCGGTGCGGTAAGCAGAATCCGCCGCACTTCAATGGGATTCGCGCGAGTGCCCCGGGCCGATCTCGGAGGCTGAACTGTCCCGTCCGTCAACGCGCCGCGCGTTCACCGCCGGCGCCATCGCACTGGCCGTCATCGCACCCAGCCTCGACTGCGCCGCCCGGCCGACCGGGGCCGGCGCTTCGCCCCGGGTGTCCCAGCGGGCCGAGGCGATCGTTTTCGATCCGTTCGCCGCGCTTGCCCTGCGCCGCCTCGAACCTACCTCGCGCTCCCGAGTCCGCCGGGCCACGACCAGGGCCCGCGCCAGGCTCTCCACCAGGCCGGCGATACGTGCGCTGGGTGCCACCGCACACCGCGCCGTCGTCCGCGAAACCGGGAAGACCTCTCTCGTACGCGCAGTCGGGTACCGCGACGTAGAGCGCTCGCGCCTCAACCGGCAGACCCGGAGCCGGATCACCACGCCCGTCCGGCGCGACTCCGCGCGAGTCATCCGGCGTGCCGTGCGCCCGCGGCACTTCCGCATCGCGAGGACGTCCCGCACCGGGATGGCAGGCGTTGTCGACTACGCCCGGTCGCAGATCGGAAAAGCATATGTGAGCGGCGCAGAAGGACCGTTCTCGTTCGACTGCTCCGGTTTCACCAAGCGCGCGTACGCCCGGGCCGGTCTATGGTTGCCGCATTCCTCGGGGGAGCAGGCTGGCCGCGCGCGATCCATTTCGCGGCGCGCGGCCCGAGCCGGCGATCTGGTCGTCGGACGGGGCCACGTGGGCATCTACATGGGCAACGGAATGATGATCGACGCGGGTAATCGGCGCGTCGGAGTGTCCTACCGTCGGGTCTACAACGGATTGCATATCAAGCGGTTCTGAGCGCCCGACACGGAAGTAGACCCCGATTAGGGCCGCTTCGCAGAGCGGAGCGGCAGGGGACTAACCCCCGTGTGTCGCGGGGGTGCTCTTGCCGGTCCTGAACGGCAGGGGACCAACCCCCCGTGTGTCGCGGGGGCGCTCTTCCCGTCCTGAACGGCTGCCGGTCGACCGGCTACGACTACGGCAACGCCGCCCGCGGCTAGTTCGGCCGGGGCAGTGTCAACCGGACGGTCGTGCCGACACCGGGCTCGCTCTGCACCCGGATCGTCCCGTGGTGCGCCTCGATGATGGAGCGCACGATGGCCAGGCCGACGCCGGGGCCCTGCGCGGCCATCGAGTCGGCCGCCGCGCTGCGGTAGAACCGGTCGAAGACGTGCGGCAGGTCGTCCGGGACGATTCCGACGCCGGTGTCGGTGATGATGAGTTCGGGCTCGTCGGCGACGCTGGTGTCGACGGAGATCTCGCCACCCGGCCCGGTGAATTTGATCGCGTTCACGACCAGGTGGTTCAGCGCCAGCGCGAGGCGTTTCGCGTCGCCGCGGGCCGGGACCGGGCTCTCCGTACGATCGCGGAGTTTGACTTCTTTCTGGTCGGCCAGCGGGCGGCAGGCGGAGGTCACCTGGTGGACCAGCTCGGCGAGGTCGACCTCGGCCAGGTCGAGTTGCATGCCGTCGTCGCTGAGCCGGGCGACCGTGATCAGGTCGTCGATCAGCTTGAGCAGCCGGTCCGAGTTGCGCTGCATGACGGACAGGAAGCGGCGGGAGGTCTCGGCGTCGAAATCGTCGTCGAGCAGGATTTCCAGATAACCGCGGATCGACGACAACGGCGTGCGAAGTTCGTGGCTGACGCTGGCGAGGAACGAGTCCTTCATCCGGTCGAGCTGGCGGAGCCGGTCGGCGATCTCGCCGGCGTGCCGGGCGTAGCGACGCAGTTCGAGCTGGACCGAGGCGTGCCGGGCCAGGCTACGCAGGGCACGGCGCTGCTCGGGGGTGAGCTGCCGGGGTTCGGTGTCGAGCACGCAGACCGTGCCGACCGGCAGGGTGCCGTCCAGGATCACCGGGGCGCCGGCGTAGAAGCGCACGTGCGGTTCGCTGAGCACGAGCGGGTTGTCGACGAAGCGCGGATCGTCGGCGGCGTCCGCGACTTCGAGGAACTCGTGGCTGCTGACGGCGTGCGCGCAGAAGGAGACGTCTCGGGTGGTCTGGCCGAGGTCGACACCGACCTGCGCCTTGATCCACTGCCGGTCGGTGTCGACCAGGCTGACCATGCCCATCGGTGTCTCGCAGATCTGCGAGGCGAGCAGGGCGATGTCGTTGAAGTCCTCCTCCGGCCGGGTGTCGAGCACCTGGGTGTCGTACAGGGCGGCGACCCGGGCGTACTCGTCCTCGGACAGCGGAGCTCTCACGTTTCGATGGTCTCACCGCCGCCCGGAAGAATCCGACACTTCTCTACATAGCAGTCGGCACCCGTCGGGTGGACGGGTGCCGACTTGCTGGCGACCTTTCGGCAACCGATCACAACCGGGCGTGGGGATCTCTGCCGCACACACCCGGTCGGATGTCTGACACAACTATCGCCCCGGACCAGCCCCCGCGACCGCACCACCTGTGCGTTTCCTGGCAAACTGCCCCTTCGGCCCGGCAACCTGCCCGAAAGGAGCACGACACCTCGGCTGGTTACTCTCGGCTCGATCCGGGAACTCCGCAGGCGATGCAGACCTAAGCTCGTGCCCAGGTTCGTTCAGGTAGGAAGGACACCCATGAGCCTCGAACGCCCCACCGCACCGGATCCCTACGACCTGCTCCCGCATGTACCGTCCTTCACGGTCACGAGCAACGATGTCGTCGACGGCAGTCCGATGGACGAGATGTTCGCGCACTTCAGCGCGGGCGGAAAGAATCTTTCCCCGCACCTGGCCTGGTCCGGCTTCCCGGCCGAGACCCGGGGCTTCGTGGTCACCTGCTTTGACCCGGACGCGCCGACCGGCAGCGGCTTCTGGCACTGGGTGCTGGTCAACCTCCCCGTCACGGTGACCGACCTGCCGCGCGGTGTCGAGCCGCTGCCCGAGGGGTCGTTCTGCGTCCGCAACGACTACGGCGACCCCGGCTACGGCGGTTGCGCCCCGCCGCCCGGCGACCGGCCGCACCGTTACGTCTTCGCCGTGCACGCGCTCGACGTCGACCGGCTCGAGGTCGCGGCGGAGGCCACGCCGGCGTACGTCGGCTTCAACCTGGCCTTCCACACGGTGGCTCGGGCCATCATCCGGCCCACCTTCCAGGTGGCCGGCTGATCCGGGACGCGAAAGCCCGTCGGGCGAACCGGCGGGCTTCCGCAGGCCCCGTGTCCGATATGCGGTGTTACTGCTTCGACGTACGCGCGACGACGAAGACCGACTGACCGAACGGCGGCTTCACGATCGACTCGGCAACCTTGGTCACCGGCAGGACGACGGAGTCGTACACCTTCACCATCGGGCCCTCTTTCGGGGCCAGCTTGAAGATGCTCGTCGCGCCGTAGTAGCCGATCAGGCCGAGCGCGTTCGCATAGTGCAGCTTCTCGATCTCGAGGCCGGCCCCGGTCATCGCGGCCCGCATCGTCTTCTTGGTGTAGCGCCGGATGTGCCCGGTGGCGATGTCTACGTTGCTCATCGCGAACATGAAGGCCGGCACGATCAGGATGATCCGGCCACCCGGGCGGACCAGCTCGGCCATGCTGCGCAGCGCGCCGACGTGGTCCTCGATGTGTTCGAGCACGTTGTACGACACGGCCGCGCTGTACTCACCGGTCGCGTCGGTGGCCGGGAGCAGCATCTGCCGCACGTCGATGTTGGTGTGGTCGGCCATCCGCTCCTTGAGCAGGACCAGCCGATCCGGGTCGGCCTCCGTCGCCGTGAACCGCGGAAGGTGCTCAGCCCACTCGAGTGCGTAGTCGCCCAGGCCGCTGCCGATCTCGATGGGGTTGTCCCCCAGATACGGCAGGGCGAGCTCGACGAACCACCGACGGTGGTTCACCGCCGTCGCCAGGCCTTCGAGCACTTCGGACTGGATCCGCTGGTCTCCAGTGATGTCTGCCATAAGTTGCTTCCCTCGTCTTGCCGATCCGAGCTGACAGCGGGACCGGACGAGTTAACCATCTGTCCCGCGCAACCGAAAGTTGAGCGGGGGGTGGCCGCTCATTATTTGCCTGATTGAGACGTGGCTGTGGGGTGCCCACGGTCCTTGTGGGCTATGCGTCTGCTGTGCCTACGTCTAGTAAAACATGTGTTGATATCGGCTCGATCACGCATGGGCGGCTCGACACAACAACGTTACCAACCTCGGATAGGCTCGCCGATGCTATGACGATTACAGGTATTGACTCGACAGGCCAGTCGGCTGGTGGGAACGTTCTGCCGCCCAAACCAGGGGCCGACGCAGACGACCTGGACGCGGAGCTCATCGCCCTCGAGCAAGAGGTTGTCGCCTCCCCGATCTTGGTCATACCTGCTGCTCGGACGGTTGGGGAGGCGGCGGCGCCCGCCGCCGTGCCCCGCCGCCGCCGGTGGTCGATCCCGGTATGGCGAGACGTTCTCGCGATGGCGTGTTTCATCGCCGTTGCGTTCTTCATCACAGCGCCGCTGTGGCTCAATCTTGATCATGAATTGCGGGACGATCCGCAGGATCAGGCTTTCTTCGAGTGGATGATGGCGCACGGTGCGCGGGTGCTCACGGATGGCGTCTATCCGTTCTTCTCCGATCGCATGAATTACCCCGACGGCGTCAACATCATGGCCAACACGTCGGTGCTGGCCGTTTCCTTGCCGATGACGCCGATCACTCTGCTGTTCGGCCCGCATGTGTCGTTCAACGTATTTCTCACGCTCGCGTTGGCAGTCACCGGTATCTCATGGTATTGGGTATTGTCCCGGCAGTTCGTGGCGTCGAGGCTGGCCGCCTGGGTCGGAGCGCTCTTCTGCACCTTCGCGCCCGGCATGGTCTCGCACGCCGGCGGGCATCCCAACATCGTCTCGCAATTCCTGATCCCGCTGATCATCTGGCGGGTCCTCGCGCTGCGCACCGGTCGCGCGCTGCGCAACGGGCTGATCGTGGCCGGACTGCTGGTCTGGCAGGCGTTCATCAACCTCGAGATCCTGTTCATGACCGCGGTCGGGCTGGGCATCTTCTGCGCGGTCATGGCGATCGCCCGGCGCCGGTCCCACCCCGGCGAGGCCCGTCATTTCCTGCGCGGTCTGCTCGTCGCCGGCGGTGTCACCCTGGCCACCCTGGCGTATCCGTTGAGCGTCCAGTTCTTCGGCCCGCAGAGCTATCAGGGACTACCGCAATTTGTTCGGAACTTCGGCGCTGACCTCGGTTCCTTCACCGCGTACGCGCAAAGGTCTGTGGCCGGAAACAGCGTGGTCGCGACGCCACTCGCCCAGAATGCGTCCGAACAGAATGCGTTCTTCGGCTGGGGCCTGGTCATTCTGTTCTTCGGCCTGATCGCCTGGATGCGGCGCAATGTGGCGGTGGTCAGCCTCGGCGCTGTCGCGCTACTTTTCGCCGCCATGTCGCTCGGCCCGCGGATCTATCTGAACGGCATCAACACCGGCATCCCCGGCGTCTGGGCCGTCCTGCATAGCATCCCGGTACTCAACTCCGCCGTGCCGACCCGCTGGGCGATGGCCATCGCCCCGATCGTCGGGATCGTGCTCGCCCTCGGCTGCCAGCGTGCCGCGGACCTGGTCAAGTCGCAGCCGTCGGCGCGGGGCCCGGTCCGGGTCGCGATGATCACGGCGGTCGCGATGGCCCTGGTGCCGCTGGTGCCGACCCCGCTGGAGACCAAGCCGATGGCGCCGGTCCCGGAGTTCGTCACCTCGGGCGCCTGGAAGCAGTACGTGGACGAGAACCACACCGTGGTCTCGCTACCCCTGCCCGACTCCAGCTATCCCGACCCGCTGCGCTGGAGCGCCTACACGCACCAGGACATGCGGATCGTCAGCGCTTACGCACTGCTGCCGAACCAGAACCCGCTCGACCCGACCGACAACACGGCGCTCTTCTCGCCGCCCTGGCGACCGACCAGTGGCCTGATGGCGTCGATCAAGCTGGGCAACCCCACGCCGGAGATCACCGACACCCGGCGGCAGATGACTCTCGCCGACCTGCGCTACTGGCAAGCCGGCGTGATCGTGCTCACCCCGCAGGAGCGGGACATCGAGATGCTACGGGCGATGACCGACCTGCTCGGCTTCCAGCCGACCTGGACCGGCGGCGCCTGGACCTGGAACGTCCGCAACCTGGTCGACAACCCGGACACGGTGCTGGGCTGACCGCGCTGTGCTGGGCTGGGCGCACGGTGCTGGGCGCACGGTGCCACGGCGGCGCTGGGCTCAGCGGATGCAGCAGCCTTCGCAGACCTTCGGGTTAGGGAGGGTGAAGGCCAGGCAGCAGGTCCGGCGCTGCACGGTCAGCGCGCCGGTGGAGCCGGGAACCAGCTCGATCAGGTCGGCCACACCGAGGGCGGTCAGCAAAGTCTCGATCGACGTGACCGAGGAGCCGGGCAACACGTCCGCCGAGCGCAGGATCGCGTAGGCCACCCCTGAGGCCAGCGAGCCCAGCAGGGTTCGCCGGCCCAGCCGGACCCGGGAGTGGATCGCGTCCAGCATCGGGCCGAGGTGCTGATCCAGCAGCGAGGTGCGCAGGGCGCCCAGCAACGCGGCCTCGTCCGCCACGACCTTGACCTGCGGCAGACCGCGCACGGCCAGTGGGTCCGAGGGTAGGACCGCCACTGCGATGTCGGCCCGCAGGCCCAGCGTCACCAGTGGGCGCGGATCGGTGAAACTGATCAGCACGTCGGTGCTGGTCAGCAGCGGGACCCGGCGGGACGAGGCCCAGCCCAGGACGGCCGGCAGGGCCAGCCAGTAGGTGTACGACTTCCAGGCCAGGGCGGCGGCCGCGTGCGGCTGGGCCCGCCAGCGACGGCCGGCGGACTCCAGCAGGGTCCCCAGTTCGCTGCCGGCGAGCGTGGCGGCGGGGCGCCAGCCGGCCGGGTCGGTCACCAGCAGGTCGGGGGCCAGCCCGGGGATCTCGGTGCTCGTGCCGAACATGGCGCGCAGGGTCGCGGTGACGGAAGCCAGGGGCTGCTGGGCGGAGTGCTCGAGAGCAGTAGTCACCGGCAACGGCCCCTCGGGGCGTTCCACGTCGTCTGCCGGACCACCGCTGCCTCCCTGTCCCGTTCCGATACGCGCCCAAGCCGTCGATACGCGGCTGGTGCGGCGTCGCCTGGACCCACCGTAGCTTGTTAAGCCTAACCTAACTACGCTACCCATCTGGCGTTTCCCCAGTAGGTGCGCAGTGCGATGGTGGCCATACGGAGAGTTGAAGCGTTACCGCATCCGTCAAGGGGTTTGTCGGCAACGCGCTACTAGCCCCTTGCGGACAGTCCGCGCCAGCGACACTGAAATTCCCGTCGCGAAGGGGACATCCGTGACGATCACCTCACCCGTCGAACGGGCCGCAGACCAGTTCGTGACGGCGCTCGCCCAATGGCGTACCGAGCGCGGGATGACGAAGAAGCAACTTGCCGCCCGGATGGGATTCGACCCGTCGTACGTCAGCCATGTCGAAGGTCGGCGGCACAAGCCGACGGAGGACTTCGCCCGGCGGGCCGAGGCCGTCCTCTCGGCCGGAGGCATGCTCTGGCAGCGCTTCCAGGATTACGACGAGCTGCGGCATTCCCGGGGCAGTCCGATGCACCGGGACCCGCCCGTCCCCGTGCAGTGGATGCCGCCTGGCACCGGACTGATCGTCGAGCAGGAGATCGCGGAGCTCACGTACACGGACAAGGCCTACCGCTGCCGGATCCACCGAGATCTCTACAACGCCGGTGTCGAGCCGGTCACCCGGTATCTGGTGAAGATCGCCGTCGACCGTTACCCGCACGACCCGGCGGGCTCCAACCGGCACCACCGGGAGCACCCGCTGACCTTCGAGGAGATGGCGCTGGAGGCGTACGCGGGCGAGGGCGGCGCGGTCGAGCCGATGCAGTGGCGGCTGAAACTGGACCGGGACGCCGCCAAGGAGGTCTGGCTGCTCTTCGCCAACGAGCACGGCCAGTTTCCCCTCTATCCGGGTGACCGGACCACGATCGAGTACGCCTACACCGTCGGCGAGGAGAAGTGGGGGCTCTGGTTCCAGCGGGCCGTACGCGTCCCCACCCGCAACCTCTCCGTCCGGCTGGACTTCCCGGTCGAGTTCGAGCCACAGGTCTGGGGCGTCGAAACGTCCCTAGCCGCTGAAGTACCCGTCCGCAACCCACTCGAACGTCACAACGATGACCGCCGCGCCATTTTCGAGTGGTCGACCGACGCCCCCCTGCTGAACGCCCGCTACCGCCTGGAGTGGCGCTTCCGCGGCTTGAACGCCCCGCGCGGCGAAGAGGTGCTGCCGGCGCCCGCGCCCGCCGAGCGGGCCAGCCGGCGGATGACCGGCGTCGGCATCGTGCAACGGGGCAACGACCTGCTCCGCCAGCGTGCCCTGCACTACCACCTCCCCCGCGAGGGGCCGGCGGCCCGGGACGCGGTCACCGGCCTGCTGTCTACCCTGGATCGGCTCGAACGCCTGCACGACTTCAGCAAGGGCGTCGGCCTGGCCGCCCCGCAGATCGGCATCTCGGCGGCCGCCGCCGTGATCCGCCCGCCCGACCGCGGCTCCGAACCGGTGGTCCTGCTCAACCCCCGGATCGTCGGCGACTCGGCCGACACCGACGAGCAGTACGAAGGCTGCCTGTCCTTCTTCGACTACCGCGGACTGGTCAGCCGCCCGTTGCGGATCGACGTCGAGCACGCCCGGGCCGACGGCACCCGGGTGATCACGACCTTCGACCGGGCGATGGCCCGCCTGGTCAGCCATGAGGTCGACCACCTCGAAGGCCGGCTCTACGTGGACCGGATGGGCGCGGAGACCACACTGGTGCCGATCGAGGAGTACCGGCAGGCCGGTCAGGCCTGGAGCTATTGAGCCAGCTCCGCCGACTGATAGTCCGGGCTTGGGTAGCAGCTCCGCCGACTGATAGTCCAGGCTTGGGTAGCAGCACAGCTACACCTCGGAGAAGGTGTCGTACTTGATCCGGATCGACGGCACCTGCAACTCGGCCAGCGTCTTCAGCGTGGCCTTGACCATCGGGCCGGAGCCGGAGACGAAGAAATCGTGCTCGCACCACGGGCCGTACCGGGCGACCACCTCCGAGATCCGGCCCTGCTCGCCGGGGAAGCTCGGGTCGTCGCTGCAGGCGGTGACCACGGAGAGCCACGGGTGGCGGGCGGCCAGCCTGTTCAGCTCGGCCAGGTCGTACAGGTCCTCGCGGGTCTTGGCGCCGAAGAAGACGTGCACCCAGCGGGTCCGGTTGTAGCGGGTCAGCTCCTCCAGCAGCGACTTGATCGGGGCCAATCCGGTGCCGCCGGCCACGAAGACCGCGTCCCGGGTGGAGCGCCGGTCGAGGTTCATCGATCCCATCGGGGCGGCCAGCTTGATCATGTCGCCGACCTTGAGCCGGCGGACCAGCGCGCTGGAGACCCAGCCGGCGCCGATCGCGCGGACGTGGAACTCCAGTGAGTGGTCGCGGCGAGGGGCGTTGGCCGGTGAATAGGTGCGCCACAACCGCGGCTGGATGCGGGGACATTCGATGCTCACATACTGGCCCGCCCGGAACTCCAGGGGCTGCATCGGTGCGACCGTGAAGACCGCGATGTCCCTGGCGCGGCGCTCGTGGGTGCGGACTTCGGCGTACCAGTAGGCCGGATTGGCGTCGGCCTCGGCGCCGCTCATCATCTTCTGGGCGATCACCGCGTAGGCGTCCGCCCAGGCCTGGTCGAATTCGACGCTCCATTGCTCGCCGGCGTAGCTGCGCATCGCCTCGATCAGCGCGCCGCCCACCACCTCGTAGTGCTTCGGTTCCACGTGAAACTTCCGGTGGTCGCGGCCGAGGGCACGCAGATACTCGTCGAACTTCTCCGGGTCGCCCAGCGTCTGTACCGCCGTGACGATCGCGTTCAGCAGGCGGCCGCGCTGCACATCCATCTGGACCGGGAAGAGATCGCGCAGGTCCGGGTGCGACATGAACAACCGGGCGTAGAAATAGCCCGCGACCTTGTCCTGGTGTTCCTCGACGAGGCTCCAGCTTTCCTTGAGCAAGCGAGCGAGGTCTCCCATGCGCTCAGCCTTGCCACGGCCGTCGAGAAGCCGACGCACGAACAGTGCGACACCGCACTTTCCCGGTCGCGCCTCTTGCCGGAAAGATCCGGATATGCGTACGCGCCGCAGCCCGATCGGGTGACTGCTCCTACAGTTGGCCGGTGACCGAGCTTGATCGTCCACGCCCAGCCCTGCGCCTCGAAGTCGTAATCGTGCTGCTGCTGTCGCTCGGCCAGTCAGCCGTGTACGCGGTGGTGTCGCTCATCGCGAAGCTCACCGCCGGCCGGCCGCTCTCCCAGCAGACCGCGACGCTGAACCCGTCCCTGAACCCCCGGCCGTACCTGGACCTGACGCTGCAACTGCTGAACATCGCCTTCGCGCTCGTCCCGATCCTGCTGGTGCTCTACCTGCTGAACCGTCCCTGGCAGACCCTCGGCATCGGCCCCGCTCGCCCGGTCTTCGACCTGGGCTGGGGCGTCGGCCTGGCCGCGGCGATCGGCATCCCCGGCCTGGCCCTCGTGTACGCGGCCGTCCGGCTCGACCTGAACGCCCAGATCATCCCGGCGGCCCTGCAACCGGTCTGGTGGGCGATCCCCGTGCTGATCTTCTCGGCGATCCAGAACGCCATCCTCGAAGAGGTGATCGTGGTCGGCTACCTGATCACCCGCCTGCGGGGTTTCGGCTGGCGGCTGGCCGCGGTGGTCGCCGCCTCCGCGGTGCTGCGCGGCTCCTACCACCTCTACCAGGGCTTCGGAGCCTTCGTCGGCAACGCGGTCATGGGCGTGGTGTTCGCCCTGTTCTTCGTACGCTTCAAGCGGGTGATGCCGCTGATCGTCGCGCACAGCCTGCTCGACGTCGCCGCCTTCGTCGGCTACACGCTCCTGCCGAAAGCGTGGCTGTCCTGGCTGTAGAAGCGGTGCGCCCGATCGGCCACCACCTGCGCTGACGACCGGCTGGTCAGCACCGCGGTCAGCAGACTCGTGCCCGGCAACACCCTGCTCACTGTACGCACGACAGCCCAACTGCCGGCCTGCGCGGCCAGCATCCGCCCGAGCCGCCAGACGGCGTCGGTGACCCCGCCGTCCTCCTCCTCGTAGGCAGGCTGCTTCGCCGTGGCCAGGGCGGCGACCGCCTCGACCCGGCTCGGATGCACCTTGGTGAGCACCAGCAGATCGATGACCCGCTGCTCGTCGGTCGGATCGAAACCGTGCGCGGCGGCGATGTGCAGGACCAGAGCGGCGTGGGTGAGCGCGGCCGCGCCAAGCAGAGCCAGCGGAGCGTACGAGCCGGCCAGCGCCGCGAAGACGCTGCTCAAACCCCCGAAGCGGGTGAACTGCCGGGCGGCGAGGCGGGCCTTTCCGTCCGCGGTGGCGCCGGGGTAGGCCACCGAGATCCGGCCCGCCCACTCCCTGGCCCGCGGCCCGATGGTCTGCACGGCCGCCAGCGCCAGCAGCTCCGGCGAATGACCCGGATCGGCGACGATCTTCGCCCAGGCGTCCGTCCGCACTCCGGCCGGCACGTCACCGGCCCGCCCGGCCCTGACGGCGACGTCCTCGTTGCTGCCTGCTCCTGCGCCCTCGACATGGGTGGCGGCGTCGGTGAGCCCGCTGGTGTTGGTGCGGGGCTGGGGTGTCGTGTCGGGCTGGGGTGTCGTGCGGGTGGCCGGGGCCTTTCGCGGTGGGCGCTTGGCCGGGGTGGTTCGCTTGGCCGGGGTGGTCGACTGTTTCGGCTGCTCGGGAATGCGCGGCTCGGCTGTTTCCGCGGTGGTCGGGGACTGTGCGGACTCAGCGGGTCTGCTGGGTGCGGCCGCTGGGCGGGTGCGTTTGGCCGGGGTGGTGGCGCGGGGGGTGCGCCGAGAGGGGCGGGCCGCTTCTGCTTCTGGGGGCTCTGCGTCCGTACCGGAAGAGGGTTTCGGGTTTTCGTCGACTGGTGGCCGGAAGGTCACCGCGGGGGCCGCCTTCGCCGGCCGGCGCGGCGCGCGAGCCGGCGAATCATCGGCGGGCGCGGGCTGCTCAGACGCGCTGAACGGGGTACGCGGGCTGCGGGGTCGGCGCGGCGCGGGCGGCTTCTCCTCCATGCCGAGGGAGCCTAGCCGTGCGGCGCGGGTTTCTCCTGTTGTCACGACGGGCTGGACGGTCGATTCGTCACGCCGCCCGGGTTTCCGCCCCGGCGGAGGCGAGATGGGCACCTCTTTGCCCGGCCACCCAGCGGTCCGGTATCCTCGTTCTTCGGCGGCCTGATCGGGCTGCCGAGGAGACTTCGCCTAGTCCGGTCTATGGCGCCGCACTGCTAATGCGGTTGGGGTTTTATAGCCCCTCCCGGGTTCGAATCCCGGAGTCTCCGCCCTGTGACGCTTCCACCTCTCCGGCCCCCGAAGGGGTCGGCCAGCCGGGAAGCGGGGTGTGCGCCGTGCTGGACCATGTGGATTCCTTACGGTGCGGCACGCCGGGCGCGTCTCATCCGGATCGCGATGATGACCGCGGTTGGTAGCCAGATGACGGTGAGCATGAGGAGCAGTCCCCGGCCGTAGGGCAGGGGCAGGATGGACGGGTTGTCGGCGGACCGGCCGTAGCCGAGGACCAGGGGCAGCGCCACGATCGTAAGGCTGATGCTGATCAGGGCGGCGGCCCGAACCGGCGCCCGGCCCGGAACGGGGAGGCGAGCGAGGAGGGCGCCGACGCCGATACTGAGCGGCAGCAGGATTCCGTCGTGCAGGACGAGGACCGCCGCGAGAAAGATGAGTACACCTGGCAGCCGGATGTCGGGGTCGGCGATCGCACTCAGCACGGCGTACCCGACCAGGATCGTGCCGGACGCGACCAGGACGCGCCGCACGGCCGTCACGACGTGCTCCTCGCGTCGATCCTGCCGACCCATTTGGTCTGCAGCACGCCGGGGCGGTTGGGGGCGATGAGCCGGGCCGGGTATCCGTGGTCGGGGTGCAGCGGTTCGCCGCCGAGCCCTAGCGCGATCAGCGTGAACGGGTCTCGCAGGTGTGGCGTGGCCACGGTCGACGTGCGAAACCGGCCGTGGGGCTCCAGCGACTGAACGTCGGCCTCCGCGGCGTCGGCGTCGACGCCGACCAGCGCCACGAGGTCGCGGAGCCGCACCCCGGTCCACATGCCGGTGGAACTCCATCCCTCGACGCACGAGATCGGCAGGATGACCGTGTGCTGTGGGAGGGCGGTCAAGTCGGCGAGGGACAGGGCGACCTGCCGGTGCGGCCCCGTCACGGTCAATCGGTAGGCGGGGTCGAAGGCCGCGTCGCGGACGCCGGCCCCGGCCGCGGTCTTGTTCACCGGCAGGTGTTGCGGCCCGGTGCGGGGTCGGCGCGGCGCGAGCACGGACAGCCTCGACAGCGGGCTGACGGTCTGCCCGATGGTGGTCAGCGTGATGATGCCGGCCGCGGCGGCGACCGTCGCGAGCAGGTCTCGCCGGTGCACCGCGCCGGGGGCGGTGCGGTCGGGGGTCGGGCGCAGCAGGGCTTGACGGATGATCGGGAGTTTCACGCCGATGTGGATCAGTAGGGCGCCGATCGCGAGCCACGCCGACCGGTAGTGCCCGGCGGTGAAGAAGAACGGCATGGGTGCGTACCAGCGGGCGATGTTGAGAATGCCACTGAACAGTTGGAACAGCGCCGCCGCGACGAGCGCCGCGATGCTCACGCGTTCGATCGCGTGCGCGATCGTGCGGGCGGGCGGCCAGCCGAACAGTCGCGGATAGACCGACCAGAGCTTCACCCCGAGCAGGGGCACGGTGGCCAGCCCGGTCGCCACGTGCAGCCCCTGGGTGAACCGGTAGAGCCCGACCGGGCGCGACGGCCACCAGAACCAGCCGCCGGGATGCTGCACGAAATGGCTGATCAGCCCGGTGCTGAAGCAGATGGTGAACGCGACCGCCAGCGCCACCCCGAGCAGGCTGGTCAGCCGCGGGGAGCGTGACTTCGCGTCGAATGCGTCGCGTCGCAGTGGCCCGACCCGCAGGGCCGCGGGCGGAGGCGGTAGCGGTTCATTGAGCCAGGCGATGCCCCGGGCCAGAAGTGCGGTGGCCCGGGTCCTGGTGGTCGAGCCCGGTTCGCCGGCCGGGGCTGGTCCTTCGGTCATGCCGAACCTCCTGGGTCATGCCCTCCTGGCCCTCGCTGCGCTCGGTGCAGTCGGTCACGTCGGGATCAGGGTCGTGAACCATCGATCCGCCTCCGTCCAGGTCGCGTGGACGCGCGGGGCGGCGCCGTGGGTACGATCGTGGTCGCGGTCATGTCGTCACGACCTTGGGTACGACCCGGTTCACCGTCTCGGCGAATCGGCTGTCCGGGGCACATCGGGCGGCGACGTCGTGGGCGTCGACGGCGGTGTCCACGTCGCGCAGTACCGGCAGCGCTGTCACCCGCAGGCGACGGCCGAGCAGTGCGGTGATGGTGAGCGCCCCGGTGTCCGGACGCGACGTCGGGATGTCTCGCAGCAGGTCGGCGTGGTGTGCCTCGCGGAGGCCCAGCGCCCACCAGCCGCCGTCCTCAGCGAATCCGAGTACCGCGTCGGCGGCCCGCAGCTCGGCCGCGGCGTAGCTCAGCAGGGCGGCGCTGACCTGCGGGGTGTCCATTCCGATCAGCAGGGTCGGGGTGTGCGGGAGTTGGGTGTCGAGGAAGGCGCAGGCGAGCCGGTCGGCGAGGGTGTCACCGCGTTGCGCGACGCGTCGCCAGCCGGGCGGCGCGGGATGGTCACCGTCCATGACCAGCGTCCGGACCAGGTGGGGCGTGGCCGTGACCACGTCCAATGTGTCGGCCAGCGCGGCGGCGGCGATCGTGGCGGCCTGTTCGGGTGTGCAGGGTGGACAGAGGCGGGTCTTCACCCGTCCGGGTACGGGAGTCTTGGCCAGCACGAGGATCTGCGCGTCGGCTCTCATCGGGCGAGTACCGCGCTCATGTCGCGGATCGCGCGGGCGGTGCCGCGTACCGTGCCGGTGACCTTGGACCGGGTTCCCGCGGCCCGGGGGTGGTAGGCGACGTCGACCTCGGTGACCGTCCACCCGGCACGAGCGGCAGCCATGAGCAGTTCGAGCGGGTAGCCGAACCGCCGATCCCGCAGGTCGAGGCCGAGCAGATCGTCGCGGCGGGCGGCGCGCATCGGGCCGATGTCGTGCACGTCCAATCCCGTGGTTCGGCGTATCCGATGGGCAAGGACGGCGTTGCCGAGCCGGGCGTGCGGCGGCCACGCCCCGCGGGCAGTGGGGCGACGTCGTCCGACGGCGAGGCGCGTGTGGCCGGCGCGGACCGGGTCAGCGACCCGAGGCAGCTCGACCGGGTCAAAGGAGGCGTCGGCGTCCATCACGCAGACGATGCCGTCCATCGGGTCGGCGGCCACGATCCCGGCGTGCACGGCGGCGCCGTATCCGGGCTGGGGCACCGTCACCACCCGCGCGCCGAGCCGGCGGGCCACGTCGGCCGAGCCGTCGGTGGAACCGTTGTCGGCGACGATCGCCCGGTATCCGTCGGGCAGCCGGCCCAGCACCCAGGCCAGCGCGGGTGCCTCGTTGAGGCAGGGCAGAACCACATCGGTCATGCACGGCAAGTTAGCCCCGCGGGGGTGCTGTCGGACCGACTTCGGCATTACGGGCCGCTTACGTCCGCGGACTTCTTACGAACCCCTGACGGGCGGGCGCGACACGGCGTAGACGCCGGTTCGGAGGCCTACGGTCGGCGGGTGACCCACGTACTCGTGACCGGCGGAGCCGGCTTCATCGGCACCCATGTGACCGCGGCCCTGCTCGCCGCCGGATATGACGTGACCGTGCTCGACGCCGGCCACCCCGCCGCCCACCACGGGGCGTTGCCCGACAATGTCGACGGTGTGCCGATCCTGCGGGCGGACGTCCGGGACGGGGCCGCGGTGACCGGCGCGCTGCGCGGCGTCGACGCGGTCGTGCATCAGGCGGCGATGGTGGGCATGGGCGTCGACCTCGACGATCTTCCCGAGTACGTCGGCTGCAACGACCTCGGTACCGCCGTGCTGCTGGCCGCGATGGTCCGCGAAGGCGTGCACCGCCTCGTGCTGGCCAGTTCCATGGTGGTCTACGGGGAGGGCGGTTACGCCTGCACCGGGCATGGGACCGTGCGCCCGGCCGCCCGCACGGTCGCCGACCTGGTCGCCGGACGGTTCGAGCCGACCTGCCCGGCCTGCGGGGATCCGCTCACATCCACCCTGGTCGACGAGGACGCGCCCCTGGATCCGCGCAGCGTGTACGCCGCCACCAAACTCGCCCAGGAACACCTCAGCTCCGTCTGGTCCCGTCAGACCGGCGGCACCGTGATCGCCCTGCGCTACCACAACGTGTACGGCCCAGGGATGCCCCGCGACACCCCGTACAGCGGGGTGGCGGCGATCTTCCGGTCGGCGTTGGAGGGTGGCCGGGCACCCCGGGTGTTCGAGGACGGTGCCCAGCGACGCGACTTCGTGCACGTCGGTGACGTGGCGAGGGCGAACGTGGCGGCGCTGGCGGCGACAACGGGGACGGGCTTTCGGGCGTACAACATCGCCTCGGGCCGGACCACCACCGTGGTGGAGATGGCGACGGTCCTGGCCGACGTCGTCGGCGGTCCCAGGCCCGTGGTGACCGGCGAGTTCCGGGCCGGCGACGTGCGCCACGTCGTGGCCTCACCGGCCCGTGCCGCCGCCGAGCTCGGGTTCCGTGCCGAGGTCGACCTCGAGGCCGGCGTCAAGGAATTCGCCTCAGCGGCGCTGCGCGGATGACGGCGCCCAGCGCGGTGGAGTCCCACTCGGCCCGGCCGCGGCCGAAGGTGTCCGCATCAGGCGCGCGGGCGGACCGCCGTACCGCGATCGGTGCGGTCACTGTCGTGGCCGTCGCCGCCGCGGTCGGTGGCGGCCTGCATCTGGCCGGTCGGCCGGTGCATGTGACGTCGCCGCCGCTCACCGCGGCGTGGCTTCCCCACGTCGGTCCCGGCACGTTACCGGCGATCGTGATCGCCGCCCTGGTGGTGCGGCACGGTCTCCGGTTGGTCGGCACGATGCGCTGGTCGCGACTGCTCGCGGCCGGCTACGCGACCGCGGTCGCCTGGATCCTCGCGCTGGCCATGGTGGACGGCTGGCAGCGCGGAGTCGCGGGCCGCCTGACCACGAAGGACGAGTACCTCAGCGAGATCGGCGGGGTCACCGACGTCCCGGCGATGCTGCGCGGGTTCGCCGGGCGCATCCTCGACTTCCAGCCGGATTCGTGGACCACCCACGTCGCCGGCCACCCGCCGGGCGCGTTCCTCACGTTCCTCGCCCTCGACCGGCTCGGTCTCGGCGGCGGTGCCTGGGCGGCCCTGCTCTGCGTCGCGGTCGGAGCCCTGATCGCCGTCGCCGTGCCGGTCACGATCCGGGTGCTCGGCGACGAGGCGGCCGCGCGCGTGGCCGTGCCGTTCCTGGTGCTGTTCCCCGGCGCGGTGTGGATCGGCGTGTCCGCCGACGGCATGTTCGCCGGGATCACCGCCTGCGGGCTGGCACTACTCGCGGTCGCGGTGACCCGCGACCGGCTTTTGGCCGGCCTGACCTGCGGGCTCGGCGCCGGAGTGTTGCTGGGCTTCGGGATCTTCCTTTCGTACGGACTGACGCTGGTCGCCGTACCGGCCGGGGTGATCGTGGTGCTGGGCCGTCGATTCCGTCCGGTTCCGCTCACGGCGGTGCTGGTCGGCGCGGCCGGTGTGGTCGCGGGGTTCGCGGCGGCCGGGTTCTGGTGGCCGGCCGGCTATCACCTGGTGGTCCAGCGCTACTACCAGGGCGTCGCCAGCCAACGCCCGTACGCATACTGGGTGTGGGCTGATCTCGCTCTCGTGGTCCTGTGCGCCGGCCCGGTCGCCGCGGTGATCCTGCGGCGTGCCCTTCTCCGGGTGGGGCCGGCGCGGACGCTGCCGTCGGCCGGCCCGGCCGTGCTGCTGGCGCTGGCGGGTCTGCTCGCGATCGTGGCGGCCGACGTGTCCGGGCTGAGCAAGGCCGAGGTGGAACGGATCTGGCTGCCGTTCGCCGCGTGGCTGCCCGCCGGGGTGGCACTCCTGCCCGTGCCGGGCCGCCGCGGCTGGCTGGTCGTGCAGGCGGTCATCGCGCTGCTGGTCAACCACCTGTTCCTGACCACCTGGTAACCGTTACCGCCGATGTCACGGGTGTTCCGGTCACCGGCACGCACCTTCGGGTTGCTTACGGCGACCTGCCTTCGGCGTAGCCCGCGAAGGCTCGACCACATTCCGCGCAGCGCAAGCCCCAGCATGGGTACGCACAGCACGCGGCCCTCGACTCAGGCGCCCAGGACACGCCGACCCCGGTCACGACCCCACGACTCGCCACCGTCATCGAGAACTCTCGTTCAACGGTCACTGGTGCGAGGTGAGCCAGGCGGCGTCGGGGTGGCCTGGGCGGGCTACGCGGTGTCCGTCCATGTCGAACCAGCCGCACAGTAGGTCGTCGGCGTCCCTGCTGGTCCGCGGGCGCCTCGACGTCGCTGGTCCGCGGGCGCCTCGACGTCGTGCACAACGCCGGGCACTCGGTGATCGGCCACGGCATCAGCCGAACCTCCTCGATGTCGCTCGCTCCTGCCATGCGCCTTCATGTCGCATGGTGCTCCGATGGTGCTCGGACGTCGGAGCACGGGACGGCACTACGCGACCTAAACCGTCACGAGGCCCGTCCCGGGGACATGCTAGAGTCTGTGTCGCTAGTGCAGACGGGCATGCAACGCCTGGACCAGCGATAACACGACGACCTGAACCAGCGCGGATCATAACGAGACGCTACGCAGGGTAATTGTGTATGCGCCCGTAGCTCAATGGATAGAGCATCTGACTACGGATCAGAAGGTTAGGGGTTCGAGTCCCTTCGGGCGCACAAAAGATCAAGACCGTGACCAGCTAAAACGCTGGTCACGGTCATTTTTCGTCCCATTCCTGGATGCCAGTCTTCCATAATGTGGGACCGTGGTGCTCGCGTGGTACTCCGATGTCAGCGTGCTGCGCGAGCGGGGCTCGGTCCGGCCCGGTGTTGACCAGTGCGTTTGCGTGCCTCGCCGTCCGGATCATGGTCGTTACCGCTGTCAGTCGCGTGTCATCAACCGTCTACTTCAGACAGTTTAATAGATCTTCGACGTTGGGAACGGTGCCTCGCCGATGACCCGCCGGCCCGTTGCCGGCCCCCCACCGCGCCACACCGGTCCCCGAACCAGGTCACCTCGGCTCAGCGGGGATGTGGATCTAGCGGTGTTTCCGGCCTTATCCGCCGGGTGCAGCCCGGCAGGAAAGCGGCGTGCTGTGACGGCGACGCTGGACGAGTTGAACCCGAGTAAGAAATAGCCGGAGCCGACGGTGGAGGCTCAGGCGGCAGTCGAGTTGGCCGGGTTGGCCATAGGCAGGGTTTATCGTCGACCGGCCCGGACGGGCTGCTCAGGCAGCTGGCCAAGACGGTCCTGGTGACCGCCCTGGCCGAGGAGATGACCGAGTACCTCGGCTACAAGAAATTCTCTTCGTCGGCCGTTCCGCCGTGATCGACGGGGCCGTTGTCCAGCGCGATCTGTCCCGGTCTTGTCCCGTAGTAGCTGCGGCGCCGAGACGCCGAGTCGAGGCGTTCGTAGGCTTGCGCTGCAGTGCGGATGAGGGGGTTGGATGCGGTACGGGTTACCGCGACGCAGCGTCGTGGTGTTGGGGACGGCAACGGCTGCGGGGCTGCTGACTGGTTGTTCGGAGGACGCGGTCACTCCCAGGGGCGAGCCTGTGGTGGGGCGCCATCAGCCGGGGGTGGTGACTCCGCCGCCGGAGGACGTCCTGCTGATCGGCCTCGACGTTCTTGCCGCCGATACCGGAGCCATCCTGCGCGCTCTGGCCGAGCGGATCGGCCAGGTGAATGCGTCAGGTACGGCCGAGGTGATGCTGTCGGTCGGGGCCTCATTATTCGACGAGAGGTTCGGGCTCGCGACCCAGAGGCCGCGGTTGCTGACCGTGATGCCGGTGTTTCCGAACGATGTGCCTGACCAGGCTTGGTGTCACGGTGACCTCCTGTTGCAGATCTGCGTACAGGGCGGCGACCGGACGGCCGCTGTGGCCGCGGATTTGCTCGCGGCGGCGGGTGGTGCGGTGCGGGTCCGTTGGCGTCTGGACGGGTTCCGGTCGGAGAACGGCATGACGGCGGCCGGGCGGCCTACCACCCGCAATCTGTTCGGGTTTCGGGAGGGTGCCGGCAACCCGGATCCGGGCGACGGCGCGCTGATGGACCGTTTGGTGTGGACCGGTGACGGTGAGCCGGAGTGGGCTGCTGGAGGGACGTATCAGGTGGTGCGGCTGATCCAGTTCTCAACTGAGCTATGGAACCGCGACCCGGTGCCGCGGCAGGAGTTGGTGCTGGGCCGGCACCGTTCCGACGGGACGCCGTTGGCCGGTGGTGCGGAGGATGCGGCCTTCGACTATTCGGGTGATCCCGACGGGCTTGTCACCCCTATTGATGCGCATATCCGGCGGGCGAATCCCCGCACTGCGGAAACTGAGGGGAATCGGATCCTGCGCCGCGGGTTCTCGTTCCGACGGCCGGCTTCGGAAGGGTTGATCTTCATCTGTTTCCAGCGGGATTTGGAGAACGGCTTCGCCGCGGCGCAGCGCCGGCTCGCAGGGGAGGCGCTGGACCGCTATGTGCTGCCGTTTGGTGGTGGCTACTACTTCGTGCCCTCGTCGGTCGGGGCGCTGTGCAGTGTGCTGCCCGGCTGAGTGCTCCGCAGTAGGCGGGTGGCGTTCGCGGCCGCGTGTTGCGCCGCTGTCAGATCGTCGGGGATTGGGTCGCCATGCTCGCGCATCGACTGGATCGCTCGGATCACGCTCTGGTTGATTGTGCTGATGTACTGGCTCAGCGCAGCGTGCACGTCTGCCGGGGCGTGGTGCGCGGCCCGGCGTCGCTTGCTCGCGCGGGCTGCGATCCACGCGGGTCGTAACTCGGCGGGGTCCACCTCGGCGATGTCGCACAAGGTCTCGACCACCATCCATGGCGGGATGCTCTGCCCGGAAAAGTAACGCGTCAGCGACGAGTCGCTGACGAACGTTGCCGCCTGCAGCTCCCGCAGGCTGCGTCCGGATCGGTCCCGGACTGCCCTCAGCTTGTCGGCGAAGACCCCGGTGTGGCGTATGCATCGAACTTAGTGGATGGGCGTCGGTGGTCGTCCCGGTTTTGTCCCGAACAGTGCCGAAGGTATCGCTTTTCGTGTCGGCAGGTCAGCAGGATGAGAGCCGCACAGCCGGGTCCTTTGGGGATTCGCGCGTGAAATGGGGGTCACAGTGCGCAAGAAGGCTCGCCCGTCCCGTCGTTTGTCCGGGCTCGCTGTGCTCGCGTTGATCGCGGGACTCTTTCCTGCTCTGGCGGTGGCCGGGCCGGCGGCCGCATCGTCGCCCGTCGCCCGTCAACTCACACCTGACGTTGCGGCCGGAGCGGCGACCGCAGCTGCGGCCGTGCCCGCTGACTATGCCTACGACGGCGCCGGGCAGCTGCGCGCGGTCAGCACCGCGGACGGGGCGAGCGCCCGGTATGCGTACGACGACAGCGGGAACCCATTGTCCGTCGTCCGGTCCGCGGCCGGGTCTTTGACGGTCAGTGCCGTCGAGCCGAGCAGGGCGGCCGTCGGTGCGAGCGTCACGGTCAGCGGCACTGGGTTCTCCGCGACCGCGTCCGCCGACACCGTCACGTTCAACGGCGCGGCCGCGGCCGTGACCTCGGCGTCGGCGACGCGCCTCGTAGTGACGGTGCCATCCGGCGTGAATTCAGGCGCCGTCGCCGTCACCGTGGGCTCGACCACCGCGACCAGCGCGCAGACCTTCTCGGTCCTCGCCGGCACGCAGGTACCGACGATCACCGCAATCAGCCCCGCGATCGGCGAGCCTGGCACGACGGTCACCATCACCGGCACCGGCTTCTCCGCGACCGCCGCGGACGACAATGTCTCGTTCGGACGTACACGCGCCCACGTGAGCGCCGCCACCAGCACGAGCCTGACTGTCACCGTCCCGCAGGCCGCAGGATCGGGGAAGGTCACCGTGGCGACGCCGGGCGGCACGGCCACCGGTTCCGCCGACTTCGTGGCCGTCGCCAAACCGTTCACCGCCGCCACGGTCGGCACCACCGGTGTGCTGGGCGTCGACGGCGCCGCGAGCACAGTCGCGTTCGGCACCGCCGGCAAGGCCGCGCTGTTGCGCTTCTCCGGGACGAAGGGGCAGCGGCTCAGTCTCGGCCTCACCGGCTCCACGGCCGGTGACCTTTACGTATACGGCTACACCCCGTTCGGTGCCGCGTTCGCCCGCAGCGAGCTCGAAGGTCCTTGGAGCGTAACGGCGCTGGCCGGCGGTCTCGCCCTGCCGCCGCTGCCGGCCAGTGGCACGTACCAGATCGCCCTGAAGCCCGTCACGGCCACCGCGACCGGCTCTGTCACCGCAACGCTCTCCACTCGGGTGAACGGCACGCTCAGCCTGACCGGGGCGGGGACGGCCGTCTCCCTGAGCCGCGCCGGGCAGCAGGCCGATCTGACTTTCGCCGCCACCGCCGGGCAGCAGATCGGCATCGGGTTCAGCGGCGCGACGTTCACCGGCGCCTCCTATACGGCGCAGATCGTCGACGGCGCCGGCATCGCGCTGCTGTGGAACGCCGCCGACGGCTCGAAGAACCGGCGCGTCGCGGTCAACGGCGCCGGCAGCGACCTGGACATCGTCGCGCCCACCACCGGCACGTACACGCTCACCTTCGGCACCAACGACGCCGGCACCGGCGCGGTGACGGTGACGGCCTCGGTGGCGCAGAACCTCGGTGCGCTGAGCACCGGAGCAGCCTTGGCGGTGTCGGTCACACGGCCCGGCCAGGACGTGCTCGCGACGTTCACGGCTACCGCCGGGCAGTTGCTGAGCCTGGACTTCGAGTCCGCCACGTCGACGTATCTGCCGGCCGTATTCCTGACCGGCCCGGACGGTGTGCAGGTGGCCCAGGGCTACACCACGGCCGGCGGGAGATTCGACTTTCCAGCCCTGCCGTCCGCGGGCACTTTCACCCTGCGGATCAGCTTGTCCTCGGGTAACGGGACGTTCAGCCTGCGACTGTTGCAGCGGCAGAGCGCGGGCGCGCTCAGCCTCACCAGCGCGGGTACTACCGTGGCGCTCGCGGCAGCGGGGGCCCAGGCCGATCTGACCTTCTCCGGTACCGCCGCAACCGTCTACACCTTCGCGTTCAGTGGCTGGACGCTACCGTCGACCGCCACCGTGCGCGCGCGCTTCCTGGACCCGTCCGGGGCAGTTGTCAAGGACTCCACCACCGGATCGTTGGGCGTCCTGGTCCTGCAGGTGCCCTCGACCGGCACCTACCACCTGCTGCTCAACGCGAGCACGAACGTCACCGGATCGGCGCTGGTCACCTGGTCGCAGCGGGTCCAAGGCGGTACCCTCACCGCCGGCAGCACCTCGGCGATCAGCGTGACACGGCCTGGCCAGCAGACCCTGTTCACTTTTGCCGGCACGGCCGGTCAACGGCTGGGCCTGATGGCCGACACGTACTCGTTCACGCATGCGGTCATCGGTACCCTCTACAGCCCGGACGGCACGGTCCTCTACACGGGCTCGCTGCGCGGCAGGTTGTTCGACCTGGCGACACTGCCGGCCAACGGCACCTATTCGCTGCTGCTGCAGCCGTACGCCGACACCGGCGCGCTGACGTTCGTCCCGATCATCGCCGTCAACGGCGGCGTCACAACAGTCGGCGGTACCGCGCCCACCTTCACCGCGCCCAGCGGTGGCCGGTACCTCGACAGCACGTTCACGCTCACCGCGAACCAGCGGCTGTCGCTCGGCTTCACCGGCTGGACGTTCACCAGCACCACACTGCTGGTGCGCATCAGCAACTCGGCCGGCGAAGTCCTCTACGAGAACACCCTGACGAAGACCGGCAGCCTCGACTATCCGGCATTCAGCGCCGGTACCTACCGGCTCGACTTCGTCGCCACCGACCGCGGCGGCGGCGCGGTCGCGGTCACCGCGTCGGCGCAGATCAACGGCAGCACGATCACCCTTAACACCGCCAAGAGCCTGACAGCACCACGCATCGCCCAGAGCACGTACGCGACGTACGCCGGAACCACCGGCCAGACCCTCGCCGTCACGTACACCTCCGTGACGATGACCTACTACCCGCACCTGCTCGTCCTCAAGCCGGACGGCACCGTGCTCGCCGACCTCGCCGGTGCCGCGACGCAGAACATCCCCGCGCTGCCCACCACCGGCAACTACGGGCTGACGTTCAGCCCGTACTCGGCATCGGGCAACGCCACCGCGACGCTCAAGACGCGGACCGCCCTTGCCGGTGACCCGACCGTCACCGCCGACCCGCGGTCACCCGTGGCCCAGCCGCCCGCCAGAACTGTCCCGGCCAGCGCACACACCACCACCGTCGCGCAGCCGAAGTCCCGGCGCCCCGCAGCCGCCCCGCGCACCGCCACCGGCCCTCAACCCGCCGCCGTGGCGGGCGCCGGGGAGACATGGCGCCCGAACCGGGACAACTTGTCCGGCGCCGGCTGGACCACCGGCCGCGCCACCTCCGTGCAGAATGCCGACCCACTGCGGGCACCCACCGGCACCACCGCGCTGAGCGGCCGGATCCTCACCCTGCAGGACAAGCCGCTCGCCAACGTGACCGTCAGCGTGGGCACGGTCACATCCACCACCGACACGCGCGGCCGCTTCCTGCTCAGCGGCCTACCGCCCGGCCATCGTGTCCTGCGCGTCGACGGCACCTCAGCGAGCAGCCCAGGCCGCACGTTCGGGTTGCACGACATCGGCGTCGACCTGACAGACAAGGCCACCACCGTCTTGCCGTACACCATCTGGTTGTCACGCCTGGACACCCAGCACACGGTGAAATTCGCCTCCCCGGCCACCCACGAAGTCGTCGTCAAGACCCCGGCTGTGCCCGGTTTGGAGGTGCACCTTCCTGCCGGAACCGTCGTGCGCGACGTCAACGGCAAGATCGTCACCGAACTCGGCATCACCGCGATCCCCGTCGACCGCACGCCGTTCCCGCTACCCCGCTCGCAGGTCCCCAGCTACTTCACCGTGCAACCGGGCAGCTCCTACGTTTTCCCGACCGGCGCCCGGGTGATCTATCCGAACTTCACCCACGCACCAGCCGGCACGTCCATGGACTTCTGGCACTACGACCCCGAGGACAAGGGCTGGTTCGTCTACGGCAAGGGCACCGTCACCAAAGACGGCAAACGTGTCGAGCCGAACAAGGGCACCGAGGTCTACCAGTTCACCGGCGCGATGCTCATCACCCCGAACACCGACCCGCCGCCGGACCTCGCCCCGGCCAACGGTGGCGCCACTTTCGACGGCGACCCGGTGACCTGCACACCGGGCTGGTCATCGACACCCACACCGACCTGAGCGTCGACGACGTCATCCCGATCAGCGTCACCCGCACGTACCAGCAGAGCGACACCGGCCGGCGCACGTTCGGCATCGGCGCGAACTTCGACTACAGCCTCGACCTCTACCGCAGCGCCGACAACTTCCTCGAGTGCTGGCTGCTGCTACCCGACGGCGGCCGCGTGCACTACCAGCGCATCTCCGCCGGTGGCACCGGCGCGTGGGACTATCTCAACGGCGCCTTCGCCGCTACGCCCACACCGACCCGATTCAACGGCACGACGCTGAAGTGGAACGGCGACGGCTGGGACCTGGCACTGCGCGACGGAACAACCTACGTCTTCGGCAACGAGGCACCACTGCAGGCGATCCGCGACAAGTTCGGCAACACCGTCACGATCACCCGCGGCCCGGCCGCGCCCGACCCCAACGGCTACATCCACGCGAACGGCCCGATCACCCAGGTCACCTCACCCAACGGCAAGTGGATCAAGTTCTCCTACGACACCTCGAACCGAGTGACTCGGGCCGAGGACGTGCTCGGCGACGCGGTGGTCTACACCTACACCTCCGACGGGCGCCTGGAGACCGTCACCGACGCGACCCAAGGCACGACGACCTACACCTACGAGACCGGCCGGCTGAAGACCATCAAAGACGGCCGCGGCACGATCTACCTGAACAACACCTATGACGACAGCGGCCGGGTCAGCACGCAGACGAACCCGGACGGCGGCGGCTACTCATTCGCGTACACCAGCGGCTACACCGACGTCACCGACCCGCTCGGCCACGTGCGCCGGGTGACGTTCAACAGCGCCGGATTCCCCACGTCCGACGTCGCGGCGTACGGCACCAGCGCTGCGCAGACCACGACGATCAGCCGCGACACCACCTCCAACCGGGTCACCGCCGTGACCGACGATCTGAACCGGCGCACCGAGTACGGCTACGACGTGAACGGCAATCTGCACACCGTCACCGAACTCGCCGGCACCACCGACGCGCGCACCACCGTGATCGACAACGACGGCCCGTACGACCAGATCACCAAGATCGCCGATCCTCTCACGCACGCCGTCCAGTACGGCTACCAGAGCGACGGCGCCCTGCACACCGTCACCGACGCGGTCGGCCGGGTAACGACATTCGACACGAACGAGGCCGGCCAAGCCACCAAGATCACCGACAACAAGACGAAGTTCAGCACCTACTCCTACGCTCTCGGTGACCTCGTCACCGTGACAGACCCGCTCGGCCACACCGTCCGCAGTTTCGCCGACGCCGCAGGGCGGCTCACCCGGAGCCTGGACGCACAGGGCAACACGGCCACGCTTGCCTACGACGGCACCGGCCGGGTCACATCGTCCATCGACCCGCTCGGCCGAGTCACCGGCTTCGAATACGACCCCAACGGCAACCTGCACAAGGTCACCGACGCCCGCCAGCACACCACCGTCTACGACTGGGACACCAGCGACCGCCTGCAGAAGATCACCGACCCACTCAACCGGGTCACCGGCTACACCTACGACCGCAACGGCAACGTGAAGACCGCGACCACCCCGGCCGGCATGACCACCGAATACGACTACGACGACCTGGACCGGCCAAAGGTCGTGCGCTACGGCGTCACCAGCGACACCACCCAGGAAAGCACGACGGGGTACACCTACGACGACGGCAACCGGGTCCGCACGATCGCCGACTCGACCAGTGGCACCACAACAATCACACCCGACGTCTTCGACCGCACCCAAACCGTCGTCGACCCGCACGGGCAGGTCGACTGCACCTACGACACCGCCGACCGCCGCAAGACCATGACCGTGACCGGACAGGCCCAAACGGCCTACGACTACAACAACGCCGACCAGCTCATCTCCATCACCCGCGGCACCGACACCGTCGGCCTCGGCTACGACACTCTCGGCAGGCGGCAGACCCTGACGCTGCCCGCAGGCATCACCCAAACGTACGGATACGACGACGCCAGCGGCCTGACCAGCGTCACCTACACCCGCGGCAGCACCACGCTCGGCGCGATCAACTACAAGCTGGACGCACTGGGGCGCCCCACCCACACTGACGGCAGCTACGCCCGGGTCGCCCTGCCCGCCGCATCCCCTGCGGTCGCCTACGACGCCGCGAACCAGCGCTCCGGCAACACCTACGACGACGACGGCAACGTCACCGCCGACGGCATCCATACCTACACCTGGAACGCCCGGGGCCAGCTCACGGCCGCGACCAAGACCGGCCAGAGCACCACCTACGGCTACGACGGCACCGGCCGCCGATCCACCCGCACCGCCGCCGGGACCACCACGTCGTACACCTACGACGGCCAGAACGTCGTACAGGAGAAGTCCACCACCACAACCAACCTGCTGACCGGCGGCCTCGACGAGGTGTTCACCCGCGGCACCCGCTCCTTGCTGACCGACGCACTGGGCAGCACCATCGCCTCGGCAGACACCACCACAGTCGCCGGTGAATACACCTACGACCCGTTCGGCACCACCACCGTCACCGGCGACGACCAGACTAACCCGGCCCGCTTCACCGGCCGCGAAGACGAAGGCGACGGCCTCTACTACTACCGGGCCCGCTACTACTCGACCACCCAGCAGCAATTCCTCAGCCACGACCCACTCGGGATCGCATCGGGAAGCGCGAACCCCTACACCTACGTCTTCAACCAGCCCACAGCGCTAGTCGATCCTTTCGGCACCAAGCCGCGGCCAAAGGGTCAGAACGTCGACTACGGAACGAACAACAATTATGGGCAGCGCAGCGGGGTGCGGGCGATCCTGAACCCAGACAACATCGGTGGCAAGACCAAGCCCGATCCGGCGGAGCCGATTCCCACGTTCGTCTCGAGTACCGACCAACGGGCCCACCTCATCGCGGCGATGCTGGGTGGTTCCAACCGGGATCCCCGCAACTTCATCGCGATGTACGCGAAGGCCAACAGCCCCGTCATGCGCAAGTTCGAGTTCGAGGTCCGCAACGCGGTGAGGGACGGCAAACAAAACGTAGAATTCCGGGCGACGCCAATCTACCGTGGAACCGATCCACGCGCCCTCGGCATCACCCTCCAGGCCACCGGTTCCGGCCCGGACCCTCTCATGCTGTTCATCACCATCCTGAACGTAAGGTACTGATGTGAGCCTCTACGTTGACCTGCTCGATGAGTTGCTAGACGGGGAACGCCGGCGACCGCCGCTGGATTGGCAAGCCACCGAGGTGGCCGTCGGTGCAGCAATCCCCGCCGACTACCGGGAGCTCATCGAGCGGATCGGTGCTGGCGTGGTGGACGACTGGCTGCGAATCTACGGTCCGCAGCCCGACAACCTCTACGTCGACCTGGCTCAAATCGTCCGTGACCGGGACGAGGCGTGGGCTACGTTTCGGGAGTACGTCGATCTGCCCGAGCGATACTTTGCCGACGGCCATCGGCTACTGGCCTTCGCCTCAGTCGAGGAGAACTGGTTCCTCTGGCACCTGGTGCCAGATGTTCCACCGGAGCAGTGGGGCGTGGTGTTCGTGGACGCGGACATGGAAGGCTGGCACGACTTCGACATGAACGCGAGCGCCTGCCTCTACGAAGTACTGACCGGAGCGATATCGCTGGAGTATCTAGAGAACTACTTCCCGGGCCCCCGGCATCAGTTCACTCCCATGCCCGCAGAGATCGACTGAACTATGAGTCGCCACTTTAGCTTTCAGAAAATCGACCCAGATGATCTCGTTTGTTGCAAGGGAAGTCGGCATCGAGGACGAGTCGCCACTTCTTCTGGTCGGCGTTTCGGAGTCGACCGATGACGACGGGCAGGACTTCTTCTTCCAATGTGATCTTCGCCGTAACGACTACCCTGAAGTCAGTAACTGGCCAGAGGGGGAATCGTATTCGGTGTCAGAGCAGGGTGGGCGCAGCGCGTACGGCTGTGTCCGGGAGGTGTGGTTCCAAGGGAATCTTTTGAGGTTCACCCTCTCCGCAAGGGGCGCCAGCGCGCTGGCGTTGATGACGTCTCCTACGAGATCCCAATCGAGGACCCTCGTGCGGATCTTGCGGAGGTTCGGCGCTACCTCCGGCGAATTGTCACCTGGGGACGGCCGGAGTTTCACCCCACGTCGGTCGAGATAGAGGATTCGGACGCTTCCACCGATTGAACTTGCCCAGGTGTCCGGATCGGCGTCCGAGAGTGCGCGGGTTCTATGGTCGTAGCTAGTAGTGCCTAGTCATGGGCGAGCTCAGCCAGTCGTAGCATTTGATCTTGACGGGTCGGTGGGACAGGATGCCCGCCGTGCGCAACATGTTGACCTTGATCGATCGTGAAGAGATATCCCGTGGACTGGCTGAGGGCCTGGAATATCAGGAGATCAGCCGGCTGATCAGCCGGAACCCGTCGATGGTCTCGCGGGACGTGGCCCGTCACGGCGGCCGTGCGCAGTACCGGGCCGTGGCCGCCGACGAGTCGGCGCAGGCCGGCCGGCAGCGGCCGAAGGCGTACGCGGTCGACCGCTCGCCACGGTTGCAGACGGTGGTCAAGCAGCTGTTGAAGGGTGGATGGTCGCCGGCGTCGATCGCCGGCCGGTTGCCGCGCGACTACCGTCACGATCAGGCTGTACGGGTGTCCCACGAAGCGATCTACCAGTGGATCTACGCCCAGCCGGTGTCCACCCTGGCCCGCGAGCTGATCGGGCTGCGAACCGGTCGCCCGGTACGCCGCTCGGGACCGCGTCCGGCCCCGGCTCCTCGCATCCGCGAGCCCCACTACCTCGACGAACGTCCCGCCGAGGTCGAAGACCGGCAGGTGCCGGGGCACTGGGAGGGCGACCGTGCGACACGAAGTCGCACGAGTTTGAGTGGATTTACCGCTTGGAGGTTCAGCTATTGCTGATGGTGTAATCCCGGGTCCGTGTCCGATGACCCGTCCCCTCTCTTGACATGCGTTGCTGGTAACGGCGGGGTGTGAAGCTCAGGAGTCAAGCCCAAGGGTTCCCGTTCCATCCGGGAATTACAGGCCAGGGGAAGACCGGACGGGTGAATGCAAATGAACCCCCGATGATGCCTCGTGATCCCAAGCCTCGCCGATGGAATGTGGTAGTGGGGTGCAGGGCTGGCCGTTGAGAAGCGGCAGGCGCTGGATGGTAGAGGTCACTCCGTCCAGGTGGACACCGCCGCCTCGGGGTAAAGGGGGCACCCACCCCGGTCGTGTCTCACTCGTGTGGAACGTGGAACCCCGATGGGTCCGGGTCGTCGGCGATCCGGTAGGCCGACCGTGAGGAAGGCTAATCCCCAGCGGGAACAGGATGACCCAAGAAGCGAATGCCGGCGGCCGAAAGGAAACAGGAAAACCGGGAGACAATCCCTGGTCCTCCACCAGGATCTCCCGGATAACTGGCCGGATACGGAGGATTCCGGACCCGAAAGGGTGCTGACGTGGGTCAGGTGAGCCTGTGAAGACTTACTGAAAAACGACACCGGAACCGAAGGGCAAGTTGGACGCTACGACGACGTCGACATCCGCAGCCGCGCTGGCGGGTGCGGATTGTGTTGTCGTGGTGAACGGACCGGAGGACGTCGTCACGGACTGGCAGTCGATCGATTGGCGTCGGGCTGAGGACGAGGTACGGCGTTTACGTCAGAGAATCTTCACGGCGTCGCGGGCGGGGGACCTCAAGCGGGTCCGCAACCTGCAGAAACTGATGCTCCGGTCCCGGGCCAACGCGCTGATCAGCGTGCGTCGGGTCACGGAGATCAACGCTGGTCGTAAGACGGCGGGGGTTGACGTGAAAGTGGTGCTGTTCCCGCACATAAAGGCTGAATTAGCTGATGGAGTGCAGCGCCGTAGTGCCTCGTGGACAGCCCGTCCGGTGAAGCGTGTGTACATCCCTAAGCCGGGGACCACGAAACGGCGTGGCCTTGGAATTCCCGTCATTGTCGATAGGGCCTTTCAGGCTCTGGCGGTCAATGCGCTGGAACCCGAGTGGGAGGCGCGGTTCGAGTCGAAATCTTATGGGTTTCGGCCTGGCCGTGGCTGTCATGATGCGATCGGGGCGATCTACTCCACACTCAATGGTAAGAACCCGCACCGGGTGTGGATACTTGACGCCGATTTGACGGCAGCCTTCGACAGGATTGACCACGGCCGTTTGATAGCGGCGCTCGGCACGTTTCCCGGAAGGGGACTCGTCGAGCAATGGTTGAAGGCGGGTGTGGTCGATCGGGGCAGGTTCGCGCCAACGGAGGAGGGCACTCCTCAAGGCGGGGTGATCAGTCCCGTATTGTTTAACGTGGCTCTTCATGGGATGGAAACCGCCGCTGGGGTTCGCTATTTCGCGACCGGTCGAGATGCTGGAAGCGCGATGGAGGGTAGCCCGGTTCTGGTGAGGTATGCAGATGATTTCGTCGTGATGTGCCGAAGCCGCGAACAGGCCGTGGAGGTCAAGGAACGGTTGCGTGCATGGCTGGCGCCCAGGGGGTTGTGCTTCAACGAGGGCAAGACTCGTATCGTTCACGCTGAAGACGGATTTGACTTCTTGGGATTCAACGTCCGGCGCTATCACGGCAAGCTGCTGATCAAACCGAGCACGGCGGCGTTGAGACGGATCCGGGAAAGGCTACGCGTCGAAATGCGGACCCTGCGTGGGGCCAGCGCCGGCGCGGTGTTACGCACGATCAATCCGATCGTGCGTGGCTGGTCGGCCTATTACCGGACGGTGGTGTCCAGCGAGATATTCACGGCGCTGGACAACTATATGTGGGCGCTCGCCTACAAGTGGGCTAAACACAGCCACCCGAACAAGTCGAAGCACTGGATCTCCGCAAAGTACTTCGGCCGGTTCAACCAGGCCAGGCA